>DAIPJL010000008.1:0-36517 GCA_036770305.1 Bacteriovoracaceae bacterium | reverse complement strand
GGCCTGGTAGAGGCCGTGCAAAGAGAGGTGGCTCAATCGAAGTCCTTTCGTTCAATGAGGTAGCCCGCGAGGCAGAGCGCCGCCAGCCCGTAGCAGAGCGCGTAGGCGAGAGCTGCGGCGACGGCGCTCCCGGGAACGCTCACTTCGTAGAGCACATGGTCCTTGAGGTTCAGCCGATGGAGGCTCGGGAACACGACATCGAAGATGGCCACCGTCTTGTCGAGCCAGGGGAGGTTCTTCACGAAACTCAGCTGGCGCGTTTCGCCGAGGGCGTGGCCGCCGACGAGGATCACCAGGCCCGCGATGATCGTGAGCGCTCGGTTCGCGACGAGGGAAACCAGCACGAGCAGCACGAGCAGCAGGAGGAGTTCCACGAAAGAGAGCGCGACCGCCGCCCAGCCGGTCGGCCCGAGGGATGATCCGAAGATCGCAAGCGCCCCGAGGATGAAGGCCAGGATGAGGGCGTAGTTCAGCGCGAGGAATGCCGCCACTCCGGCGAGCTTTCCGAGCAGGAACACCGAGCGCGCGATGGGCCGCGAGATGATCAGGTAAATAGTGCGCGACTCCTCCTCCTGGCGGATGAGGGAGATCGCCGCGAAGAAGCTCAGGCCATAGCCGGAGAGCGAGAGCGCCGCGAGGCCCAGGTCCGTCGCCACGCGCGCCGGAACCCCGAAGGTGAACTCTCCGGCGATGAAGGACACGAGCGCGAGGCCAAAGCCGACGAGAGCGGCGTTCCAGAGGATCTTACTGCGCAAGAGGTCCCGGAAAGTGTAGCTAGCGACGATGAAGGCTTTTGCGAGTTGGTCCACTGGGCTCACCGCTTGATGTGGTAGAAGATTTCTTCGAGCGAAGGCCGTTCCTGCACGAGAGAGAAGATCGGCACGTCCCGCGCGGCGAGCTCGCGCACCAGCGCGTCCTTGTGCTCCGCCGCGACCTCCCAGGTGACGAACTCCGGAGAGCTCCGCTCCCGATCCTTCACCGGGATCGGCGGCGGCGCCGTGCCGGCCGGAACCGCCAGGACGTAGGACTGCCGGAGGTGCTCCCGCAGCAGCTTGTCGACGGAGCCGTCGTACACCAGCTGGCCCGCACGCAGAAAGATGACTCGGTCGCAGATCTCCTCGACGTCCGGTACGATGTGGCTGCTGAAGAACACGGTCTTCCCTGCGCGTCGCTCCTGCACCATGATCTCTTTCAGTTCGAGGCGACCCACGGGGTCGAGGCCCGAAAGGGGCTCGTCGAGGATGATGAGCTGCGGGTCGTGCAGGATCGTGACAAGGAAGCCCATGCGCTGGAGCATGCCCTTCGAGTAGGTTCGCAGTGGCCTATCGAGCGCGGCGCTCAAGCGGAAGCGCTCGGCGTGGCGCCGGAGTTCGTCGGCGATCCGCGCTTTGCGCATGCCAGAGAGCTGACCCATGTAGGTAGCGAACTCGCGGCCCGTGAGGTGTGGGTAGAAGTAGGGCCGCTCGGGGAGGTAGCCGATTTTCGCGAAGTCGATGGCGCCTCCAGCGGTCCTCAGGTGAGGCGCGAAGCGGACCTCCCCGGCGTCGGGCCGGATGAAGTCGAGGATGACCTTGATCGACGTGGTCTTGCCGGCGCCGTTGGCGCCGAGGAAACCGATCATGGCGCCGTCGGGAATCTGAAAGCTCACGTCCCGCAGAGCGCTGAAGGGCTTCGCCAGCAGATCGCTCTTAAATGTTTTGGAGACATTCAGAAATTCCAGCATAATGCTATTATGCTAGAACCCAAGAAGAATTAGCAATGCGAAGCTCCGTCTTTCTCGCCATCGCTCTCGCCAGCTTCGGCGCCGCGAGTGCCCTGCGCCGCTGGGGCACGCTTCCGCCGATCGAGGTGAACCGCGAGCTCGTCGCGATCACGATGCGTTCCGAATTCGTGAAGTTCGCGGCTCTCGGGATGAAGCGCGCCGTCGCCGACCTCAGCTGGGTGCACACGCTCCTCGAGAGCGACCTCGACCACTACGCGGGCACCGAGCTGCGTTCGTGGATGTACCTGCGCTTCAAGGGCATCACGCAGCTCGACCCGCGCTTCTACGAAGCCTACCGCTTCGGAGGCCAGTACCTCATGGTCGTCAAAGACGACCTGCCCGGCGCCGAAGAGCTGATGCGCTCGGGCCTGGCCCTCTTCCCGGACGACTACCACCTCAACTGGCAGCTCGGGTTCCTCTTCGCGATCGAACGCTCCAACCCGGCGGAGAGCTTCGTGTTCTTCGACCGCATCAAAGACCACCCCGACCGGCCCCACTACTTCGACACCTTCTTCGGGAAGATCGCGAACCAGTCCTTCGGCCCCGAGGAAGCCTTCCGGCTGACGCTGGCGATGTGGGAAAAACAGCGCGGGGACGACGAAACTCGCCGGCGGCTCTACGAGCAGCTCTACTCGCTGCGCGCGGAGATCGACCTCGCCTGCCTCAACGCCGGGAGAGCCGAGTGCCGGCGCAGCGACTTCGACGGAGCCCCATACGTGCGCTCGGCGGCGGGAAGCTGGAGTGCCGCGAAGCCCCTGGTGAAGACGAAGCTGCGGAAATAAAGAGGGGGGCCGAGAGCCCCCCTTCGAGATGAACTTCGCTGTGGTCGGGTTCTAGTAGCCGGGACGGATCTGACGGAGGCGCTTGTCCTGGTCGATCGTGAAGGCCGAAGAGTTGGCGTTGGTGGTGAAGTTTCGGTCGATGATGCCGCCGGCGCCGATGGTGAAGGTTGTTTCGGAGATCACCGTCGCGGGGATGTGGGTGGTGCCGGCTGCGGCGATACTACCCATCTGCTTCCCGGCGGGGAAGGCCGATTCGTTGGCCGTGAGCGCGGAGACGCAGGCGCCTGCGCCGACCACCGCACCGTTCGTGGTGGCGATGCCGTCGCAGGTGGCGCCGCAGGCGGCGGTCACGAAGCCGACCGCGTAGAAGCGCTGGAGCGATTCGTTCATCGGGTTGTAGCCCATGAACTTCAGACACGTGTGGTAGGTATCGAAGTCTGAGAAGAACGACTGCTCGGCGGTGTAAGCCGCGGAGAGCTGGAGCTTGGCCTCAGACGTCTTCGACTTTGCTTGGTACTTCTGGAAGTTAGGAACCGCGACCGCAGACAGGACACCGATGATGGCCACGACGACCATCAGCTCGACGAGGGTAAACCCTTCGTCCTTCAAGCCCAAAAATTTCATAGATCCTCCTGGATGGCACCTCATTAAGAGAGAGCGCCGTTTGTTAACATCCCCGGCGTTAAGAGCCGGAGCCGTTGTTTAAATTTTACAACAAATCGTAAAAAATAAAAGAAACCCGAAGAATCCACTGCTTGGCCCAAGCGCTGCCTTTCGACTGCCGAGCTAATGCATTAATTCTTCGTGCCGGAGCCACGGAGTACCCAACAGAAGTGGGCGACTACTCCGCCACGTCCGCTCGGTTACCGCCGCCGCCGTCCTCATCGTCGCCCCCGCCCGCGGAGAGGAAGATCGGAAGGTACATCGCGATCAGCACCACGCCCACCATGCCGCCGAGGACGACGAGGATAAATGGTTCGATGAGTTTCGTGATGCCGTCGACGACCTCGTTCACCTCTTCCTCGAAGACGTTCGCCACCTTGAGCAGCATGGAATCGAGGTTACCGGTGGCTTCGCCGACCTTCATCATCTGGGTGACGAGGTCCGGGAAGTACTTGATGCGGCTCAGAGGCTCGGTGATCGACTTACCTTCGGTGACCGCCTTCCGCACGAGCTTGAGGTCCTTCGCGATCTGCTGGTTGTCGAGGGTGTCGATGCAGATGTCAAGGGCGTCGATGATCGGCACCCCCGCCGAGAGCATCGTCGCGAGCGTGCGGGTGAAAGAGCCGAGGTTCGCCTTGATGACGAGCTCACCGAAGAGCGGTGCCCGCATGAGGAAGCGGTCCCAGGCGAGCTTCCCCTCTTTAGTCTTGATGAAGTTCACGAAGACGATGATCGCGCCGCCGAAGAGCGGTAGCATGAGGAGGGTGTAGCTGCGGAAGAAGTTCGACATGTCGATGACGAACTGGGTGATCGCCGGGATCTGCTGGCCCGTGTCCTGGAGGATGCCGACGAACTGCGGGACGACGAAGGTCATGAGGCCCCAGAGTACGAGGATCCCCACGACGACGACGATGGCCGGGTACGTGAGCGCCCCTTTCACCTTCTTGCGGAGCGCGTCCTGGCGCTCGAGGAACTCGGCGAGCTTGTTAAGAATCGTATCGAGGATACCCGCAGCTTCTCCGGCCTTGACGAGGTTGCAGTAGAGCTTGTCGAAGCTCTTCGTTCCCAGCAGCGCATCGAAGAGCGACTTGCCGGCTTCGACCTGCGAGGCGACGTTCTTGATGGTCTTCTTCAAGAAAAGGTTGCGCTCTTGCTTGTAGAGGATCTCGAGGCACTCCATGATCGGCACGCCGGCGTTCACGAGGATCGAGAACTGCCGCGTGAAGCGCATGAGTTCGATGAGGCCGAAGGGCTTCGAGAGACCCTTGTCCACCATCCACTGGCCGAGGTCGAGCTCGAGCGCCGAGGGCGGGATGACTTTCGTCGGGCGCACACCTTGCCGGCGAAGAATCCTCTTCGCCTCCTTCAGGGTCTCCGCGTCGACCATGCCTTCGACGCGCTTCCCGTCATCCTTCATTCCGGTGTACTTAAACTTCGCCATCTACGGTCTCTATGCCTTTTTCTTCTGCGTCGTCGCCGCGCCGCCGAGCATCCGGTGTAACTCTTCCGGGTTGTTCGAGTAGGAAATCGCCGACTCGTTACTGATCACTCCGGCGTCCAGGAGGCGCTTGAGGGTCTGGTTCATTGTCACCATGCCGGTCTCTTCCTGGCCGATCTGCATCTGCGAGTAGATCTGGTGGATCTTATCTTCGCGGATGAGGTTGCGGATCGCGGGCGTGATGCGGAGAATCTCCTGGACCGCGACGCGGCCCTTCGGGATCTTCGGCAGGAGCTGCTGCGCGATCACCCCCTGGAGCACGAACGAAAGCAGCGTGCGGATCTGCGACTGCTGGTCTGAGGAGAAGACGTTCACGATTCGGTTGATCGTCTGCACCGTCGAGTTCGTGTGAAGGGTCCCGAAGACCAGGTGACCCGTCTCGGCGATGGTCAGCGCGGCTTCGATCGTTTCCTGGTCTCGCAGCTCACCCACGAGCACGATGTCCGGGTCCTGGCGCAGCAGCGACTTCAGGCCCTTCGCGAAGGTCAGCGTGTCGGCTCCGATCTCGCGCTGGTTCACCAGTGAGAGCTTGTGCTGGTGCACGAATTCGACGGGGTCTTCGAGCGTGATGATGTGCCCCGGTACCGTCGAGTTCAGTCGATCGATGAGCGCGGCGAGCGTGGTCGACTTACCGGAGCCCGTTGGCCCCGTCACGAGCACCAGTCCAGAGGACACGTTCACGATGTCGAGGAGAACCTTCGGCAACCCGAGGGCGTCGAAGTCCGGGATGAGGCTCGGGATCTGGCGGAAGACCGCAGCGACGGCGCCCTTCGAGTAGAACACGTTAGCGCGGAAGCGCGCCAGGCCCTTCACACCGAAGGAGAAGTCGAGCTCGAGGTTCTTTTCGAGTTCGGCCTTCTGCTTCTCCGTGAGGATCTGGTAGATGAGGCGCTTCGTGTCGTCGGGCCCGAGCGCGCCGACCTTCACCTTGACGATGTCGCCGCTGATCCGCATCCCTGGGGCGGTTCCGACGGTGACGTGCAGATCCGAGGCGCCGGATTCGACCATGACCTTGAAGAGCTGCTGGATCTGCAGGCTCTCGACGGAGGGGTCGGCGCCTTTGGTCATAGTGGATGTGGAGTTCGGATTGGCCATATGTCCCTCGCCTACAAGTTATCGGACGCCGAGTTCGCGAGCGCCTCTTCGAGTGTTGTTAGTCCCTGCGCCACTTTCGTGAGCGCGCACATCCGCAGCGTCTTCATGCCGTCGCGGATGGCCTGGCGTTTGATGTCGTCGGTCGACGAGTGCTTAATGATGAGGTCGCGCACCTTCGGGGTCATCGGCAGCACTTCGTAGATCGCAACGCGCCCTTTGTAGCCCGTGCCGTTGCACATGTCGCAGCCGCGGCCCTGGTACACCTTGATCTTCTCCGCGGACGCCGGCGCGAAGCCGCAGGCGATGAGCTCCTCGATGGAGCTCTTGCGCTCCTCGCGGCAGTTCAGACAGATCTTCCGGCACAGGCGCTGCGCCACCACCACGTTCAGGGCGGCGACGACGAGGAAGGGTTCGATGCCCATGTTCAAGAGGCGCGTGACCGTCGCCGGTGCGTCGTTCGTGTGGAGCGTGGAAAGGACGAGGTGGCCCGTGAGGGCGGCTTCGACGGCGATCTCTCCGACCTCGAGGTCCCGGATCTCCCCCACCATGATGATGTCCGGATCCTGCCGCAGGAAGGCCTTCAGCGAGGACGCGAAGGTCAGGCCAATGTCTTTCTTGACGTTCACCTGGTTCACGCCTTCGAGGTTGAACTCGACGGGGTCTTCGGCCGTGGAGATGTTGTTGTCCGGCGTGTTCAGCTCGGCGAGCGCCGAGTAGAGCGTCGTCGTCTTACCGGAGCCCGTCGGGCCCGTGACGAGGCACATGCCGTAGGGCCGCATGATGCCCTCCTTGAAGACGTCGAGCTGCTTCTGCTCGAAGCCGAGCTTCGTCATGTCGAGCTGGAGGTTGCTCGAGTCGAGGAGCCGCAGCACCACTTTCTCGCCGAAGAGCGTCGGCAGGGAAGACACGCGGTAGTCGATGGGCTTGCCGCCGATCAGCAGCTTGATCCGGCCATCCTGCGGCTTACGCTTTTCCGAAATATCCATCTGCGACATGATCTTGAGACGCGACACGATCGCCGAGGTCATGCTCTTCGGCGGCGACGCGACCTCGACCAGTGAGCCGTCTACCCGGAAGCGGATGCGGAAGTTTTTTTCGTACGGTTCGACGTGGATGTCAGAGGCCTTTTTGATGAACGCCTCGGCGAGCATGCGGTTGACGAAGGTCACGACGTCGTCGCCGATGTCTTCCGCGCGGATGTTCTCCTCCGCCGGGTTGGACGCCGAGATCTCGACGATGTTTCCGATGAGGTCGTCGACGGAATCCTGGATGTTCGCGAAGAGCTTGCGCCAGGAAGAGAGGTTCGTGAGGATGAACTCGACCTGCTTCTTGAAGTGGTCCGAGAGCTCCTTCGTCGCCTCCGGCGGGATCGTCGGGTCGAAGGTCGCGAGCGTAACCTTCGAGACCGTCTTCTGGATCGGGATCGCGCGGTACTTTACCACGAGGCGTTTCTTCAGCGTCGAGATCGTCTCCGCCGGCACCTTGGCGTTTCGCAGGTCGATGAAGGTCATCGAGTATTTCTCTGAGGCGATCTTCGCGAATTTGTTCTCGTCGAAGTAGGGCATGCGCAGGAGCTCGAACTCGGAGACGTCGTCCTCTTTCCCGATCGAGAGGCGACGCAGCTCCTTGAGGGTTGCCATCCCTGTGTTCGTCACGACCTCAATGAATTCCTTGCGGATCATCTTTCACCCTGGGCTTTTACGGAAATTAGCTTTGTTTGCATTTCGGTCGATAACCCATTGAAGTTAAGGGCTAGCCACGGAATTCCCAGAATTTAACCGCCTCTTCCGCTTGGAGTTTTAGCAGAGCGAATCCGTCGCGGTAATCGAAGCCGAGCTGCTTCGCGACCTCGTCCTGTGCTCTGTGAGCGTAGTTTAGGTTCCAGAAGAGCCAGCCGCTTGGGAGACTCTGTTGGAAGACGTACTCTCGGGCGCAGGTATTCACCACCACGCTCACGCTCCCCGGTGCGCCGCGGGCGGCGAGGCCAAGTGCCGCCAGGTCGTGGCCTAGGCGGCGCGCGCACTGTCGCCAGGGGAGCCCGAGTTCCGACAGCACGGCGATGGTCGTCCGGGCCATCGCCCCGTCGCCGAGCACGATCCAGTCCGCGGCGCCGGCCTCCGCCTGCGTGGCGCGCACGAGGTGTCTCATCGCCAGGTAGTCCGTGTTCGTCGCCTCCGGCCTGCCGTCACGGAAGCGCAGGCAGTTCACGGCGCCGAGGCGCTTTACCGTCGGCAGCGCCCAGGCCGCGTAGTGCTGCTTGTAGGGGGCCGTGACGTTCACGCCTCGGTAGCGCGCCGCGAGCGTCTCCGCGGAAGGTAGTTCGTCGACGCTCGCGACGTCGAGGAGATCGTAGGTGAAGGGCCCGCGGAGCAAAGTCCGGTAGATCTCCGGAGAGCGCGAGTGCGCGATGCCCCGGCCGATCAGGCAGTACCTATCCACTCGCGTCGCTCCGGCGCCGCTCGATGTCCCGGCGCACCTGCTCGACGAGGTCGTTCACCGTGGGGAACTTCCGCTCGTCGCGGAGCTTCGCGAGGAACTTAACGCGGATCACTTCGCCGTAGACGTCTTCGTCGAAGTCGAGGATGTGAGTTTCGACGGAGACGCGCGCGTCTTCCTTGAAGGTCGGGTTCACGCCGATGTTCGTCACCGACTTGTAGCTCATGCCGCGGGTGAGCGTTTCCGTCGCGTAGACGCCGGGGCCCGGCGCTAGGAGGTCCGGGTCGCGTTGCAGGTTCGCCGTCGGAATGCCGATGCGTTTCCCGCGCCCTTCGCCTTTCACGACCAGGCCCTCGAGGGTGTGGCATCTTCCGAGGAGCCTCGCCGCCAGGGCGACGTCGCCGCGCGCGAGGGCACTACGAACGAGAGTGGACGAAACCTGTTCGCCGTCGACGCCGTAGGGGATCGCACTCTCGACGCGCACGCCGCGAGGGGCACAGACGCGCTCGGCGAGGTCGACGCCTCCGCTCTTGTTCGCTCCGAACGCGAAGTCCCACCCGAGGTAGACGGCGCGGCACCCGTCGTAGGCCAACACAGAATTGCGCAGGAACTCCTCGGGACTCTGGGTGCTGAAGTCGCGGGTGAAGTTCAGTTCGACGACGAACTCGACGCCGCACTCGAGGATCAGCTCGGCGCGGCGCTCGTAGCTCGTGATGAGGAAACTCTCTGCACCGTCCCGGAGGATCTTGCGCGGGTGCGGGACAAAGGTAATCACCACCAGCGCGAGGCCCTCGGCCCGGGCCTTCTCTGCGAGGCTGCGAAGGAGCTGCTGGTGTCCAAGGTGGACTCCGTCGAAGTTCCCGATCGTCACGGCGACTCGCGGAGCACCGTGGGCGTCGAGCTGGCGGAGGTCAGTGAGCTTCATGGCCACCTCGCTGGCGCTGGATGAGTTCGCGGAGGTACTTTTTCTCGAGGACGACTTCCGCCGCCCCGGGAGCGGCGCCGAACTGCGCCCGCTGGAGCTGGTCCGCGACGGCGACGAAGTACTCCCGCGCCTCTGCGCTCAGGCCCGTGTCCCGCAGGAACTCCGCCAGACCTTTGCCCGCGGGGTCACCGAGAGAGTAGAGCGCGCGGAGGAGGTCGCCGATCGTCACCGGCCCTTTGCCCAGGCGCCGGAGCACCTCCTCCAGCTGCGGATCACTCGCGGCCCTTCTAGGCCGTCGGGCGAAGAGCCAAAAGAGCGAAGCCAGCAGCGTCACTGCGAGGAGGGTCCACCAGAAGGTCATCTGCTGCCACCACGGTGCTCCGGCCACGAAAACTCCGGACGCCGCCGCAGGAGTCGAAGGAGTTTTTTTGGTCGTCGATCCGGCTGCTTTCTCCACGGGCCTCGGAGCCGTCGCCTTCTTCGCGGACCCCGCAATCAGCAGCGCCGGGAGCTTCTTCGTCACTGTCTCGTACTGCTTCTTCCTCGGATCGAAGTAACTCAACTCGAGCACTCCGGCGGCGACCTCGCCGCCGTCCTTGGCGAGGTAGGTGTAGTCGAAGGTCTTGATCGCCGACTCCATGCCCTCAAGTCCGAGGTCGGATTTCACCGAAAACTTTTCGAGCTTGTCCGTTTCCCAGATCGGTGGTGCTTCGTAGCTCTCGAGCGCTCCTTGTCCGGAGACGCTAAGGCGCACATCCATCGGCTCATTGACGATCAGGTTCGGGTGGCCGACCTTGAGCTCGAAGCGATGAGCTCCGACGAGCCCCGAGAAGTTCTTCGGCCGTCCTTCGCGCGGCAGAGGCAGCACCGTCACGCGCACGGGATCGCTCTTCAAGTTCACGGTGCGCGGCGCGCGGCCGCCACCGAACGCAAAGCCGAGTCCACCGAAGGGATCGAGGCTGTAGGTGAGAGAGACCTCCATCGGATCCACCACGAGCTCGCCTTCCCGCTCTGGAAACACGCGCACGACATAGATCGTCGAGCGCTGGAAGAGCTCGCCGTTGATGGTGACGCGCTCGCCACCATTGGGGGCTTGCAGAAAGCGCTTCATGAAGCCGTCGAGCTTCGGGAACTTCATGATGTCGAAGTTCTGGAGTGCCGCGCGCAGGTAGATGCTGTAGCGGATCGTCATCCCCTGGCCCAGGTACACCGACTTCTCCGGAACGTCCACGCCGACGAAGGCCACGGTCGGCTCTTTGGGCGCGTCGAGGACCTCGATGGGAACCTCGGCTTCGGTGACGACCTGGCCATCGATCTTCACCGCCACGTCCCGCAGAAAAATCTTTCCCGCGGACTCGGCCTTCGCGCGGTAGGCAATGATGATCTCCCGCGAGGTCTGGAACTTGCCGTTCTGGTAGACCGTTCTCGTCGTCGTGCCCTTCACGTTCTTTCCGAGAACGTCGAAGCCGACGGGTTTGAAGCTGATGCTCGGCTCGGCGTTCGACGTCGCCTTGCAACGGAAGACAACCTCGAAAACCTCGCCGCGGATCGGGTCCCGGGGGTTCGTCTCCACCGTCACGAGGTCCTCGCCGAGGGCGAGTCCGGCCCAGAGGAAGAATCCGAGCATTAGAAATACGTGTCTCATCGCTACCAATCCTTTCGGCCCGGATTCCGCTGCTGCGTATCCGTCTTCATGAGTTTCATCTGGAGCTTCCGGTCGTCTTGCTTGAGCTGCTCGAGGAGCGGCGAGGGTTTCTTCTCCCCCTTCTCCTCCGCGACCTGCGGCGCTTCGCGCTCGTTGTTCTTCTCTTCGTCGTCCGGCTCCGCGGGGTTTGGCTCAGACTTATCCGTACCGCCGCGGTCCTTGTTCTCGTCCTGGTTCTTCGGGTCGAAGGGGTTCTTCTCTTGCTCTCCGGCCTGCTCCGACTTGTTCCCGCCCTGCTCGTTCTGCGGGTCCGACTTCTCCTGACTGCTACCGCCCGAGGAACCCTTGTCTTTTTTATTGTCTTTCTTCTCGTCTTTGTTTTTCTTGTCGTTTTCCGACGGCGGGGGTGCGGAGAAAGCCTTCTTGAGATTCTGTTCCGCCTTCGCGCGCAGGGCCTGGTCGGCGAAGTCCGGTGAGCTCAGGATCCGATCGTACTTCGCGATGGCAGAACGCAGTTTGCCACTCTCGAGCTCGGAGGTAGCCCAGTTGAAATAGGACTGCGGGGAGACTTCGTCTGGCGCGCCGCGAGCGGCTTCGGCGTAGAGCGTCTGTGCCAGCGCGTGGCGCTGGTGCCGGACGAGCTGGTCCGCGAGGTTAATCTTCTCCCCGGCGTCGAGTTCTCCGCGCTTGAGTCGGTCGATGCGCTCGGAAACTTCCGCCGGTAGCGGCGGGAGCTTTTTCTCCTCCGCGACCGCTGGCCCGCTGACGCCAGCGGCGAGGGCGAGCGCCAGGCAGAGAGCGAAGGGCGGCAGCATCCGCAGTAGCATCCCCGCGAGCATGAGCACGAGCGCCGGGATAGCGATGGTTTCGATGGCCACTGGGCGGACGACGTTCTCGCCCTCGGCCATTTCGTTCTTGCGAGTTTCGAAGTACTCGAGCACCTCCGCGGTCGGAAGGTCGTAGGCGCGCGTGAGGACGTAGCTCGCGTTCGGGTTCGCCGCGGTCAGCGCCTTGAAGTAGTCTTCGTTGAGCTTCGTGATGATGTCCGAAGACTTGTACTTCTTGTTGCCGAAGTTGTCCCCGTAGGGACTCTTCTGCGGGATGGGTCCTCCCTCGGGGGTTCCCACGCCGACGAGCATGAGGCTGATGCCCTTCGGGAGGGCGAGCTTTTCCGTAGTGGCGTTCTCTTCGCCGTCCGTGATCACTACGACGTTGCCGACGCCCGGGTCCTTGGTGAAGTCGAAGTAGCGCACCGCTTCGGCGATCGCCAGGCCGATCGCGCTTCCGGCGCTCTGATTGCGCATGAGCCGCAGGCTATCGAGACGCGCCTCGATCAGGTCCCGGTCCGTGGTGAAAGGCGTGAGCCGTTTTGTCACGTCGGCGAAAGCCATGATGCTCACCTGGTGCCCGACGGCGTTGCGGGCGAAGTGCTTGGCGATCATGACCGCCTTTTCAAGTCGGTTCGGCCGAACGTCTTCACAGAGCATCGACGTCGAGGTGTCGATGAGGATGATCGTCTTTGTCTGGAGTACCTTCCCCTTGATGCGCACCTCTGGTTCCCGCGGATCGAGGAGGATGAGCGTGAGGAGCGCGAGGCCCGCGACCCACGAGAGCGTCGCCAGCGTGCTGGTCGCAGAGCGAGCGAAGAGCCAGTGCGCGCGCACCCAGCGGTAGAAGCGCTGCTCGATGAGCACCGTCGCCCCGACCAAGACCAGGGTGACCAGCGCTACCAGGGGCCAGAGCTCGAGTCGCAGGAAGCTCATAGCACCTCCCGGAGCAGCAGGCGGCGGCCGAACTCGCTGAGCAGGAGGAGGAGCAGGGCGATGACGAAGTAGCGGTAGTAGTGCTCGCTGTAGACGACCTGGTTATCGACCTTGATCTCCGTGCGCTCGAGCGCGTCGATCTCGGAGAACACCTTGCTGAGTGCTTTCTCATCGGTGGCGGGGTAGAACTTTGCGCCCGTCATGTCGGAGATTACCTTTAGAGTCTCGTAGTCAATGGAGCCTCCTGGGATCAGCTGGTAGCTCGTCGTCCCGAAGGTGTTTCCGACAGGGATCTTCGCTTCGCCCTGGGTGCCTACGCCGATGGTGTAGACCTTGATCTTCTGCTTCTTGGCTTCTTCCGCGGCCTGCAGCGGCGTCATCAGGCCGACGTTCGCGACGCCGTCGGTGAGCAGCACGATGACCTTGTTCTTGGTCTCCGACTCCATCAGGCGCGCGACTCCCAGTGCGAGGCCATCTCCGATGTTCGTTCCGGAGCCGAGGTAGCCGATGTTGATGTCCGCGACGACACTGTCGAGAAGCCCTGGGTCCGTCGAGAGCGGCAGGAGCGTGAAGACACTCTCGGAGAAGAGGATCACGCCGACGCGGTCCGTGACACGCCGTCGCGCGAACTCTCGGATCTGGCGCTTGGTTACCTCCAGACGGTTCGGCTCGAGGTCGACCGCGAGCATGGAGCGCGACACGTCCACGACGAGCATGATGTCGTTGACCTCGCGGCTTGCCGAGGAGTAGCTGTTCGGCGTCCGTGGCTGCGCCAGCGAATACGCGAGGAACCCCCAGCCGCATAGCCCCGCGAGAAAGAGCAGCGGCCTTAGCGCGTTCTGCCAGACCGTGCGCCGGAGCTCGGCCGCTGCGACCGTGAGGTGGTAGCGCCCGACGAGCTGCCATGTGTTCAGACACCAGAGCAGAGCGATGAGAAGCACCGGCAGCGCCATCCAGGGTGACTTATACTCCACGCGAAGCCCCCTCGAGCGCAGCCGCTAAGCGCGTCTGTTCCTGCTGGATCTCCCGGAGCTCCTCGGAGCTGACGGAGACCTTGAACTGGTACTTATTCAGCACGGTGTAAAAGCGCTGGAGACTCTCCGCGTGCTCCGGGAAGAGCACCTTGAGCCGGTCGCGGAGAACCCAGATTTCGACGAAGCTCTCTAGCGTACCCGCCGCGCAGACCTTCGACTTCAGCGCCTGGGCCTCGGCGCGGAGCCTCTGGCGCTGCTCGTGCCTCTGGTACGCTCGCCGAGCGGGGAAAAACACCAGCAGCGCTACGCCGGCGGTCAACGCACCGAGGAGCAGGAGGTGCTTCTTCCACCACCGCCAGGCCAGGAGCTGGATCTCCTCGTAGAGGAACTCTGGCTGCTGCGCTGGTGCCCCTGCGTTCCACTGCCAGTCGGTGAACCTGAGGTCGGCGCGCTCGAGGAGCTCGGCGAACTTCGCTCCGGCGACGAAGCGGAGGGTCGCCTCTTCTCCGGGCGCGAGGGTTGTCGCCTCGAAGAGGAAGACGGCTTGATCTTCCGGCACGGAACCCAGAACGTCCTCGAGCGCGACACTCTGCTCCCCACGGTTCACGACTTTGGCCTCGCGCAGGTCCCCCGGGCTCAGCGCGGCCGACCCCGCGGAGCGCGGAACGACGCTCACCGCTGCCGCGGCGAAGTCGGCGACGAAGAGAGCTGCGAGCAGGAAGCGCCTCACCGGAGCCTCCGGAGGAAATTCTCGAGGTAGCGCTCGTCGGTGGAGATCGCCGGGAAACGCCGGTGGAGCCACTCAGCTTTCTCGGGCCGCCCGAGGCCCACATACCGGCCGCGCGAAAGTGGAAACGAAAAGGTCACGGGCCGTGTGTCGAGCGCCGAACTCAGGCGCATGACGTGCAGGTGCGGGTCAGCCGAGAGCTTCTGGAAGTCCGCGGAGCTGGCCACGCTCGTGAGGTCACCGAGGTAGAGCACTTCCTTCTTGCGGGCGAGCTGCTTGCGCAAGGTTCCGGTCAGGAGCTCCGAAGAATTTTCCGTGAGCTCGAACTGCCGTCGAAGCTGAACCTTTCCGTCGGGCCCGAGGAGCGCAAGCTTCTCGAGCCAGGACACGAAGAGGATGAGACCCTCGCGGCCTCGCTTCGCCGGTAACTCGTGCACCTGGCCGTCGAGGATCAGCACCGTGCGGATCCGGTCGTGGTTCTCCTGCGCCAGGAGATAGAGCAGCGCCGTCACCTCCAGCGCCATCTGCAGCTTAGTGATTCCGCGGGACCCGTAGTAGGTGCTCCGCGTGACGTCGAGGATCACGCAGATCTCGACGTTGCGGTCCTCTTCGAAGGTCTTGAGGTAGGTGTGCCCGGTGCGCGCGGAGACCTTCCAGTCGATGAAACGCACGTCGTCCCCGTGCGTGTAGATCTGGTGCTCACGGAACTGCAGGCCGGCGCCCTTGAAGCGCGAGCGGATCGCTCCCGCGGAGGCGCTGTTGGCGTTTCGAAAAATGGCACCTTGAACGGTCGCGACGACGCGTTCGATCTCCTTGATATCCATTGCTACATTGCCGAGAGGGCAATCTCCTTCACCACCTCACGCATGTTCACCTTGTCGAGCACCGCCTCGTAGCTCGGAATCACTCGGTGCCCCAGCACCGCGGGGACGATGGCCAGCAGGTGCTCCGGCGCCACGTAGTCCTTCCCTTCGAGGTAGGCGCGGAACTTGGCCAGCTTGAAGAGCCAGATGGAAGCGCGCGGAGAGGCGCCGGCGGTGATGAGGCCATCGCGTTTCTTGTCGAACCAGCGCGAGCCGGGGCGAGTGGCGTGCACCAGCCGCACGATGATGTCCTTGATCTTGTCGTCGACGTAGACCCGCTCGACCTCCGCCTTGATCTGCTGGAAGTCCTCCTGGTGGAGCACGGGCCGGAGGTTCAGCGCTTCGTGCTTCAGCTCGAGGATGGACTTCTCGGCGTCGAAGTCCGGATAGTGGACCTGCACCTTCATCATGAAGCGGTCGAGCTGGGCCTCCGGCAGATTGTAGGTCCCTTCCTGCTCGATCGGGTTCTGCGTCGCGAGGACGACGAAGGGCGACGGGAGACGATGGCTCTTCTCGCCGATGGTGACCTGCTTCTCCGCCATCGCCTCGAGCAGCGCCGACTGGACCTTCGCGGGCGAGCGGTTGATCTCGTCCGCGAGCACGATCTGCGAGAAGATGGGCCCGAACTTCGTGGTGAACTCCTGGGTCGCTTGGTTGTAGACGAGAGTCCCGACGAGGTCCGATGGCAGAAGGTCCGGCGTGAACTGCACGCGCTGGAACTGGAGGTCACAGAGACGGCTCATCACCGAGACGCTCATGGTCTTCCCGAGGCCCGGCATGCCCTCGATGAGCACGTGGCCCTCGCACACGAGGGCGGCGAGGATGGCCTCGAGCATCTCGTCCTGGCCGTAGACGACTTTCTTGGCTTCCGCGAGGATCGACTTCAACTTCACTAGGTTCGACATATTCACTCCACTCGTGTGAGAACGTATTTGATGTAGTTGCCCCGCGCCGCCAGCGAACGCACCGGATGGTCGCTCCCCTGGAAACCGATGTCGAGGATCTGGTGCCGGCGGCCCGCGGCCTGGGCCGCGTGGCTGATGGTCCGGTCGAACTCGTCGAGGTCGACGTAGTAGGTGCAGGAGGCGAAGGCCACGAGCGCGCCGGGCGCCGCTAGCGCGAGCACCTTTCGGTGGAGCTTCCGGTACCCCTCAATCGCCGCGGCTTTCTCTTTCGGTGACTTCGCGAAGGCCGGAGGATCACTCACGATCACGTCGAAGAGTGAGCCGAGCTTTGCGGCCTCGTCGAGCCAGTCGAAGACGTCCGCGCGCACGAAGCGGCCCCGGCCGTCGAAGGAGTTCTCGGCGAGTGCGCCCTCGACGAGGTCCTGCAGCGGCGCCTGGTCGACGAAGATGCAGTTCTGCACTCCCGCCCGCAGGAGGTGGAGACCCCAGGCTCCGGCGTAGCAGAAGAGGTCGAGGCCACTCGCTTTCGCGCCCGCGAAGTCGCGCAGTCGCTGCTCGAGCTTCAGGCGGTTCTCCCGGTGGTCGTAGTACCAGCCAGCCTTCTGCACGTTTTTCATCGGGAGCGTGTAGCGGAAGCCGTTCTCCAGCACCTTGAGCTCGCTCACCGGAATGGCGTCGTGGTGGTGCGGGAGCACCTCCCGCGAGCGGAGCTTCGGATTATCGATGATGAAGGTTGGCCGGCCCGTGACCTCGGTCACGAGGTTCCGGACGAGGTCGCGGAAGCGCTCGATGCCCGCGGTGTTGATCTGCGCGAGGTTGCACTCGGCGTAGCCGTCCACCACGAGGCCCGGCAGGCCATCGACGTCGCCGTAGACGAGGCGGCAACCGGTGTCGAAGCTCTTCCAGACCTTGCGGGTCTCGATGGCGCGACGGACGCACGTCGTGACGTAGCTCTCGGCGACGTCGAGCTTCGGCGCGGACCGCAGGTGCTCGACCACGCGGATCACGGCGCTCCCCTCGGGGACCAGCGGGTTCGCGAACGCGAGGTACACCCGTTTCTTCTCGCTGTCTCGCAGGAGGATCCACTCCCCGGGGACGAGCGACTTGAGAGATCCGTCCACGTCCGAGCGGAAGAGCTCGCCGGAGCCGCCGGTGAGCCGCTCGTGGGCAGTCTTCTTGAGTTCGAGTGACCGTAGCATCAGGGCGTTCCGCTTCCGGCGGCCAGGAACCACTTCATGGCTTCGCCCTGGTTGATCTTGTAGTTCTTGAAGAGCACTAGCTCTTCGCTCTGTCGGCTGAGGTTTTTTTCGGCGTCGCTCCCCGTCTGGAGGCGCTGGCTCACCACGGAGCGCACCTGCGAGGGCACGCCGATCCCGGCGATCACCTGCCAGGTCCGCGTCGTCTCGATCGTCGCGGTCTGCGGCCCCTCCTGGATCGTCGTCACCGAGCGCGTCGGGTGCGCGCGCGGTTCGCTCCACGGCGCCTTCGCCCAGACGGTCTCCGTCACCTGGTTGCCGATCGTCCGCTTCGCGATGAGCTTCGTCGGGAGCAAGCCGCCGTCCGGGACCACCACGAACTCGGGGATCACCCGCAGTCCCGACTCGTCGACCGCGCGGACCGCGCTCTTATCCGCGTCGAGGCGGAACACGTAGCCCTCGAACTTCTTCTCGAGGGGCAGCGGGACGACTTCTTCCAGTTTCATGAGTGCGCGCGCCTTGAGGTCTTCTTTGATCTCGCGGAAGCCTTCGGGGAGTCCGGTGACTTCGACGGCGATGCGCTCCGGCTTCGCCGTCCAATAGACCCGGAACCCGACCTCGTTGAGGTGGCCAAAGATCGCCTGCTCGTTGAGCTGCTTGGTGAGCTGCGGAATGACGACGTCCACCACGAGGTCGGCCATGCCCTTCTGGACCGGCGTGTAGCACTTCTCCTGAATCTCCCGGAGACGGGCCAGGCCGTCCTGGGCGAGGGCGAGGGGAGCGGTGAGTAGCATGAGCAGTAGCGACAGGGCTTTCATGGCGATTCCTCTCTCAGATCACAGACCAGAGTTTTTGTTTTCTTATATGTTACCATTCCGGGGGTTCCAGTCACCCCTCGAAGATTCTTCACGGGTGTAAAGATGATCACAAGTTCGCCGGTGGCAATACCCGATCGCCGTGCTATCAGGCGGGCCGCCTGTGTTAAATGCTCGGCCATGACAACTCCCGGCGCCGCGAGCTTGATGATGGCGTGCGCCGACGTCCCGGAAGCCGCGTGCACCCAGACGTCCTCCGCCTTCGCCCAGCTCTTGCGCAACTGATCATTGCCCTGGGCCGTGAGGCCGACGCCGATCTTGTAGCCGGCGAAGCTCTGGACCTCGTAGGCGTCCTGCGCCTGAGGCTCGGAGCGCTTCGCTGCTTCGCTTCGCCACACGGGCTCGGCGACGCGCAGAGTGTTTTCGACCGCATCGGCGTCGACCTCGGATGCCGCGAGCGCGGCCTGCGCTTCCGCCAGTCGTCGCTGCTGCGAGAGCTCGGCCTGCTTGAGGCGGCGGAGATGGCCAAAGAGGAGGTCGCGCTTCTTCCACGCTGAGACGGGCGGCAACTTGTAGCGCAGCTCCCCGAGGCGAAACTGCTGCAGCTCTTCGAGCGTCGACGGGTCCTGCGTCTGCAGCCACTCCTCGAGCTGCCGCCACTGCCCGATCACGGCCAGGTCTTCTTGGATCTTGCGGATCTTCGTGGTCAGAGATTTTTTTAGCTTCTTCGGCTGCGCACTCTCCCGAGCGCGCCGGGACTCCGCCGCGAGGAGTTCGCCGACACCGACGAGGTCACCCGCCGACCCGCCGGTGGCTTCCCGTCGGCCAACCTCGTCGAAGACTGCGAAGGACACGGCTCCGTCTTCGCCGGAGCGCCAGAAGTGGAACCACGAGCTCTTCTCCGCGTCGAAGAATGAGACGTAGGCGCGCCGCCCGATCCAGGCGGTGTAGAACTCGTAGCGCTGGCCCTGTTTCCGGAGGACGAAGCGCACGATGCGGTCGAGGGCATCGATCTCGAGGCCGACGAGCACCGCACTCGTGAGGTGCCGGCGACACCACTCGAGCCACCGGTCGCGCTTGCGCAGAAACGCCGGCGGCACCCCGTCCCCGCACCAGATGCCCTCGTGGCCCGAGCCGCGGCCGAGGTACAGGAAGAGGTTCTTGCCACGGGCACGGACCTGGAGGCAGAGGTAGAAAGCCGTGGAGTAGATCTTCTGGACGTGGCCTCCGTCGGCGAGCTCGCCGTGGATCCGCTCAACCTGCTGCTTTATTTGTGGATACCGTGCTATCATCGAATCACCATGGAACGAGACGGGGCACCACAGTTTACCATCCCTGAGTGGAATCAGGTGATCGAAAAGATCACCGCGTACTTCTACTTCGACAGTAACAAGGAACGCCTGTCGCTCGAGCAGCACGCGCTGAGTCCGCAGCAGATCGCCGACTCCTTCGATCGGCTACAGTTCTTCCAAGAGTACCTCGTCGACGAGTACAGCCAGAGCTTCTCGTCGCTCCTCGCCCCGCTCGATCCGCAGGTCTCGCTACCGGAGCTCATCGGCCACGCGTCGAAGTCCGGCTTCCTCACGCTGCGCGACCAGAACCGACTGATCCTCGCCTGGGAGGCGGCGCTGAACCTTTCGCGCGCAAGCTCCCGGCACCAGCTCAACCCGGTGACCGTCGTTCATCCGCAGAACCAGAACGTGGCGGTGACTCGCTTCCTGAAAGACTTCCGCCATCTGGTGAGCAAAGACGGGGAGATCGACTTCACGAGGCATCCGGAGCTCCAGGCGCTCACTCAGCAGCTCTACGACCAAGAGGAACGGCTGCGCCGTCTGGTGAACGAACTCGCGAAGTCCGACGACTGGCGCGACCTCCTCCAGTACGACGGCTTCGACGTCGTCGACGAGCGCTACGTCCTGCCGGTCCGCACGGACTCGCATCGCACGGGCCTGGGACTCATCGTCTCGCGCTCCGAATCGGGCCAGACGCTCTTCATCGAGCCCTTCGTCTGCCGCGAGCTCGCGCAGAAGCGCCTCGAGACGATGTCGAAGATCAAAGAGATCGTCTACCACATCGAGGCGAACTTCCACCGCAGGCTCGTGGAGCTCGTGGAGCACGCCGCCGAAGCCGTCGAGGCCCTCCTCCTCTTCGACGAGTTCCTCGGCAAGGCGCGCTTCTGCCTTGCGCTCGGCTTCACACGGCCGAAGGTCCGCGGCAGGCCCGGGTTCGCCTTCCACGACCTCTTCCATCCGCTCATCGCGAAGCCGGTGAAGAACGACGTCTACCTCGATAACGTGCACACCGCGCTGATCATCTCGGGCCCGAACACCGGCGGCAAGACGGCGCTCATCAAGGCCATCGCTCTCTCCTACCGTCTCTACCAGCGGGGCCTCTTCGTCCCGGCGCTGCACGCCGAGCTCTACCCGTACCAGACGCTCTTCTTCCTCGCGAACGACCTCCAGGACATCGGCCTCGGCCTCTCGTCGTTCTCCGGCGAAGTCACGACCTACCTCAAGCTCTCCGAACACCTGCAGGCGCACAACCTGCTCCTCATCGACGAGATCTTCAACTCCACCGCGTCCGACGAAGCGTCGGCGCTCGCGCTCGCGATGATCGACAACTTCAACCTCCGCAAGCAGACGCACTTCGTGCTCTCGACGCACCACCAGCTCCTGAAGAACCTCGCCGGTGAAAGGCCCACCGTGCTCTCCGGCTCGATGGGCTTCGACGTGGCCGAGATGAAGCCGAACTACCGCTTCTACCAGGGCGTGCCGGGCCAGTCGATGGCCGTGGAGATCTTCGAGCGTCTCGGAGAATCGAACCCGTACTCGACGCTCATCGCGGAGGAGGCCCGCAGCCTCCTCGACAAGAAGCAGGTCAACTACGAGAAGCTCGTCGCGCAGGTTTCGCAGAAGGGCCGCGAGCTCGACGAGCTCCTGCAGGCGAACCGGCTCAAGGAGCGCGACCTCATGAACCGCGAGAAGTCGCTCGAGGGCGTCATGCGCCTGAAGCTCGACGACGAGCTGAGCCGAGCGAAGGCGCGCATCGAGCAGATCTCCCGCGAGGCGCTCGACATCGTGGAGCAGGCTCGCACCGGCGAGCTCTCGAAGCCGCGCAAGATCGAGGATAAGTTCGCCGAACTCAAGCGAGGACTGAGTCCGGCGCTACCGGACGCGGGCCCGACTCCGACGGCCGAGGAGTCGACCGACACCCTGCCGGTGCACCTGCTACGCCCCGGGAACGTGTACTACAACACTTTCCTTAAAAAAGAAGTCCAGCTCCAGTCCATCGACTGGCGCAAGCGCCAGGCGATCGTCGCGAAGGGGGCGCTCACGGTGAACGTGCCGCTGAACACCTTCAAGAAAGGAACGACGGTCGTGAACTCGTTTCAGCAGATCCGCATCAGCGTCACGCGCGAATCCGAGCGCAGCTACCAGCTCGACTGCCGGGGCATGCGCCTCGAGGAGTTCCAGCACTCCGTCCAGAAGAGCCTCGGCGACCTGCTCGCCGGCGACACGCCGGTCCTGAGTGTGATCCATGGCCACGGCGACGGCGTGCTCAAGGCCTGGCTGCGCGGCCACATCGGCAAAAGCAAAGACTTCCGCTGGAGCGTCCCGGAGACCGGCAACGACGGAGAAACCGAGATCCGTCTGCGAGACTAGTCGATCAGCTTGCCGATGCGCCAGGGCCTGAACGCGAAGGCTTCCTGCTCATCCCCGCCCCAGGGCCAGGGGAACGAGAGCGAGAACCACGTGAGAATCGCCTTGCCCTTGATATGGCCAAAGGGCACGAAGCCCCAGGAGCGCGAGTCGGCGGAGAAGTCGCGGTTGTCGCCCATGACGAAGTAGTGGTTCGCCGGCACCTCGACGGGGTAGTAGTTCGCGCCGAAGATGTTGTCCTGGTCGATCTGCGTGACGTGCGTGTGCTCGCCGGTCTTCGTTTCGAAGAAGCGGAAGTTGTAGCGCTTGTACTTCTCGTCCATGTCGGCGAGCTGCTCTTTGCCGTCGATCTCCTTCATCTCCAGTGGCTTGCCGTTGACGTAGACGACCTTGTCGGTGACCTCGATGCGGTCCCCGGGGAGGCCAACGATGCGCTTGATGTAGTTTAGCGAGGGGTCCTGTGGGTACTTGAAGACCACGACGTCGCCGCGGCTCGGAAGCGCCGGCCCGGTGAGGTAGGTCGGATCGGAGAACCAGTCGCTGAAGGGCACCTTGAAACCGTAGCTGAACTTGTTCACGAGGATGAAGTCGCCGATGAGCAGCGTCGGGATCATCGAGCCCGAGGGAATCTTGAAAGGCTCGAAGAGCACCGAGCGGAAGAGGAGCACGGAGAAAATGATGAAGGTGAAGGACTTCGCCTCTTTCACCATCTTCTGCTTGCGCGAGAGCTTCTTCACTTCTTCCACCGCAGGAGTGGACTCGGTCTGGTCTACGTTCTGTTGCTCCATAACTTCCTTCTTATCACGTGCGCTCGCCCGGAGTTCCCCCAGACGAGCTCGAGAATTTCCCGAGTGAGTTGCGTGGATTTCACATACCATTTCTTCTTGTTGACGATCATCACGCAGATCGACAGCCCTCGGTCCTCGGGCTTCGTCGTGTCGCGGGCGTAGGCGACGAACCAGTCGCGCTTGCCGTAGGGCTCGCCGCCGGTGATCGAACCGGTCTTACCCCCGACTTCGAGGTTGCTAAGCGACGCCGGCAGGCGCCGGAAAGCGCGGCGCGCGGTTCCTTCCGAAATCGTCGCCATCATCATCTTCCGCAGGTCCTCGGCCGTGTCCGGCGCGACGACGGTCTCGCTGCTCGGAGCCGACTCCCACTGCGTGAGGCCCGCTTCGGTGGCCACGCGCCTGAGCAGCACCGGCTGCTTCATCACGCCGCCGTTGGCGACGATGCTCGCGATGAGCGCGCCGTGCACGGGACTGATCATCGTGCTGACATTCAAGCCCGAGGCGAGCTCGGCGAGGTTGTACTGGTCGACGGCCATCGGGAACACCGAAGGCTGCGCCTTCATGAAGGGGATCACCGGACGGTTGAAGCCGAACTTCTCGGCCATCTTCTTGAGGCCCGTCGGCGAAAGGTTCTCGAGCGCGGCCTTGCCGAAGATGACGTTGTTCGACCGCGCGAAGGCGTGCTCGAAGTCCGTCTTGCGCGCCCAGCGGCCGTCCGCTTGCTTGAGCTGCGACTTGTAGAGCGTCGTCGAGCGGCCCGCGAACTTGAACTGCGTTTCGTTGCCGACGTGCGTGTTCTCGAGGAGGTCCGCCGCGGTCACGATTTTGAAAACGCTCGCCGCCGGATGCGTCGGCGAGAAGGTCGCGATCCGTCCGGTGCGGCCGTCGCCGCGGGCCATGTCGATGGCCGCGAGCACGTGGCCCGT
The DNA here is from genome assembly GCA_036770305.1 of Bacteriovoracaceae bacterium. Lineage (GTDB taxonomy): Bacteria > Bdellovibrionota > Bacteriovoracia > Bacteriovoracales > Bacteriovoracaceae > UBA6144. The sequence goes on along the minus strand of DAIPJL010000008.1, from coordinate 13,095 downwards.
GTTGTTGTCCATGACGACCACCGATGCGAAGTCGGACTTGTACTTCTTGAGGAGCTGCGTGACCTCCTCCTCGAGCTCGGGCTTGATAGTGTAGCTCAGCTGTAGCACCTCGTCGTCCACGCGCACCTTCTCCGGCAGCCGTCCCGTCTCGTAGAAGGTGTTGTGGAACTCGCGTTGCACGCGCTCGATGTCTAGGCCCGAGTTAACGAAGGGGAGCTTCCGAAGGAAGTCGAGCGGGTTGGCGCCCGCCGCAAAGGAGAGGCTTCCGGCCACGAGTAAGATCAGCAGCCATCCCGTGTGCTGCGACGTAATACGAATCATGGCTAAAATTATGCCTTGAAACCCTGGGCGATGACAAAAAATTCTTTGGAAACCGAGCGCGTCGACTTCGGCCGGAGGTAGTGGAAATCTTTGAAGCGCGCTTTCTGCGTGCGCAGGAAGACCTGGGCGTCGTTGCTCTCGAAGACTTTGATCACGAAGTTACCTCCCGGCCGCAGGAGCTTCGGCAGAAGGCCGAACACGGACTCGATGAGCTCGAGGCTACGGGCCTGGTCGACGGTCTTGATGCCCGTCGTTTTCGGTGCCATGTCCGAGAGCACAACGTCGAAGGGCCTGTCGACGCCGAGGTCGCCGGGCCCCGTGAGGGTGAAGATGTCCTTCTCGAAGAGGGTGAGGTTCGGCAGCTGGAGCTTCTTGTTGACCGGCTGGATGTCGATCCCCACGACCTTGCCCTCTGGGCCGACCTTCGGAGCGGTGTACTGCGCCCAGGACCCGGGGAAATAGCCCAGATCCACCACGAGGTCACCCGGCCTGAGGACCCGATAGCGTTTGTCGATCTCCTCGAGCTTGTAGATCGAGCGGGCGAGGTAGTTCTCGTCCTTTGCTTTGTGGTAATAATGGTCCTTAACCTTAAACATGGCCCGACCATGCCAGAGCCCCCCTTCTTTGGCAACCGAGGAGCGGAACGCATGAAAAAACAAGAAAAAGCCCACGAAATCTACCAGCGCCTGGACCGAGTTTTCCCGGACGCCCACTGCGAACTCGACCACGAGTCACCCTTCCAGCTCCTGATCGCCACCATCCTCTCCGCTCAGTGCACCGACGTCCGTGTGAACATGGTGACGCCGGCGCTCTTCCGCGCGTACCCGACGCCCTCGGCGCTGGCGGCGGCGCCGATCTCCCACGTCGAAGAGCTGGTGCGCTCGACGGGCTTCTACAAGAACAAGGCGAAGAACATCGTGGGCTGCGCGCGCAGCCTCGTCGAGCTCCACGGTGGCCAGGTGCCCCGGTCGATCGAGGAACTCGCGGCGCTGCCCGGGGTGGGCCGCAAGACCGCGAACGTGGTGCTGAGCAACTGCTTCGACGTCAACGAAGGCGTGGTCGTCGACACCCACGTGAAGCGCATCACGGGCCTGCTCGGGCTCAGCAAAGCGGCGACGCCGGAGAAGATCGAGGAAGACCTCATGAAGCTCTTCCCACGCGACCAGTGGGGCCAGCTGAGCCACCTGCTCATCTTCCACGGGCGGCGAACCTGCATCGCTCGCCGGCCCCAGTGTGACCTGTGTGTGCTCGTCGATCTATGTCCGTCTAGGACGAAAAGTGCGCGCGCAGCGAAGGCATGAGCTCGGGCCTCGCCCAGATGAGCGGCGCCGGGTACGTCGGCTGACTGAGCTCCCGGACGACGGTGCCCTGAGCGAGGAAGGAAATCCCTGCGTGCTCGCAGAGGATCGTCCCCGCGGCGATGTCCCAGATGTTCTTCGGCCGCAAACTCACCACGTAGTCGCAGGCTCCCGCGGCAAGCAGCCCGAGCTTGAAGGCGATGCTCCCGCGAGGGACGAGTCGGAGCCGTTCAGTGGAGCCCGCGAAGAGACCCTGCTCCCACTCGGAGCGGGAGACGAGGCCGAGCAGTTCGTCGGCGTGAAAGCGCGCCCGCCACGGGGGCCGCTGATCCGAGTGCGCGGCGAAGCCCGTGAAGGGATTGTAAACGAGCGCCTCGCCCTCGCTGAGCTTCGGGCTTCGCATCCGCGCGAGGCTAACGGCGCACTCACCGCGGAGCTTGACGAGCTCGCGGGTGCCGTCGATGGGATCGAGGATCGCCGCAGGGAAAACGAGCTGCGAGTGATCTTCCTCGGAGTAGAATGTTAGGCCCTGACAACTTATGTGCGTCTTGAGGTACTGGGAGATTTTGTGATCGATTTCGGTGACCAGGCTCGCGTCCGACTTGTGTTCAACACGCAGCTCATCGAGGGGCCAGAGCGTGTCACAAAACTGACGAAGGTCGCTGATAATTTGTAAGTTAGAGTAAGGTACAAACATAATTCTGGCCCAATATCCCCATTAAAACTCGAGATTTCCACAGAGTTCTCCTCACTCCACAATTCCTATTTGTGAGTAAGTAAGGACAAACTACTCTAAAAAATTTGAGCAGTTAAGCCATCTTCCTGTTTGCACACTGCAAAAGAAAATATTCTATCAAATGCTTGACAGTGGAAGTTATCCCCAAAAAATCAGGAATTCGATTCCTGCAGGGCAAGCATCTCCACCCAACCATCCTCCGCCACCGCGAGGGCGAAAATGTCCTCCTGATCGGCCGCTTCTCCCTCAACCACGTTCGTCAGAAGTTTGACCCCGTAGGCGTCAACGTAGACAAAAGGTTCGGCGGGTTTATCAGCGGGAGACTGGGGAGAGGCGATGGACTGGTACGAGGAGAGAAAGTTAGCGACGACGAAAGCAGTAAGGGGGGCTTTGAACAACAGATCCTCCTTGAGCCGGGCCGTGGGACAATCAATCGTCCCGTAAGAAGATTGTAGCGCGCGGAAGAAACTCACCGCAAGGGCCAAGATGGCCCCACATAATCTTAACCAAGTCGCCTAGTCCGTCACCTTCGCTTGCGCGGGCGTCTCCTTGAAGAACTTTGCAGTGATCCGCACGCGGCCCTCGAAGTGCGAGTCAAGCAGACAGATGAGGACGTAGACCACGTAGATGAAGTTGCGCTTCGAGCGCAGGCGCGAGATCACCTGGAAGATCCACTCGAGCGGAACGAGCGAAAGAAATGTCAGCAGCCAGAGCAGGCCGAAGCCGCGCAGGAGGTTCTTGTCGAGGAGGACGCCCACGACGAGGATGATGCCGACGCCGCTCAGGAAGTGAAGCAGGCGGCCCCGGTCGAGCGTCAGCTCCGCGAAGCGCTTGCGGGTGGCCGGCGCATAGGCGAAGACGAGGAGCACGACGCCGACGACGGAGAGCGCGAAGAAAGCCTTGCGCTTCAGGAGGCTCGCGACGAAGTACCATAGGCCGGGGAGCGTCCAGCCATGGCCAAAGAGCTGCAGGTCGATGTGGTACACGAAGACGAAGAAGGACCCCACCACTCCCAGCGCCGTGTAGCGCAGGAACTGCTGCCGGTACCAGGGCGTCTTCTCGCGCAGCTGCCAGAACATGAGCATCAGAAGGCCAAGCGGAAAGAGGGCGAAGAAGTGGTAGTTCAGCAGTGTCCCGAAATAGCAGAGCAAGCCGAACATGAGGCCCGCGCGGTAGGTGGCGCTCTTGGCGGCCCAGAGCAGCCCCCAGATCCACAGGATCGGAAAGCACGTCAGCAGCATCGAGAAGGGGTCGCGCTGGAGGAGCAGGCTCCAGGACCACGACGAGCACACCGCGAACATCCCCAGGATCGCCAGCCGCCGGGAGAAGAAGAAACGCAGCACCCCGTAGAAGCTCATCAGGTACAGGACCGTGCCGACGACGTAGAAGTGCAGGCACCAGGCCACGTACATCAGATTCGGAAAACGCCGGAAGGGGAAGTAGTTGATCGCCATGAAGTTCCAGTACTGCTGGGACACTTTCTCGTCGGGGTCGATGAGGATGCGCAGCGACTCCGCGTTGTCGAAGTAGGGGAAGAGAGGGATCGACACCAGCACCATGAGGATCGTGAGGAAGAGGACGGTCTTCTCGAAGTTGTCGAGGTAGCGGTACTCGCCGAACTGCGTGGACACCGACTCCTCGATGATCTTTCCGCGCGTGGGCCATGAGTAGAACAGGCCGAGGAGGATCCAGAAGCCCCAGAAGAAGTGCTTCGTCCAATCGTCCGGCAGCAGCGCGATCAGATTGAAGAGGATCACCGTAAACGTGCTCCCCACAACGAGTCGGTAGACGACCCGATCAATTGACGAATTTGCTCGGAAGTAGATCTTCATGCGGTGGTCGATCTCTTTGCCGAGCAGGTACCACTGGCCGGCGATGAAGCCCATGTAGAGCAGCATGAGGACGGCCTGGGAGAAGAGGTTCAGCTCGAGGGTCTTCTGGATCCAAACCGGAATCAGCAGGAAGGAAAAGTAGGTAACTACCCGATTAAAAAAGAACTTCCCTTTTCCGAGAGCAGCACCCGAGTTTTTTACTAAAGAATTCAGAACAATCTCCGACAAGTTCAGTGGGATATCTATGAAAGAGATTCCCGCCCAGGATCTACCGAAACACGGAGGAGGAGTTGTTCACCCTCCTCCCTGTTTCTTTCTTATAGGGTCCTATCCTAGCCCACTTCCTGCCTACTTGCATCCATTACACGGCACGGTAAAATACCCATAGGGGCAGTATGCCCGGACCTCGCACCCCCACCGCATCAGGAGGATGATTTGGGGATCGCATTCGGCTCGATCAACTCCGGCCTCCCGAAGGACATCGTTCAGCAGATCGTGAACGCTGAGAAGATTCCCATCCAGGCGATGGAAGCCCGCAAGGGCAAGATCCAGAGTAAGCAAGCGCTGCTCAGTCAGCTGACGCGCCTGGTGGAAGCGATGAAGGGCGACATCCTCAAGAACAAAGGTGCGCGCTCGCTGCGCGAGCTGAAGGTCCAAGGCGGCGCCGACCACGTCGGCATCACCGCGGACAAGAACCTCGCGGAGCCGGGCAAGTATCAGCTCGAGGTGCTGCAGCTGGCGCAGAAATCGTCGGCCATCACCAACGGCGTCGAAGACAAGGACAAGACCTACATCGGCGTCGGCTACATCCGCGCCGTCATGCCCGACGGCGAAGAGAAAGAGATCTACGTCGACAAAGACCACGCCACGCTCGCCGGCGTGGCGAAGCTCATCAACGAGCAGTCCGACAAGCTCGGCATGCGCGCCAACGTCGTCAACGACGGCTCCGGCTCGGACGCCCCGTGGAAGATGGTGCTCTCGCTCAACGACACCGGCGACGGCGCGAAGGCCGAGTTCCCCTACCTCTACCTCGTCGACGGCGAAGTCGACATCTACCTCGAGGGCGAGCGCCCGGCGCAGGACGCGAAGGTCAAGCTCGACGGCTTCGAGATCGAGGTCCCCTCGAACAAGGTCACCGACCTCATCCCGGGCGTCACCATCGACCTCAAGAAGGCGAAGCCCGGCGAAGAGTTCAGCTTCGAGATCACCGAAGACGTCGCGGCTATCGGCGAGAAGATCAACTCGCTGGTGGACAACATCAACGGGGTCCTGAAGTTCATCAAGGAGCAGAACTCGCTCAACGAGAAGTCCGACACCTCGTCGACCCTCGGGGGCGACCTCACCCTCCAGACCATCGAGTCCCGCCTGCGCGCGACGATGTTCACGCCGATCATGACCGAGAGCGGCCCGATGCGCATCGGCGACCTCGGCATCACTTACCAGCGCGAGGGCTTCCTGAAGTTCGACCAGGCGAAGTTCCAGACGGTCCTGTCTTCCGATTACCGCAAGGTCGCCCAGGTTCTCAACGGCATCTACGGCGAAGAGGGGAAGTCCGAGGGCTTCATCGACAAGCTCGAAGTCACGGTGAACCAGCTCCTCTCCCAGCCCTCCGGGGTCCTGGTGACGCGCTCGCGGGGACTCAAGAGCAATATTGACCAAATCGATCGGCAGATCGCGACGCGCCAGCGGATGATCGACCAGAAAGAAGAGATCCTTAAGGCGAAATTCGCCCGCTTAGAAGAGACGATCTCGAAGATCCGCGGCCAGGGTGCAGGTCTTGCCGGGTTGGCCCAGATGGCGTCGCCGGTGCAACAATTAGGATGAACACCGTGCCATTAAGGCGACGGGAGTGAGGAGAACGCGATGAGCTACGGACTAGGCCAGTACAAGAAAACCTCGGTGGAGACTGCCAGCAGAGAGCAGATCCTCTTGATGCTCTACCAGGCCGCCATCAAGAACTGCAAGAAGGCCATCGAAGCCATCGACGAGAAGAACGTGGCGAAGAAGGGCGAGTACATCGGCAAGATGCAGGACATCGTCGTCGAACTTTCCAACAGCCTCGACTTCGAAGTCGGCGGCGAGGTCGCCAAAGAGCTCAACTCGCTCTACGACTTCATCATGTTCTCGAGCACGCAGGCGAACATCAAGATCGAGAAGCAGCCGCTCGAGGCCTGCCTCAAGGTCCTCAACACCCTCTACGACGGCTGGACCGAGGCGATCAAGAGCCTGAAGGCTCAGAGCGCGAAGCCCGGTACCACGCCGAAGGCCGCCAATGAGTGAGCGGATGGAAACGAGCCACCTCACCTGGCGCGTGCTCCGGCTCACGGAGAAGGCCATCGGCCTGCTCGAAGCCGGCCGGCTCGACGACGCCATCGAAGTCGTGGACAACCGCGAGCGCGCCATGAACCTCCTCGCGACCCGCGCTGACATCGGCCCGCAGGATGGCCAGATCCTCATGCAGGTCGAGAAGCTCAACGACCGGCTCCTGCTCCTCTTTACCCAGACGAAAGAAAATCTCCAGCGCGACCTCGCGGCTACGCACAAGAACGGTAGCGCCCACCGCGCATACCACTCCAACCAGGTCAAGTAAGTCAGTCGTTTGACAGTTCGCCTCACACCGTGAGCAAATAGGGGAGACCAACTCGAATCCTTAAGGAAGAGGATTTCCATGCCCCCGCAATCACCAAACAGCATTGTCGTTCAAGAGGCCCGCAGCAAAGACCTCGTGCCCGTGCTGAACGGCACGGCTCTCCACTCGCTGCACAACCCGCAGCGCGAAGCCGAAGTCTTCGCCAGCAACCACCTCTCCCACCTCTCTCGCAGCCCCTACGCCCTGATCCTTGGCCTGGGCTTCGGCTACCACATCGAAGAGGTCGCGAAGGTGCTCCGCCTGCGCCACAAGGAAGCGCACATCGCCGTCGTCGAGCCCTCGAGCGAGCTCGTGCGCCTGCACAGTGCGTACGCGCCGGCGCCGCAGTCTCCCTACCACGTGTTCCGCTGCGACGACGCCCGCGAACTTTTTCTCAACGACGAGTTCTGTCGTTTCCTACTCAAGAAGCCTGTGGTCCTCGTCCACCAGCCATCCTTCGACGCCCACGCGGCGTACTACCGGAACCTCCTCGGCCGCCGAGCAGCGGCGGCGCCGAGCGCCTGGCGCCTTGGCGACGCGAAGCTCGAAGCCGAACTCGCCGAGCTCGCCGCGCCGGACCTCCCGGGCACCCTGCACACGCCCGGGGAGTGTGGCCATGTCCTCCGCGCCTTCTGGGAGATGAAGCATGCTGACTAACACCCGGAACCTCCACTTCGTCCTCGACCGCAGCGCCGTCACAGGCCTCGCGGGCCTGAGCATCCACCAGCTCAAGCGCAAGCACCCCGGTGAGCACGTCGCCTTCACCACCCCACAGCTCGAAGAGCGCCTCCGGGCCCTCGACCTCTTCCAGGAGATCCACGTCGTCGACGTCGAGCACCTGCAGCGTTGCTCGTTCTCGCCCGTCCTCGGCGACGAGGTCGCGCTCCGCTACTTCCTTCAGCAGGTCGCCGTGCTCCGGAGTCAGCGCTGGAGCCGGATCTTCAACCTCTCCCACAACCCGGTCGCCGCTCACCTCATCGCCGCCCTCCAGGGCGCCGAGGTCTTCGGAACCTTCTGGCGCGAGGGAGAACTGCTCTGCGCTCAGGGGCCGCTGAAACTGCTCCATCTGCTCCGCAGCTGGGGGCTCTCCTGCGAGCTGATGGAAACGCTCCTCACCCGGAAGGCCCTCAACCAGTTCGACGCCGCCGACCTCGAAGCGAGCTTCCGCCGTGGCACGCAGACCAAACTCAGCACGCCCCGTGGGAACCTCAAGGGAATCCTGGCGGGCATCCGCACCACTGGCGCGAGCGACGACGACGAGCGCTCGCTTGAGTTCCTGAGCCATCTCTTCACCGCCTGTGCGCTCGACGCCGAAACCTGCGAGTTTCTGCGGTCTCGCGGTCTCCCCTTCGAAGACTGGAGCCAGACGAAGGCCCAGGACACCGTCTACCTCGACCTCCTGTTCACGCACGCCGCGAGCCCGCGCGACCCCTGGGATCGCGCGATCGGTTACGCCGGCCGGGACCCGGAAGACCTCACCGACCTCATCTCAGCGGCGATCCCGCAGAACTTCCGGAAGTGGACCTCGCTGGCCTTCCTCTTCGACTACCTCGGAGTACCGAAGCTTGCCTACGCCTGCGAACAGGCCATCGGTCGCTACGACACGAGCACGCTGCAGGGGGCTCTTCAGCAGGAAGTCCTGGCGCTGAAGTCGACGGCGAAAGCGCTCCTCGACGGCATCCGCCAGCAGGGGAGTGCCGCGAGCCAGAGCATGGAGGCCTTCTGGAGTTCGGCGCGCACCAGCGCGAGCTTCGTCGCTGCGATCGAGCTCTCGCTGCGGCCAGGTGTGAAACCGCTCATCGCCCGAGATAACGAGCTGCTGGCCGTGAAGAACCGCCTCCGTACCCTGAACGCCTTCTACGAACGCTCGTACCGGTCGAGTACGCTCGAGATGCCCTCGAACGATCTGGCGCTCATGCTATGACGATCTCCGTCCTCGTCGCCGCCCCCAGTGATCGCAAGCTGCTCGTCGACCTCGTCGTCGCTGCGCGGCGCGCTCACGGCCTTCACCCGGAGCTGGAGCTCGACATCTTGGTACCCGCGCCGATTGTGCCGACGTGGCTCGCCGAGGATCAGGGCTGGCTCCGATTGCGCACTCAGATCGGTGCACTCGCCCCGCACTACGACCTCGTCATCCAGACGCACGCCGATCAAGCGCTCGCGCAGGAACTGGCGAACGTTTCGACGGAGGCACGCTCCGGCGTGGTCACCTCTCCGACCTTCCAGGTGCAGGGTCGCTGGGCGCAGACCTTCCTCGCGCTCCAGGGCGCGCGCCGCTTTCTCCCCTTCTCGCCCGTGGACCTCTACGAGCACATCCTCCTCGGCCGCCTCTCGCGCGTCAGCTACCCCTCGGCTCCGGCCCAGGGGGAGTGGGTCGTGGACCTGGACAGCTTCGCGGAGGCGCAGCGGCCCTGGGCGGAAGAAGCGCTGCGGGCGCTGGCGGCGCTCTACCCCGGGAAGACGAAGGACCGCTGGACCACGAGTTCATCTCCCGTGGCGGGCTACGTCGGTGCCGACCCCGCACTGGCGAGCTGGCTCTCGGCTCTGGGGGCCAAGTGCTTCCTCGTCTGGGACTTCGTCTGGGAATCGAAGTACGCTCCGGCGAACCCCTCCGCCTGGGTTCTGAGCACGACGCAGCTCCCCTCCGGCAGCGAACTCCTCACACTGCTGAAGACCTGTGACCTCACCCGGGGTCCGCACTTCCGCATGACCGACGAGTACCTCGGCGGAAGCGTGCGCGCCTGGCCTTCGACCCAGACCGTCGCGGACCCGGTGGACGTGCTCGGCTTCGTGAACTACGTCGTCCTCAACTACGTCAACGACCTCTGCGAGGTGGACATCCCGATCCCCCGGATCGACGCGAACTGCTGCCTGCGACTGAAGTCGTGTCAGCTCGTGCTCCGGAAGATCTCGGAGCTGAACCTCTTCGCGATCAAGTTCCTCAACGACTTCGTCACGAAGGTCGGCGACGGCTCGGTGACCAACGACGACGTGCGCGCACTCACCGAAAAGATCAACGAGGTCGACGAACTCGCGGCGAAGTCCCTCGAGGCGTTCCCGGAGCTGGATCTCCTGCGGCTGTGGGCCCATTTCCTCAAAGCCGCCGCGAGCGGAGAGAGCACGCTCGAGATCGCCAAGAGCCTCATCCTCGTCTACCACGAAATCAGCCAGGCGCTGGACGCGAGCAACGAGCTCCTGCTCAAGATCACCAAGCGCTACAGCGACGCCTCTCCCTCTCCGAAGGACACCACATGGAAGTGACCCGCGCGATCCCCACGCAAGAACTCACGGCGATGATCGCCCAGACCCTCAGCGAAGCGGTGGCCGATCTCTCGCAGCAGATCGACGATCTGCGGGGCCTTCGCGCCGGCGATGTTCCGGAGCCCGTGCTCACAAAGCTCGTGGACGAGGTCCGCAAGGTCGTCGTGTTCCTCAAATACACCGGCCAGTACCTCCGTCAGACCTACGCCGATCCGCGCTCGCGGGAAGAGATCCTGCGCATCAAGCTCCACCTGCTCTCTGTGCTCAGAGCGTTATCCGATCAGGTGCGGCTCGGCGACAAGATCGCCGCCTACGACTTGATCACCGAAGAACTGCGGGATAACCTTACCCAGTGGAAGATAAGCGTCATCCCCCTCCTTCGCGCGACGGCAGCCTCAGCTACTGGGTCCATCCCCGTCTAGCAGAAGCCCTCCGTGCGATCTCCGGGGAGCTTCCGGTGCCCGCCGCCGAGGCCGAGAGCGCGCGCTACCGGATCGACCTCGTGGACGACCAGCTCGGCTTCTTCGAAAACCGCTCGCCGCTGATCCGGCTTCCGAACACTCCCGCGAACCTCCGCTTCCTGTGTCGCTACCTCGCCGGAGAGGTGGAGGCGGAAGAAGCGCGCGACTCGCACTGGGAGGACGACCTCGTCACTTCACTTGCCGCGAAGGCCGCGCCGCTCTTCGCCGCCCCGGCCACGACGCTCACCCAGTACCTCGAGCGCCTCTCGAGCACAATCAGCCTCAAGAACGCTCTCGAGAGCCTCCTGATCCTTCCGGCCTTCAAGGACTACGAGTCCTCCGTGATCCTGATCCACCGGAAAGGGGAGTCGCAGGCGCTCCTCGTGTCGAGCGGCGCCGGCGTCGACGACCGCGTGGTGCCTGCCAACCTCGACCACTTCAACGACCTCTTCAGGAGCGTGAAGAAGTCGAAGCGCCGGCAGTTCTCCTGCCAGCAGGAGCGCTGGCGCTGGCTCCCCCTGAGCGGGGTCTTCATCGCCGAAGCGCTGGCGCTCAGCCATTTCAACGTCATCTGGATCATCTCCCGGCAGGAGTTCCTCCCGGCGACGAACGACGAGCTCACCACCTTCGCGCACCTCTCACGACTGACGGCGATCTGGCTCGAGGGCCTCATCGAAGCCGAGCTCGGGGACCTGAACCTCGGCGAGCTCCTGTGGGCGCTCGACAACCTCCCCTTCGGGCTCGCCCTCACGGACCCGCAAGGAAAAGCGATCTACAGCAACCAGCGCCACCAGAGCTCTGAGCCGCCGGTCGAGTGCTCGCGCTATCCCCTCAGCCGCGGCTACGAACTTCAGGTCGAGAAGGTTCGCCCGAACTCCGAGAACCCGATGGACGCGATCCACTCGCAGAAGATCAGTCTGCTCGGGGACCTCTTCAACACTCTCCGCCACGAGCTCTCGAACCCGCTCTTCGGCCTGGGCCTCGCGTGCGACCTGCTGATCACCCAGGACCTGCCCGAGGACGTCGGCGTCATGCTCGGCGAGGTCCGCAAGAACATCCAGCGCTCGCAGCAGATCATCCACAACCTCTCGAAGCTCTACTCGGAAGACACCGTCACCAACGAGTGCTCGCTCCTGCAGGTGGTCACCGAGGCGCTCACGCTCGCGAAGTCGGAGCTCAAGACGATCCGCAAGTACGTCGCGGCGATACCGCCAGAGCTGCGCGTCCACGGTCGCCCGCTCCTCGTCGTCCAGGTGCTCTTCAACCTCCTGGTCAACAGTGCTCAGGCCATGCGGAGCACGCCGAGCCCCGAGATCCACATCGGCCTGCGTCCGCACTCCGATCACCTCGAGCTCGAGATCCGTGACACGGGCCCGGGCCTTCCGGCCAGCGTCCAGAGCAATCTCTTCAAGCCCTTCACGACCACCAAACAAAAGGGCCACGGCCTCGGGCTCGCGCTCTCGCGGGACCTCGCCCTCAAGCTCGGCGGCGAACTCCGCTGGGTCCCCACGGAAAGCGGCGCGTGCTTCATCCTCAAACTCCGGCGAGCCCCATGAAAACGATCCTCATCATCGAAGACGAAGTCCTCATCGCCCAGTCCCTCAAGAAGCTGCTCCAGCGCGCGGGCCACCGCGTGGACACGACAGAATCCGGTCAGGAAGCCATTCGGCTACTACAGTCGCAGGCTTACGACCGCGTGGTCTGTGACCTCATGCTCCAGGACATCTCCGGCTTTGACGTCCTCGAGGAATCTCGGCGCCAGCTTTCTCCCGATGAGTTCCGCCAGAAGTTCATCATTATGACGGCTTACAACTCACCCCAGGTCCTCGAGAAGGCACGGGACTACCAATGTCTTATTCTCAACAAGCCCTTCGATGATCTAAGATCAGCTATTAGCAAAATAACCGGAGAAGCGCCTTGAGCATCCAGCGGATCGGCATCGCCCTTAAACCGACGACACACGCCGACTTCTCCGTCGTGCTTCCGAACCTCCTCCAGTGGCTGCAGCGGAGGAAGAAACAGGTCGCGTTCCGGCTCGCCGACCAGGAGCGCGTGCAGAAGATCCTCAACCGCAAGGGGCTCCCGGCGGAGTATCTCCCGGAGCGGGAGTTCTTCCACAGCCTCGACATGATCATCTCCCTGGGCGGCGACGGCACGCTCATCGGCGTGTGCCGGCGGACCTCGTCGACGACGCCGATCCTCGGGATCAACCTCGGCCGCTTGGGCTTCATCACGCCCTATTCGAAGAACGAGTTCTTCGATCATCTCGGGCCCATCGTCGAGGGCAAGTTCAGCGTCATCCGCCAGCCGCTCTACCAGGTCGAGGTCCTGCGGCGCGGGAAAAAGGTCTTCGAAGAAGTCTTCTTCAACGACGCGGTCATCGCAAAAAACGACATCGCCCGGATCATCCACCTGCGAGTCGAATCCTCCGACGAGCACGTCTACAACCTCTCGGCGGATGGCCTGATCGTCAGCTCCACGATGGGGTCGACGGCCTACTCGCTCGCCGCCGGGGGCCCCCTGGTCCACCCGGAGGTCGCCGCCCTCGTGCTGGCGC
>DAIPJL010000170.1:0-6769 GCA_036770305.1 Bacteriovoracaceae bacterium | reverse complement strand
AGCAAGCTGAGGATACGCATGGTTCAGATTATCTCGAAAATTGAAAATTTTAGGGGAGAAGTTGAAAGAAATTACACACCAAAAAAGAAGGGGCCCGCTCGGGGCCCCTCTAAAACCTTTCCATCCGTGGAAACTGCATCACTGCAGGGTCGTTTCCTTGATCAGCTGCTTCATCATGGCGCGGGCCTTGGCCTGGAACTTGGGGTCCTTCATCTGCGACTTCATCTCTTTCATGAGCGTTTCCATCGCTGCGCTTTGAGGTGCAGTACGCTTTTCTTTGGCGTAGTTGTTCATCGAGAGCTGGCGCTTGAGCTGAAGGCGCTTGCTGATTTCGCCGGCCAGGATCTTCTGCCGGATCTGGTCGCGCAGCGGGCCCTTCGGGAGTTCGTCCCACTCGAGGAGCACGTACTTCTCGACGTTGTGCTGCTTGGCCGCTTCCTTGAGGTCCTTCGGCAGCTTGGCGATCTGCAGGCAGCGGTGGACCTCCGACTTCGAGATCCCGAGAGAGGCTGTGATCTTGCGCTCGGACACGCCGGTGAGCTTCTGGTAGCCGAGGATCGAGTCGGCCTGGTCGATGTAGTGCAGATCCTCGCGCGCCTGGTTCTCGGAGAACTGGATCGCCATGAGCTCCTCGGGAGTCTTGTCCTCGAGGATGAAGCACGGCGCGGTCTCCATGCTGATGAGGTTCATGGCGCGGAAGCGGCGTTCGCCGCAGATCAACACGAACTTCGAACCTTCGCGGTGGATGACCAAGGGCTGAATCAGTCCATTTTCTTTGATGTTGGCGGCGAGCTCGCGGAGGCTGTCGTCGTTGAACTTCGTGCGGACCTGGTCGCGGACGACGATGTCCTTGAGCTGGATGTGGTCGAGCTGGGCTCCGCGGAGCAGCTTCTGGTCATGCAGGCGGAGGACTTTCTCGTCCACGGACGCACTGATGTCGATGAGCTTGCGGTCTTTCTTTCCGAGGCGGGCGGCGAATTCCTTGGCCATACGCGATCTCTCCTTAGATTAAAGTCCGAGCGAAGACCACAGCGCTTCGTAGTCTTGGCGGCCCTTGGAATTTGAACCGAACTTGAACACCGGCTTCTTCAGTGCCACCGACTCCTGCATCTCCACGAGGTTGCGGATCATCGGAGTCACGCTGAAGCTCTGGCCCAGCTCCTCGAGGCGCTGGCGCTCGATCTTGCGGCGCGGGTTCACCATGCTCGGCACGATGGCGAACTCGAGGCCCGGGTTCTCCGACTCTTTGATGATCTCGAAGGTGTCCATGAGTTCCTCGAGGCCGTCGATGGAGTAGTCCTGCGCCTGCGTCGGAATGAGGATCTTGTTGGAGGCCACGAGGCTCATGATGAGCTCGTCGCCGAGCATCGGTGGCGTGTCGATGACGACGTAGTCGAAGTCGTTCTCCACTTCTTTCAAGCGGAGCTTCAGGAGCCGCTCCTTGCGGCCGGCGTTCTTGCGCACTTCGGCCTCGGAGAGGATCAGAAGTTTTGCCAGGTTCGCCATGTGGCGTGAAGCCGGGATGATGCGAATGCGCTTGTTGTACTCTTCGTCGCCGTCGACGGGCAGGATGATCTCCTGCGCCTTCACGTCACCGATCAGCCACTCCGGGATCAGCGTGCGCTGAATGTTGACACCTAAAGTTGAGCTCAGGTTTGCCTGGGAATCGAGGTCGACCACCAAAACGCGGTTGCCCTGATTGGCCAGATGGCAGACCAGCTGAAAGCTGCACATGGTCTTACCCACGCCGCCCTTGTTGTTACCTACCGTGATAACTTTCATAAGCTAGTCCTCCCGACAGAGCTTGGTGACACTTGTAGTTAAAGTCTAAGGGCCATTTTCTCACTTCGTCAAAGTCCAACTCAATAGAAACGCTCAGTTTATGCGGCCAGGCCGGCCCGGCGCGTCATGCGGCCTCGCGTTAATGTTCCTAGCTCGTGGGAGAAATGCTAAAAAAGCCGCCTATGATGAATATCTACGACTCTCTCGAGACCACCGGACACCTCTCACCGATTCCAGAGGCGGAGCTCAGCGACGAAGCGGTGCTCGCGGAACTCAAAAGCATCCGCGCGCGACTGGGCAAGCGAGTTGTGGTCCTCGGTCACCACTACCAGCAGGACGACGTGATCTCCTTCGCCGACGTGACGGGCGATTCCCTCGAGCTCGCGCGCCACGCCGCCAAGCTCTCCGACGAGACCGAACACGTCGTGTTCTGCGGCGTGCACTTCATGGCCGAAACGGCGGACATGCTCACCGTTGGCAAAAAAAACGTCATCCTCCCCGACCTGCGCGCCGGCTGCTCCATGGCCGACATGGCCAACCGCCAGGACATCGACCGTGCGTGGAGCTTTCTCACGCAGCACTCGTCGGGGAAAATCACGCCCATCACCTACATCAACTGCGCGGCGACGCTGAAGGCCTTCGTCGGCGAGAAGGGCGGCGCCATCTGCACTTCATCGAACGCCGAGAAAGTCATCACCTGGGGGCTCTCGCAAGGTGAGAAGCTGCTCTTCTTCCCGGACCAGCACCTGGGGCGCAACACCTGTTTTAAGCTCGGCATCCCGCTCTCGCAGATGGTGGTCTACGACCCGCGCCGCGAGAACGGTGGCCTCACCGCCGAGCAAGTTCGTGATGCGAAAGTGATTCTCTGGTACGGCTACTGCTCGGTCCACCAGGGCTTCAACCGCGGCCAGATCCAGGAGTGGCGCAAGAGCGATCCCGAGCGCACGCTCATCGTTCACCCCGAGTGCAGCTTCGACGTCGTCCAGGGCGCCGACCTCGCGGGCTCGACGAGTTTTATCATCAACACCATCGCGGCGGCGCCGGCCGGCAGCAAGTTCGCCGTGGGCACGGAGATCAACCTCGTCAACCGCCTCGCCGCGCGCTTCCCGGACAAGGACATCCGCTCGCTCTCCCCGTACCAGTGCCTGTGCACCACCATGTACCGCATCCGGCCGCGCTGGATGCTCGAGAGCTTCCGCGCGCTGGAGAAGAACCAACCGATCAACGTGATCCGCGTGGACGAAGAGACGCGCCGCTGGTCACTGCTCGCGCTCGAGCGCATGCTGGGGATCGTATGATCTACGCTGATGCCAACGGCTCTCTCCCCTTGCTGCCAGAAGTCCGTGCCTATCTGAGCGATCGCATCCCCGCTCCGCTCTTCGGGAACCCGAACGCCATCCACTCGCTGGGAACGAAACTCGCCGCGGGCCTCGAGCGCTCGCGCGCCATCGCGGCAGAGGCGCTCGGAGCGAAGGCTTCGCAGCTTTCTTGGTGCTCCGGCGCCTCGGAGGCGATCTCCACCATCTTCCAGCACCACCTGCTGCCGCCGACCGGCAAGCGCGTGATCTACGCCTCACCCATCGAACACGCGGCCGTGCTGAGTGCCCTTGCGTACTACCAGAACACCTGGGGCTTTGAGCTGCGCTGGATGCCCGTCTCGCCGTCGGGCCTGCTCGATCTTCCTTGGCTCGAGCGTCAGGACTTCTCCTCGACGGCGCTGGTCGTCGCCATGGCGGCGAACAACGAGACCGGCGTCGTGCAGCCCTGGGAAGGCATCCGCGACCTCGCGCGCGCGAAGGCCGTGCCCTTCCTCTGCGACACCACGCAGATCATCGGCCGCGTCCCTTTCCACTTCGAAGACTCGGGCCTCGATTTCGCCATGGCCAGCGGCCACAAGCTCGGCGCGCTGCCGGGCTCGGGCCTTCTGCTGGCGCGCGACCCGGGGGCGCTCAGGCCCCTCATCTTCGGCGGGGGCCAGGAGAAAGGGTTGCGGGGCGGAACGCAGAACTACCTCGGCGCGGAGACCATCGCCGTCGCGCTCTCGGGCCTGAACGAGAAGCTCGCGCGCATCCCGACGCTGAACCAGTGGCGCGCGGAGCTGGAAGCGCAACTCCCGGCCAGCGCCGTGGTCATCGGCCGGGACCACGACCGGCTGCCGGGGACGATGCTGATCGGGAACCCGGGTCTGCACGGACAAGCCGTGCAGATCGAACTCGAGGCACAAAATATTTTTGTCACCACCTCAAGCGCTTGTAGTGATAACGAACCGGCCACGAGCAAAGTGCTGCGCGCCATGGGCGTCGACGACCGCCTCGGCCGCTCCGTGATCCGCGCCAGTCTCCCGCTCTCGGCCACGCACGCCGACTACCTCGCGCTCACTCGCGGAATCACCAGTGCTTTCCTTAAACTCGACCACCTGAGAACGTCTCCATGAAACTCCTCCCGCTCCTGCTCGTCGCCCTCGCCGGCTGCAGCTTCTTCAAAAAATCAAATGAGAAGGCCCAGGGCCACGAGCGCCTCTACAGCTCCCCCGAAAGCGACGGCGCGCACACGCTAAGAAGCGGCGAACGGCGCCTCGTGTTCGTCGCTACCAACGACCTGCGCGGTGAACTCGAAGCGAAGCAGGTGAGCGCGAGCGATCGCCATTCGCCCCACGCCACGCTGATCTCCATCGGCGGCGTCGAGGTCTTCGCGCGCTACCTCGAGATCTTACGGGAGACCTACCCCGACGAAGTCGTGCTAGTGGACTCCGGGAATTCCCTGGCCGGCGCGAAGCTGGCGCAGAAGACCAAGGCGCAGGCGGGCCTCGAAGCCTTCGCGCGCTTGAACTACCAGGCCCTCACCCTGGGCCCGGCGGATCTCAAGGCGGGGCCCGCGCTGGGCTACTCGGCGGTCGCGAGTGAGTGGCTCCCGCTCGTGCTGGGCCGACAGAAACTTCCCCTCGTGCTGAGCAACCTCATCGACCTCAAGCGCGGCGAAGCGGTGGCCTGGCCCGGAGTGGAAACGCAGCTCCTCAAGGAGATCAACGGCGTCAGGGTCGGCTTCGTTGGCCTGTTCCCGGACAACCTCATGACGGGGAAAGACGCGCCCTCCTTGCCGGGCCACTACGTCGAACCCATGGTGCAGGCCTTCCTCAAGCACAACCGCAGCCTGCGCCTCAAGGGCGCTCAGGTGGTCGTGCTGCTCACCAACGCTCCGGTGAAGTGCGGAGAGAAGATCGCCGAGCTCAAGAAGCTCCCGCTCTCCAAAGTGAACTTCGATCCATCCGCCCCCAGCGTCTGCGACCCGGACTCCGTGCTCGCGCGCTTCCTCTCCGAACTCCCTCCGCAGAGCGCGGACCTGGTCATCAGCGGCGGCACGCAGAAGGTCGCCAACCTCATCGCCGGCACACCGGTGATCAGCGGATTCCCCGAGGGCCGCTCGTTCTCCCGCGTCGACCTAATCTTCAACACCCAGACCAACGAACTGGTGCGCGAACGCAGTCTCATCCACCAGCCCACGCTCCTGTGTCACCGCTTCTTCCAGGAGAGCGAAGACTGCTACACCGAAGACCCATCCGTCGATCACCGCAAAACGGGTCCCGCGAAATTCCTGAAGCGCGAGATCTTCCCGGACCAGCAGACCACCGCCTGGCTGGGCCCGTGGCGCGAGCTCGCCGTCGCGCTCGCGCTCCAGTCCTGGGAGAGCGACGAAGTTCGCACGCGCCTCAGCGGCAGAGCGCCTGCTCTCCCACGCACTCAACCTTAAGGCCCGGAGCGCAGTAGACCTGCTGCTCGCTGGTGCGACAGCTATAGTCGGCTCGCACGTGTGGCCAGCGCGTCCCGCGCCAGCAGGCGGGACGGTTCTGCTCTCCGCAGCGGTCCACCCCGCAGTAGTACTCCGCCTCCGCGCCGGCGGAAACGCGGTAGACTCCGTAGCGACAGCGGCGGCAACTTCCGTCGTCCCAGCGGCAGCGGCCCGCGGGGTACTCGTCAGTGATTTCTCCCTGCAAGAGCTTGGCCGAGCTCGTCCTCACGCCGGCGTTTGGCGCGAAGAGGAAAACTCCGGGGACCGTCCGCGTGGGAGTGCTCGGAGAGCGCAGCTCCGTGCCCGGTGGCCGAGCGAGGTTCAGAAAGCGCAGCTTGAGCGGGACCACGCGGTTCTCCTTCGTCCCGACCCACAGCTCGAACTCCTCGGCGCGGAGCGAGTACTGGAAAGTGCGTAGCCCGGTCTCCTCCAGGAGGGCCGGGGCCTGGTCCGCGCTCCGGCAGCTCGCGGCCCTTTCAAGCGGAACGAGGCGCAGCACGCCCTTCTTGGTTTCCTCCGGAACGCGCAGCCAGACACAGAGACGCTTGAGCCTCAGCTCCTCGGGAGCGGGCACCAGCGCGGAGAAAAGAAGCTGCCAGGTCCCGCGGGGCTCGGTGACGGGTTCGTTGGCCGCGTAGCCCGTGTGGCGATCGTCGACCTGCACCGAAAGCTCCAGCGCGCCCTGCCACCGGCTACGGCTAAATCCGCTCGAGAGCGTGAGCAGGATGAGCAGCACGGCCCACCTCACGGGAACACCTCCCGGTAGCAACGGAAGCCGAGGCGGTCGCTTTCGCGCACTTCCTCGCGCGCGCCGAGCTGGTGCCGCTCGTCGTGGGCGAAGTAGGCGACGCGCGACGCCCGCGTGGTGAGAGTCGGGTCGATCGGATTGCGAAAACTTTCGCTCACACCCCCGAGGACGTGGAAAACGCCCGCCCAAGAGACGTTGTTGCTATCCTGCGGTCGGTAGGGGAACGCCCCTTGGCAATCTTTCACGTAAGCGCGGGCGCAGTCCTCGGCGCTCGGCCGCCAGTCGCGGTCGCGCGCGGCCTCCTCGAAGAAGCTTCCCCGCCGGTCGCGGCTCCAGGGCAGCCAGGGCCTGACGATGAAGGTGGGAAAGGGACGCTGGAGGTCCGCCGGGGTCATCGTCGCGGCGTCGAAGAGCTTCGCCTCGAGGAGCCGCGCGCCTCGGTGCGCGCAGTAG
>DAIPJL010000169.1:0-6771 GCA_036770305.1 Bacteriovoracaceae bacterium | reverse complement strand
CATCAAGGGAGAATAACGATGCGTCTGATCCTCTGTCTCTTCGGCCTTGTGGTGTCATCACAGGTACACGCGCAGCTGCACTTCGCGAGCTTCGGCCACGCCGGGAGCGGCTGTCCGCGCGGCAGCGTCGCCTTCTCTCCAGCACCGGATCGCCAGTCGGTGTCCGTCCTCTTCGACCAGTTCAGCGTGCAGGTGCCGCAGTTCGACGGCGTCAACGAGAACGACGACCGCAGTCCGCACCGCAGCCCACGCGCGCGCAGCGATGCGCGCACGCAGCACCGGCTCTGCTCGCTGGTCTTTAACGTCGAGCTCGCGCCCGGGCAGATGGTCGAGGCCCTCGAGGTGACGGGAGACAACCGCGGCACCACGGTGCTCGACGCCGGACTCACCGCCAGTCTCCACACCTACTATGTTGGCCACCGTGGCCTCGGCGCAGCACCGCCGCCGCACGCGATGGTGGGCAAGCTCATCGAGATGAAGCAGTGGGGCCAGGCGAACCGGCATGCGGCTCCCGTGAGCGACGACTGGAGCTCACGCTTCCTTACGGCGGTGCCCGTGCGCTCGGGGTGTGCGCAGACCGCGAACCGCAGCATCCGGCTCGAGTTCAAAACTCACCTCGAGATCCAGAACACCACGGCAGATCAGACGAAGACGGGCCTCTTGGTGATGGACTCCACCGATCTGAATGCGTCGCTGCGCATCCGCGTTTTGACTCGTCCCTGTGGGAGCACTTCGGCCCCAGGTCGCGTGGTCCGGCGCTAGCGGTGGCAACTTGTCACCGCTTTTTCTAACAAGTGCCTTCAGAAAATGAGGAGTCCTTCCGCATGCGTGGCGAGCTTGATACGAGAGTGAGAGGAGATCACGATTGCAGCAAGAAGAAATCACTCCCTCGCGTTCTAGTGTGTCCGAACTCCTTCGCGCCATGGTGAAAGAGTACCTGGCGAAACACCCGCGCATTACCGTCCAGGCCCTCGCCGCCCGAGCGCAGGTCCCCGTCACCACGCTGCGCCGGCTCTTACAGGACGAGGCGCGCACCGAAGTGGCTCCGCACACCATCCTCAACCTCTGCTCCTACATGCAGCGGGAGAAGAACGTCGGCAAGCTCCTCGCAGGCCTTCCGCCGGAGCTGCGCGAGCACCTGCAGAAGGTCTTCGGCGCCTTCGTCTTCACCGGCAGCGAAGAGCGCGTCTTCTCCCTCGACCTCAACGAGGTCCTCAAGGACCGCACCAACTACTTCATCTACAAGCTCGCGGCCAACCACAAGGGCACCGACTGGCGCGAGATTCAAGAACTCTTCGGGGCGCGCGGAGTGAAGAAGGCCGAGGCCCTCCTGGACACGGGCATCCTCGTCCGCGAGGGCGAGCTCCTCAAGGCGCAGCACCAGGACTTTGGCCTCGATCTCAAGACCGCTGCGGGCCACCTTCCTGAGCTGGTGAGCTTTTACAAACCGGAGGCCCTCGGGCAGGGCCTTAACCTGATGTACTCCCTCAGTGAGTCGCTCACTGAGGAAGCGGTCAAAGAAATAAAAGACATCCAGCGCGAAGCGGCCAAGGCCACTCACGCCATCATGGCAAATCCTCAGAAGCAGGGCCATATTCCCTACTTCACCATTAACCTCTGCGAAACCTTTCTCAACCCACCCTATGGAGTCCTGCAATGAAGACCATCCTTCTCCTCGTCGCATTCCTTACATCTTTTTCAGTCTCCGCGACGCTCGGTCGGCCCCAGGCCGAGCGGCTTCTGCAGGAGCGCAACATCAGTCTCGCGGCCAGTGAGAGTGCCGGCGCGCGCTTGCTTCTCGGGGAAGTCACCGGCGCGGGCTTCGTGGTCCCGATGGAGAAGGTGGAACTGGTGATCGCGCAGAACCGGGTGTTCCTGCGAAAAGAAATCGAGGCGGTGGACTTCGTGCCGCACACGCAGCGGCTGAACGATCTGTCGAGTTTCCGCGCGAAGGGGCTGTACTTCACGCGCGACGACATCCAGGCCACCCTGGTGCGACGCTAGGCGATTACTTCTTGAGAATACCGTACATCTCAAGGGCCTCTTTGCGCATCTTCTCGTAGCTCACGATGGGCCGCGGGTAGTCCGGCGCGAGCAGGGGCTCGGGAGCGTGGATGCTCTTAGCGTCGAGGTGCGCGAGCTCGGGGATCCAGTCGCGGATGTAGTTGCCGTCGGGGTCGAACTTCTCCGACTGATTGTAGGGGTTGAAGATGCGGAAGTAGGGCTGGGCGTCGCAGCCCGAGCTCGAGCTCCATTGCCAGCCGCCGCTGTTCGCCGCGAGATCGAAGTCCAAAAGTTTCTCGGCGAAGTAGCGCTCGCCGCGGCGCCAGTCGATGAGCAAAGTTTTGCACAGGAAGCTCGCCACCACCATGCGCAGGCGATTGTGCATCATGCCCGTCTGGTTCAAGCAGCGCATCGCCGCGTCCACCACCGGGTAGCCCGTTTCTCCCTCGCACCACGCCTTGAACCATTCGTCCTTGCCGCGCCACTGGATCTGGTCGTACTCCGGTTTGAACGAGGAGTGCTCGACGTAAGGGTGCGTGTCGAGGATCATGTGGTAGAAGTCGCGCCACACCACTTCGGAGAGCCAGACGCGAGCACCGTCGCCTTTCTGTTCCAGCGCCGCGCGCACCATGTCGCGCACCGAAAGGCAGCCATGACGAATGTAGGGCGAGAGGTTCGAGGTGCCGTCGATGGAAGGGATGTCCCGGCGTTCGTGGTAGTGCGCCATGCGCGCCTCGAAGCCCTTCAGACGCGCCAGCGCCTCCGAAGTTCCTCCGGTGAGTTCCGCCGGGGTCTCCACGAAGCCAATTTTTTTATGCCAATCCACCTTCAGCACGCTCTCGGCGTTCTCGCGCTTGGCGATCCTGTTGGCGTTCATCTTGAACTCGGGGACCAGGCCCCCTTGTTCGTTCAAGACCTCGAGCCACTTGTTCTTGTAGGGCGTGAACACCTTGTAGATAGCGCCGCTGCCGTTGCGCACTTCCGCCTGCTCGAAGATGACGCTGTCTTTGAACTGCTTGAAGCCGATGCCGTGGGCGCTGAGCTGCTCGAGCACCTGAGAGTCACGTTTTTTGGCGTAGGGCTCGTAGTCGCGGTTGGCGTACACACTGGAGGCTCCGAGCTCGCGCGCCAGCGCCGGGATCTCTTTGACGGGATCTCCGTAGCGCACCAAGAGCGAAGCGCCGCGCTTTTGCAGCGTGCGCTCCATGTCCTGCAGCGACTGGAGGATGAAAGTGACCCGGCGGTCCTGCTTGTCCGAAAGCTTATCCAAGATCAGCGGATCGAAGACGAAGACCAGTTGCACCTCGTCGTTTTCTTGCAAGGCCTGCGAGAGTGCGGCGTGGTCGTGCAGGCGCAGGTCGCGGCGGACCCAGCAGAGCGCTTTCTTCATGGGCTTCTATTCCTTCTTGGCGGCGGCTTCCAGCGCGTCGATCTTCTTCCACAGTTCCTCGGCTTCGGTCATCAGCTGGCCGTAGAGCTCGATCTTGCCGTTGCGCTGGGCCTCGACCCCGCGCTCGAGGAGCTTGGCGTGCTCCGCTTTAAGTTTTTTCACCGGATCCGACTTGAGCCACCCCAACATTCCTACCTCCGCGCTGTGAGAACTAGAGGAAGTCTAGCTGAGGGCAGTGCCACTGGGCATAGAAATCCGTGAGACAAGTCGAGCTCACGCATCTTTTTCCCTCGCCCGAGGGGTGGAAGGTGGGCAGGGGGAGGTGCAGGCGCTTGGCCCAGGCGGTGTAGTACTCGGCGCGCGTCGGATGGTGCGGTGTTACGGCGTGCACCAGTGGGAGACCCATCGGAAGCGCAAGGAGGATGCCCACGAGGTCCTCCCGGTGCACGAGATTGACCCGATCATTGCCGTCGGCGATGTTGTGCTTCCCGGCCAGGTGATACACCGGGTGGCGCTGCCCCCCGATGAGGCCGCCGGGACGCACGATGGTGAGCCGCTCGCCGAAGTGCTTCGCGAGGCGGCGCTCGGTCTTCAAGAGCCACTCGCCGCTGGACGTATCCGGTCTTGCCTCACTCATCTCCGTCACCGCGCCCTGGCCCTTGCCGAAGACAGAGGTGGAGCTCACGAAGATCACGCGGTCCGCGGCGGCGTTCTGCACGCGCTCGAGGAAAGTCTCCGGCGTGAGCTTCAAGAGTGGCGGCGTGTTCAAGAGCAGCGTGCCGGACTCGAAGAGTGGCAGCGCCTGGTGCTCTAGATCCAGCTCCGCGCGATGCGTGCCCCAGTACGTCATGCCGCTCTTCTCCAGCCGCCTCGCCAGATGCTGGCCGAGCCACCCCAGCCCGACGATTCCCCAGTCTTTTTTCATCTACTAAGTATCTTAGGTTGAACGAGCGTTGTCTCGATCGATTTCGCGCCCCGACGTTGCGTTCCTGAATTACCTTGGTTACCGGGGGGGGAATCTTCTGGTTAAGGTTCTTGGTAAGGAGTAGTCCTCGAGGATTTCTGACGTCTGATCGAAATAAGCCTACCAGGAGTCGAAGTTTGGAAATCACCTCGCCGTCTCAGATCGAAAGCATGATCTACGTGCTCCGTAACCAAAAGGTGATGTTAGACACGGACCTCGCAAACCTCTATGAAATCCCTACG
Source organism: Bacteriovoracaceae bacterium (assembly GCA_036770305.1). Lineage (GTDB taxonomy): Bacteria > Bdellovibrionota > Bacteriovoracia > Bacteriovoracales > Bacteriovoracaceae > UBA6144. The sequence goes on along the minus strand of DAIPJL010000169.1, from coordinate 2,171 downwards.
GGACGAATGAACGAACAGGTAAAAAGAAACCTTGATCGTTTCCCTCCTGATTTCATGTTTCAGTTGACCAAAGACGAATACGAGCAACTGCGGGAGCTCAATGATCCATCGGGGGAGAGATGGAGGATGCGGCGTTCTTTACCCCTGGCTTTTACCGAATGCGGTGTCGCCATGCTTTCGTCTGTGCTTGCTAGCCCTCGTGCGATCTCGGTGAACATCGCGATCATGAGAACTTTTGTTCGCCTCAGAAGTTTCTTATCAATGGAAACGACACTTCAGGAACAAGTTGGGCTCTTAGAGAGGGATACAACGGAACTCTTTAAAGTTGTTTTTCAGCGTCTCGATCATCTCGAAAGAGGTCTTCCCCATCTCCCCAAAAATCGCAAAAAAATTGGCTTAAGCAATTGAAATTTAGGGACTTTGTAAATTGCGATCGCAATTTGCGATCGCAATTTGGGAAAAAAAGGGAAAGGGCCACCATGCCCTTTCCCCCCTGCCTAAGGATCGGAGGAACCTTCTATTCGTCGTGAAAGGTCCGTCCGCGGGGTTCTTCCTGAACGGCCACTAATTGATAGTACTGATAGCTTTCCGCGCTCCGCTCGCCACCACCGGCCAGCAGCTCCTCTTGAGCATAGCTGGTGGCCTTCGTCGTATCTTCCTCCGACTCACTCGCGTGAGCGAAGGCGTGGGGGAGTGCCACGACCACACAGAGCCAAAACACTAACCAAGCATGATCCTTCATAAACCCCTCCATTTCGTATGGAGACGATTTCCCGATCGTCGTAGGGTTTGGGTGGGATTCGGGAGAGCCGACGTGCCGCAAGAATCCATCACTCGTTCTTAAGAACATTTTAGACCCCTCGGCAGGGGCGTGCGCACATTGGGCGAGAAACTATAGTTTTCAGCCACTTAAAGCCAGGCCCTCAATAAGTTTCCCCTGCGCTTTTGGCACTTAGCGCGCCCACAATTTTGGCCTCTCGACTAAGGCCGTGATAAACCAAGGGCATGCAAAATCCGTGGAATGAATTCCCCATCGAGGCCTTCATGGCCGACATCGCAGCCTTCATCAAGACCTCGCCCGAGATCGGCGTCGGCGCCTACGAGACGCCGGCCGAGCTGCGCGAGATCTTCGACATGACCCTTCCCCAGGAAGGCCGCTCCCACGAACTTTTGCGCGAAGACCTCAAGGCCTACTTGAAGCACGCTAAGAACACGCTGCACCCGAGCTTCGCCAACCAGCTCTACGCGGCTCCCCATCCGGCGGCCTTCATCGCCGACACCGTGGTGGCCCTCGGCAACTCCACCATGGCGACCTACGAAGCCGCGCCCATCGCGACCCTCATGGAGCGCGCGCTGGTCCACCGCCTCGGCAAGAACATCGGCTGGGAGCGCACCGAAGGCATCATGGTCACCGGCGGCTCCAACGCCAACTTCTCGGGCCTTCTGCTCGCGCGCAACACGCGCTTCCCGGAGACTCGTCGCTTCGGCAACGGCAACACGCGCTTCTCGGTCTTCGTCTCCGAAGAAGCGCACTACTCCTTCTTCAAGGCCCTCAACCAGCTCGGCATCGGCACCGACAACCTGATCCCGGTTCCCAGTGACAGCGCCGGCCGCATGCGCCCCAGTGAGCTCGAGCGCCTCATCGGCGCCACCCGCGAGCGCGGCTTCACACCTCTGTGCGTGGCGGCCACCGCCGGCACCACCGTGCTGGGCGCCTTCGACCCCTTGAACGAGATCGCCGACGTCTGCGAGCGCCACAACCTGTGGCTGCACGCCGACGCCGCCTGGGGCGGGGGAGCGCTCATGTCCAAGCAGCACCGCCACAAGCTCGCCGGCATCGAGCGCGCCGACTCCGTCACCTGGGACACCCACAAGATGCTCGGCACGGGCCTGGTCAGCTCCTTCATCCTCACGCCCCACCTCGGGACACTGCTCGCCAGCCAGCGCGGCGGCGGCAACAACTACCTCTTCCACGACGGCCAGGAGAACACCGTGGACCTCGGGCCCATGTCTCTGCAGTGCGGCCGGCGCGTCGACGCGCTCAAGGTCTGGCTCACCTGGCGCTCCATGGGCGACGCGGGCTTCGAGAAACTGGTGAACAGCTTCTACGACCGGGCGCAGTTCATGGCCCAGGAGATCAGGAAGCGCAAATCCCTCGAGCTGCTCTACGA
>DAIPJL010000168.1:0-6797 GCA_036770305.1 Bacteriovoracaceae bacterium | reverse complement strand
AGGAAGGCCTGCGCCTGCGCCTCGAGCTCCTCGGCGAAGCCGAGGCGAGTGAGCGAGGTTTTACGTCCTACGCGGAACGCGAAGCTCGGCGCACGGCCGACGAGGTCGAGGGGCGCCGGCAGAGCATCGCCAACCACCCCTACGTGAAAGAAGCAGAACGACTTTTTAATTCGAAGGTAGATAAAATCGTACTCAAGGATATTGGTCATGAATCTTAATCAGATGATGAAGCAGGCGCAGCAGATGCAAGCGAAAATGGCGAGCCTGCAGAACGAACTCGCCACCCGCGAGATCGAGGTTTCGGCCGGCGGCGGTGCCGTGAAGGTGAAAGTCAACGGCAAGCAGGAGCTGATTTCTCTGCAGATCTCCAAGGAAGCGGTAGACCCGAACGACGTCGCGACTCTCGAAGAGCTCGTCTTCACGGCGGTGAACTCCGCGCTCAAGCAGTCGCAGGAGATGGTCACCAGCGCCATGTCGAAGATCACCGGCGGCATGAACATTCCAGGACTCTTTTAATGATCGAGCTCCCTGAGGCGGTGAAAAGCGCAGTTGCCGTTTTGGGTCGCCTCCCGGGCGTCGGCGAGAAGTCGGCGCTTCGCATGGTGACGGCGATGACTCGTTGGCGCCGCGAAGACCTGGAGAAGTTCGCCCAGTCGGCGGGGGGCCTCGCGGCACTCCATGACTGTGTGAGCTGCGGGATGTGGGCGGATGAGGAAAAGTGCAAAATTTGCACCGACGAGCGCCGTGCCGAAAACGGGGTCCTCTGTGTGGTGGAGCAGGTTTCCGATCTGCTCGCTGTCGAGAAAAGTGGAACGTATAAAGGACGATTCCTCGTGCTCGGAGGCGTTCTGAATCCGCTCCTCGGGGTTGGCCCAGACCAATTGCGCCTGGCCCGACTGCAGGAACTGGTTCGCGAAAGTTCTGTCTCCACCGTGATTCTTGCCCTGAACCCGAGCGTCGAAGGCGACGCGACCTGCGCCTACATTAAACACGTGCTTCCGGAATCGGTCGCGGTGGAACGCATCGGCTTCGGCATGCCCATCGGCGGAAGCCTCGAGTACCTCGATCCCATGACGATCGGGAAGGCACTCGAAAATCGGAAGAGTTTCTAATGATCAACGGCCTACTCCATGACCACATCTCCAGTTTCATGGCCCGTCACCGGGTCCCCGCCGGCCTGCGCCTCGTCGTCCTGCGCGCCGATGGTTTGCTTATCTGGGACGCACGCAAGGACGAGCAGTCTCAGGCGCTCGCGGCGCTCGCCAGCGGTGTGTGGGAGGCTTCGAAGGCCATGGCCCAGGCTGCGCGCCAACTAAAGACTCAGGACTTTCGCCTAGTGTTTGATAGCACCGATCGCGGAGTGCTGATCTTCCCAACGGAGGGCGGTGACTTCCACGTCGCCGCGATCTACGAGGGGTGCGTGAACCCGGCCCTCCTCAAGCGGCAGGTTCAGGCCCTCGTGCAGAAACTCAGCCGGCACATCGCCGAGCGGCCCCGGCCCGTTGCGCCTGTCCGTCCCGCGCCAACACCCAGCACGTCCAAGCGTGATGGCTTCCTTTTCAGCGACATTTCAGATGATGAAATGGACCGCCTCTTCGGGATCTAGCCATGTCATTCGTAAACTACCACACCAAAGAAATTAACTGCAAAATCGTCTACTACGGGCCTGGCCTCGGCGGGAAGACGACGAACATCCAGTGGATCTACCAGAAGACCTCGGCCGGGAACAAGGGCCAGATGGTGTCGCTGAATACGGAGAACGAGCGCACGCTCTTCTTCGACTTCCTTCCGCTGGACCTCGGTGAGATCCGCGGCTTCAAGACGCGTTTTCACCTCTACACGGTGCCCGGGCAGGTGTTCTACGAGGCGAGCCGCAAGCTCATCCTCCGCGGCGTCGACGGCATCGTCTTCGTCGCCGACTCGCAGCTCGAGCGCATGGAGGCGAACCTCGAGAGCCTCGAGAGTCTGCAGAAGAACCTCGCCCAGCAGGGCTACGAGCCGGGCCGTGTTCCGACGGTCATGCAGTGGAACAAGCGCGACCTCCCGAACGTCACTCCGGTGGCGGACCTGTCGCAGAAGCTGAACCCGGGGAAACTCCCCGAGTTCGAAGCGACCGCCTTCCGCGGAGAAGGTGTCTTCGAAACTTTAAAAATGATTAGCAAAATGGTTCTGCTCAATATCAAGGGCGGATTAGAATAAAGGAGTAGCCGATGGCTCCCATGAAAGAGCGTCCTCTAACGAAGAAGCAAATTGAACAGCTCCGCAAGAAGCTCCTCGCCGAGCGCGAGAGTCTGTTGTTTAAGGAAAACGTCAGCGCCGAAGAGTTTGGCCTCGCCACCGCAGAAGACGTGAGCGACGAGGTCGACGCGGCGGTGGCCGACTACGAAGGCTCGCACCTGCTGCGCTTCCGGAATCGGGAAGTTTTCTACGCGAAGAAGATCGAGAAGGCGCTCAAGAAGATCGAGGGCGGCGACTACGGCGAGTGCAGTGACTGCGGCGGCTACATCCGCTTCGAGCGCCTGCTCGCGCGGCCGACGGCTGAGATGTGCATCCAGTGCAAAGAGGAGGCCGAGCGCGAGGAGTCCTCGAACATCTTCGGGCGCCAGTCGAAGTCGATGGGCAAGACTCTCGACCTCTCCGCCGGCGCGCCGGTGCGCTGATGGCTCCGAAGCTTGCCATCATCGGCGGAAGTGGAATCTACAAGCTGGACTCGATTCAGCAGAAGTCACAGCGCGAGGTCGCGACTCCCTTCGGCGCCCCGAGCGCAGCGGTGATGGAGATGGAGGTCGCGGGCCACGGCTTCTACTTCCTGCCGCGCCACGGGATCGGCCACCACATCTCCCCCTCCGAGGTTAACTACCGCGCCAACGTCTTCGCGCTCAAGAGCCTGGGCGTGGACACGATCGTGAGCATCTCCGCCGTCGGTTCGCTGCAGGAACAGTACGCACCGAGAGATTTCGTGTTGCCGGACCAGTTCATCGACTGGACGAAGGGCCTGCGCAAGCGCACCTTCTTCGACGAAGGCATGGTGGGCCACGTCTCGACGGCCTACCCCGTTGAGACGAACCTGCAGGCGCGGATCTTCGAGTCCTGCCTGGCGACGCGTGTGAAAGCTCACCGCGGCGGGAGCTACGTGTGCATCGAGGGTCCGCAGTTTTCCTCTCGAGCCGAATCGCAGATCTACCGCTCCTTCGGCGCGAGCGTCATCGGCATGACCAACGTCCCCGAAGCCTACCTCGCGAAAGAAGCCGGCATGGCCTACGCCACCGTGGCAATGGTCACCGACTACGACTGCTGGAAAGACGAACACTGCGAAGTTTCCGAGATCATGGCCATCATGAAAGACAACTACGTCAGTGCGCAGAAGCTCGTGGCGCACCTCGTGCCCTCCCTCGTGACGGACCCGGTGAAGTTTTCTCCGGAGAATAAGTACGCGGTCATCACTGACCCGGCGAAGCTCTCCGCGCGTCACCGGGAGATCATCGAGGTTGTCCTCCGGTGAGTGAGACCTATCTCCCCCACGTCTCCGTTCTGCTTGAGGAGTGCCTCGATGCCCTCGCGCGCGGAGCCGAGGGGATCGCCGCTCCCGTGTTCGCGGACCTCACCTTCGGTGGCGGTGGCCACTCGAGCGAGATCCTCCGGCGCTTTCCCACGGCGAGGCTCGTGGCCTTCGACCAAGATCCGCAGGCGATCGCGAACGGGAAACTCTTACTTGAGGCGAAGGGTTGGGCATCCCGGGCCACCTTAGTGCACGCTAACTTCGACCAAGTCGCCGCCTTCGCCCGCCGAGAGGCGATCGAGTTCAACGGGATCCTCGCGGACCTCGGCGTATCGTCCCATCAGTTCGACGCCGCCGAGCGTGGCTTCTCCTTTCGTGAAGACGCGCCCCTCGACATGCGCATGAACCCGAGCGACGCAGGCACCGCCACAGCGGCGGACCTCGTAAACACGCTCCCAGAGGAGGATTTGGCGAACCTGATCTTCCGTTACGGCGAAGAACGGCTCTCGCGCCGGATCGCCGCGCGCATCTGCGAGCGTCGCCGCGAGCGCCCCTACCGGACCACCGGCGAGCTCGAGGAGACGTGTTTCCTCTCGTACCCGTCGGGGCAACGCCACCGCGGGATTCACCCGGCCACGCGGACCTTCCAGGCCCTCCGGATCGCGGTGAACGACGAACTCGGCGCGCTCGAGAGATTCCTACAAACCCTCCCCGCGACGCTCGCCGAGGGCGGAACCGTCGCGGTCATTAGCTTCCATTCGCTGGAAGATCGCATCGTGAAACATCGCTTTAAAGAAATAGTGGCGAACTCAGAGAAGCGCGTTACAATATTGACTAAGAAGCCGATTGTTCCGAGCGCGCGCGAAGTGGATTCGAACCCTAGGGCAAGGAGTGCCAAGCTAAGGGTCATGCGGCGACAAGGACACCATGGAGGGGATGATGGCATTGAGGAACAAGAAGACCGCGAGTTGGAAGGATAACAAGATCCTGCAGGCACTCTTCGCTCCGCGGGTCCTTCCCTTCACGTTGACCCTCACGTGCATGGCCGTGCTCTTCGTCACGATCCGGATGAAGTCGGTCGAGCAAGCCTACCAGCTCGACAGCTTGGAGACGAGCCTCAGCAAGGCCGTGGTGCAGAACAAGGAGCTCAAGGCCCAGCGGGCGCGCTTGCTCTCGGTCCAGCGCCTGCGCGACCTCGCCGAGCGCTTCAACCTGAAAGAACCAGGGCCCGAGCAGATTATCCTCATTCCCTAAGCACAGGATGCGCTTAGATCGAGAGGCACGGTGAAGACGAGAATCCAGATCACATTTTTTGCGTTCGTTGTACTCTTCGGCCTCGTCGCGGCGAAGGCGTTCTACGTCCAGGCCGTGCAGCGCGACCGGCTCCTCGCGTACGCGCGAAGCCAGTTCATGCGCGAGACGCGAGAGCTCCCGGCGCGTGGGAACATTCTCGACCGAAACGGGACCCCGTTGGCGATCAACGTCCGCACCTGGAACATCTACACATTCCCGAAGAAAAAGGGCCTCGACTACATCAAGCAGCTCAAGGGGCTCACGCAGGTCGTCCCAGAGCTGAGCTACGGGGAGGTCTGGAAAAAAGTCCAGCACCGCACGAAGCACACCTGGCTCGCTCGGCAGATTCGCCTTAGCGAAAGTCAGGTCGAAGAGCTCAAGAAGCTCGACGCGATTCATCTCGAACCGCTCAGTACGCGCGTGTACCCGAACCACGAGCTCTCCGCGCAGATCCTCGGCTTCACCGGGATCGACAACATGGGCATGGCCGGCATCGAACGCGGACTAAACGAGAAGCTGCGGGGCGAAGCGCAGCTTGTGCGCTACCACCGGGACGCGAAGGGCAGACCCGTGAAGTTTGAAAAAGTCGAGACGACGGCGAGGCCCGCGGTCGACGTCCGTCTTTCGATCGACAAGGAACTCCAGGGGGCGCTCGAGCACCACCTGAAAGAAGCGGTGGTCCACCACAAGGCGCTGCGAGGTGGGGCCGGGGTGATGGATGCGGAGACGGGAGAGATCCTGGCGATGGCCAACTACCCGACCTTCGACCCGAACGAGGTCTCTCGCTTCCCGGCCGAGAGCCGGAAGCTGGCGTTCGTGACGGATCCCTTCGAACCCGGCTCCATCTTCAAAACACTCACCATCGCTTCGGCGCTCGAGAACAAAGCGGCGTCACCGGAGAAGAAGTACTTCTGCGAGTATGGCCGACTGAAGGTGCAGAACCACACGATCACCGAAGCGGAGAGTTCGAAGAAGTTCGAGTGGCTCACGGTGACGGACATCCTGCGCTACAGCTCGAACGTCGGGACCACGAAGATCGCCTTCGACCTCACGTACCCGAAGCTGCGCGAAACCATGCGCAAGCTTGGCGTAGGACAGAAGACCGGCGTGGAGATCTCCGGCGAGTCGAAGGGGATCCTCACGAGCTCGGAGACGGTGAAGCCCCTGACGCTTTCGAACATCAGCTTCGGCCACGGAGTCGCCACGACCGGCGTTCAGATGCTGCGGGCCTACGCTGCCATCGCCAACGGAGGCTACCTGGTGCAGCCCACCTTCCTGCGGCAAACGGAGTCGCAGCTCAAGCCGTCGAACCGCGTGCTCTCGGAGGAGACGGCGCGCCAGCTCACGGGGATGCTCGTGGAGGCGGTGGAGAACGGAACCGGAACAGCCGCGCGCATTCCGCACTACTCGATCGCGGGTAAGACGGGGACGGCGCAGCGGGTCTCCGAGCGCGGCGGGTACGAAGGGTACGTCGCAAGCTTCGCCGGGTTCCCAGTCAACGTGAACAAGCGCTTCGTCGTGCTGGTGTACATCGATAACCCACGCGCGAACGGGTACTACGGCAACGTCGCGGCGGCACCGGTGTTCCGCAAAATCACGCAGCACCTGCTCTACAAGAAAAAAGACTTCGCGAAGTTCGCCAACTACAACTCGGAAGCGAACGCGAAGAACCTCGACACGGTTCACCTGAAGCAGTCGTCGTCTCGCCACGTGGGCGCCGGGCGCATGCCGAACTTCATGGGGATGGACAAGACCTCAGCGCTGAAACTTGCGCAGCAGCTCGAACTTCAGCTGGAGCTCACGGGCTTCGGCGTCGTCACGCGGCAGTCTCCGGAACCGGGAGAGGCGCTGGCGGGTGTCAGCGAACTCCGGCTTCACTTCAGGCCTCCGGCGTATGAAGAATGAGTTTGCTACCGAGAGGCTCGGCGCCGTCCTCGGTGCGACCTACGGAGAGCTCCCGGGGTCCGTGACCGGCGTCGACTGGCGTCTCGAGGCGGCGGCTAGT
>DAIPJL010000167.1:0-6813 GCA_036770305.1 Bacteriovoracaceae bacterium | reverse complement strand
GGCCAGGCGCGCGGCCGCGAGCTTCGCGGTGTCGCAGCCGATCTGCACCTGGCGCACGAGCGGGAACTGGTCGGCGATCAGGCGCGTCTCGAGCAGCACCGCGGGGTCGATCTTCTTGGCCTGGGCGTGGGCCTCGCCCTGCCGGAGGATCACTTTCAAATTCTTCAGGGCGCGGACGAACTGGGGAACGAAGAGGTCGTGCATGGGGACTCCTTAGACGGGAAAGCGCCACTCGGTGAGTGGGCAGATGAAGTGACGAAGTTTGGTGGCCATGTGCTCCGCGAACTCCGGCGCCGAGGCTTCGGCGATTTTCGCGAAGGGGCTTTTTTTAATCTCCAGCACCAGGTCGAAGGGCAGGTGCTGCGCGAGAGCATCGAGGCCCTGCGGCAGCGCGCGGAGCATGCCGGCGAAGGCCCGCGGGTAACCGAAGGCCTGGTTCTGCCGGTTGTAGCCTTCGAAGAGCGCGGCGACGATCTCCCCGCGCTCGGCGTCCGAAAGCCGCGGCGAACGACCCAGCACTTCACCCCAGGCGTCCATGAAGGGCCCCACCGGCACGAGGAACTCGTGGGAGCGCCGCAGGCAGCGCGGCTGGCGCAGCGACATGTGCCGGTGGTTCTCCACCGAGAGCAGCGCCTTGTTGACGGCGCCGGCGTAGCACAGCACCGGGGAGTAGTCCGGGTGCGGCCGATGGCCGAGCTTGTAGATCTGCGCGCGGACCGGATCCTCCGGCCCCAGCTCCCACTGGTCGATCACCCGGTCGAGGTCACCGAGGTTGTGCGCCATCAAGGCGCAGGCCCGCAGGAACTCGCTCGTCGCTTTGGTCTCGAAGTACTCCAGCAGGATTTTTTCTTCCTTGCGGATCTCCGCGACGATGGCCGCCAGCACGTCTGCGGCCAGCGGCCGCTTGTGCTTCTTGAGCGCGCAGAAGGCGCCGATGGCCACCGACAGCCAGGTCCCTTCGTGGGTGCTCAGGACCTCCTGGGTCTCGGGGTGCACGCACACGCGGTTGGTGACCTGGCGGTAGTCCCAGCGCCAGGACTCGAGGGTGAGCTGGCCCATGCGATCGATGTGGCGCTGGATCTCCGGATGGCGCCACAGGCCCTCGCGGATCTGGTTGTCGACGTTGGTCGGCACGAAGCTGCCGGCCGTCGCCCAGTGCGCGGAGAGGCAGAGATGGAAGTACTCGGCGAGCTCCAGGAACTGGAGCTGCTTGAGGTTCTTCTTGGCGGCCCGCAGCCGCCGCAGGTACTCGCGCTCGGGCCCGGACTCGTCGAGCTCCCCGGCGAAGAGGTAGGGCGCCGTGACCTCCACATCCTTGAGGAGGAGGTTCGGCGCGATGCCGATGTCCTTGAGCTTCTTCGGGGCCATGGGCCTAGAGCAGTTTTCTGCGAGAGTACTTGCGCACCTCCACGCAGCGCTCGAGCTCGTCGTTGGCCTCCAGCCAAGACCGGCGCAGCAGGCTCGAGTGCTTCACGCCCTTGAACTCCCGGCGCGAGCGCTCGAGGAGCTGCTCCGAGCACAGCGCCGCGGGGAAGTAGCTCTCGAAGAAAAGCTCCGCCTGATCGTCGCTCGTCTTCCAGTCGCGGCGGCGCACTTCCTTGAAGAAGGGGTCGACGAAGGCTTCGGCGAGCTCTGGGAAGTTGGTGTTGTTCAGGCGCCCCCCGGCCTGCCGCAGCGTCGAGAAGGTGAGTTCTTTACTCGTGAAGAGTTCCTTCCAGGCGCGCTCCTTGTTGGCGCGCTCGGGGATCGACACGCGCGCGGCGAAGGCGTTGCGCTTGCCGAGCGTGGAGGGGTCACTCTTCTCTTCCGCGGCGATGAGTTCCTGGGCCCCCGGGAAGTTCTGCGCCGCCAGCGTGCTGACGATCTGCCAGCGGCGGTCCGGGTCGAGCTTGAGCCCGCGCGGGGCTTCATTTTTCTGTAAGAATTCGCTCAGGCGCTTAAGGCCCTCGGGGGTCTGCACCATGTTGATGTAGAAGTCAAAGAAGGTCAGCGCTAGGCCCGAGCCCTTGGGCGCTCGCTGCAGGCGATCCCAGACGACCTGCTCGAAGGCCGGGGCGAGCTCCGCGCGCTCGTCCTTGGTCAGGTAAATGCGATACTGAGAGTACAGACTCCCGCGCGTGCTGGCGATGAGGCCCAGCAGCATCTCGTCTTCTTCCTGGGCGATGGCCTCGATGCCCGCCGTGATGAAGGCGCGGGGCGTGAGTTCCCGGTCGCGCACCATCTGCCCCAGCATCGCCCAGACGCCGTAGCGGTCGATGGGCCGCGGGAGCGTTTTCATGGCCTGGGTGGCGTAGCGCAGAGAGTTCTGGTCGAGGGCGAAGAGCGCGTAGTCCATATCGTCGAGGTTCGGCATGACGAAGTCCGGGCACGCCACACCTTTATCACCGGTTTCCATGCTGGCCGTGGCTCCGCTGTACTCGATCTCGGGAGCCGCGAGCAGCTCGGCCTTGCTGCCGTCGAAGCGGAAGAGGCCCACGCGCGTGCGGTGGGGAGAATGGGCGCCGGACTTGTTCGGCGATTGAGTCACTTTCAGGGTCACCTTGTCTTTCTCACACTGGGCGTCGATCTTCACGCGGTGAGGCCCGGCGGTCTGGAGCCACATCTTGGTCCAGGCCGAGAGGTCCTTACCGGAGGCCTTGGCGATAGCGTCGATGAAGTCCTCGCGGCGAGTGTTCTTGAAGGCGAAGGTTTTGAAGTACGCCTGCAGACCTTTCTTGAAGCCGTCTTCGCCGACGAAGAAGTGCAGCTGCTTGAGGGCCGACGCTCCTTTGGCGTAGGTGATGCCGTCGAAGTTGCCCTTGGTGGTGCGCGTGTCGGGCACGGCCGTCTCGATCGGATGCGTGGTGACCAGCTGGTCCTGCCAGTAGCCCCAGGTCTTGGTCGACAGGAAGCTCATCCACGTGCTCTCCGCCTTCATCACCCGGTCCTGGGCGATGCTCGCGAGGTACGTGGCGAAGCTCTCGTTGAGCCACAGGTCGTTCCACCACTCCATGGTGACGAGGTCGCCGAACCACATGTGCGCCATCTCGTGCAGGATCAGACTGTCGCGGCCCTCGAGGCGCGACTTGGTGACGGCGCCGCGGTAGATGTTGCGCTCGTTCATCGCGACGGCGCCGGGGTTCTCCATGCCGCCCCAGGCGAACTCCGGGATGAAGACGTGGCCGTACTGCGAGTACGGATAGGGCGTGCCGAAGTACTCGTTGAAGAAGGCGAGGCCCTTCTTGGTGGTGGCGAAGATGCGATCCGCGTCCATGAAGGGCGCGAGGGTCTTGCGCGCGTAGATCACCAGGGGGAGGCCCTGGTAGTCGTCGCGCCACTCCTGGTAGGGGCCCGCGCCGAGGAAAAAGAGGTAGGGGCTCATCAGCGGAGTGGTCTTGAAGGTCGTGGTCTTCAGCTCTCCCTCCGCCTTCGCCGAGGCCACGGGTTCGTTGTGGATGATGGTCCACTCCTGCGGCGCACGCACGGTGACGCTGTAGCGCGCCTTCAGATCCGGCTGATCGAAGCACGGGAAAAGCCAGTGCGCGTAGTAGGGCTCGAAGTCCGTGAAGAGGTACTCGCCGCCGTCCTGTGGATCCACCGAACGCTGGAAGCCCGAGGACTCCTTGCTGAAGGTGTTGCTGTAGGCGATGCGCACGACGGTCTTCGCGGCGAGGAATTCTTTGGGGAGGTCAAAGCTACCGCGCCGCTTGGGGTACTTCTTCACCTCTTTGCCGTTGATCTCAAGCTTGGTGATCTGCTGGGTGTGAAAGTCCATGCTGAGGTCGCTCTTCATGTGAGCGAGCTTGAGCTCGATCTCGACCTCGCCGCGGTAGGACTCCGATCCCTTGGTGAGTTCGAAGGAAGGCCGGTAGTGGACCTCCTCGATCTGCGCACGTCGCGCCTGCGCCAATTTCCAGCTCAGGTTATCGTCCGCCTCGCGCGCGAGAAGAGTGCCACTCAGAAGTGCAAAAAAGACAGAGAGCAAAACGTTCATAGGACCTCACTATTTTGAGGCCCTATTATCCGCGCCTTTCGTCACAAAAGTCCATGCAATGAGACGCGACTTTTTTTGTCCCTGCTGCATCTCGATGACGCGCCAATCAGAGACTCTGTGCTGCAGTGCTATTTTCTGCAGCACTTTCGCGTGACCACCTTGCGACACAAGAGAGGTGAACCAGCCGACCTGGCCCTGGAACGCGACGCTCTGCTTAATCATGCGCGACAAAAATCCCAGCTCCCCGCCGGGGCACCACAGCTCATGCCCCTCGCCGCGGAAGTTGCGCTCACTCGCCCTGCGATCGAGGCCTAGGTGCTTCCACTTGCGGCCGCTCTCGGCCAAGGCTTCGCGCGCACTAGCGTAAAAGGGCGGATTGCACAGCGTCGCCGCAAAATACTCACCAGGACGAATGATCCCCGCGAAAATCTGTTCCAGCTTCGGCTGTGGGCGAAGTTCGATGCGCCCCGCCAGTCCGTTTTTATTCACCAGAGATTGCGCCCAGCTCAGCGAGGGGCCGTGCCCCTCGCTGCCGACCATGCGCCAGCCGAAGTGCGTCGCTCCCAGCAGGCAGAAGATGGCGTTGGCGCCGTGGCCGATGTCCAACACCAGTGGCGCTCCAAGGGGACCGATGAGGTCACGCAGGTAGCACAAATAATCGAGGCGACCGGGGATGGGTGGCGTGAGGGCGCCGAGCGGAAGTTCGAAGTGGCGAATGCCGTAGTAGTGGGCCAGCAGCGCTTGGTTCAGACAGAGCACGGCGCGAGCGTCGCTGAAGTCGACGGTCTCCCCTTCCACCGGGTGCGGCCGCAGGTGCGCGCGCAGGGCGGGCCAGCTCGCCGCAAGTTCGCGCAACGGGTAGCGGCCGTGGTGAAGATTTTTTGCATGAAGCATAGGCAAGGGCCCGGGGCATAATCTAGGATGAAGCATGGATACTTTACTGCTCGAGCGACTCTTTGCCATCAATCAAATCTACTCGCTCGGTCTTTTGGCACCGCTGTGCCTCTTCGCCTGGGCCTTCTACAAGCTCGCCCTCGGAGACATCTCCCAGAGTCGCCACCGCCTCTTCAAGCAGCTCTTCGGCGAGCTGCTGCGCGGCTGGCTCATCGCGCTCCCGCTGGCGGGCCTTAACACACTCCTGGTGCAGCAGGAGTTCTACGCCCACCCCCCCGGCGCCCTGGCCTCGGGCCTCTTGGGTTTCGTGGGACTCATCATGATCGCGAGCCTGATGATCAAGCTCCTGCAGATCGCGGCCAACGAGTTCTTCTTTTTTAAGAGCCGCAAGAAGGGCGTACCGCTCCTGCTGGTGAACATCGCCTCACTCATCCTCTGGCTGCTGCTCATCGCCTGGTCCCTGACCTACTTCTTCGACGTGCGCGTCACCTCGGTGCTGGCGACCTCCGCCGTGCTCACCATCGTCCTCGGTTTGGCCCTGCAGGAAACCCTGGGCAATCTTTTTGCTGCCATCGCCCTGCAGATCGATAAGCCCTTCGCCATGGACGACTGGATCGAACTGCGCTCCGGGGGCGAAAAGATCGCCGGCCAGGTGAAGGAGCTCTCCTGGCGCGCCACGCTCCTGCAGTCCATGACCGACGAGATGATCACCATCCCGAACCGCACCATTTCGCAGTGGCAGATCATGAACTTCTCCGCTAAAGAGCGGCCTTTCCTGCGCGGCCAGCTCTTCCGTTTCCCGCATACCGCTGACCTTTCACTCGTCCACCGAGTTCTCCATGAGTCCATGCGAGCGACTCCCGGCCTTCTTCTTGAACCTGCTCCCCTGGTGCTCGTTATGGGCACCGCCCCCGCGTGGGTGGAAGTAAAGGCAATCTACGCCTGCTCAGACTATGGCTCTCAGTACATCCTCGCCGACCGCTTCTATCGTGTGGCCCTCGACCGCCTCGCTCATGCCAAACTTCCGCTTGCGAGTGAGAAGCTTGAGGTATCCTCGAGCGGACTTCTTCACAGCTGAGAAATCCTCTCGTCCCCTGCGACGACAGAAGAGTTTACTCGCTTCACTCACGTTCATAGCCTTGTTCTATGAAAAAAATCTTCTTTGCGCTTAGTGTCCTCATCTCTCTGTCGACTCAGGCGGTCCCCTTGCCGGCGAACTCCTGCCAGTATCTCCCGGCCGACTGCACGCCGTGGATGCAGCAGGTGCTCGAAGACTTCCCCCAGGGTCGCGAGCTCCAGGCTAGCGACGCTCCGGCGGTGTTCGCCGGGGAATGCCACTACTACTCCACCATGTACGGCGCCGATCACACTCACTTCGTCGGTCTCTACCTCGAGCGCGACGCCGCCGAAGGCGTGTACTTCAACGCGAGCTTCAGCTTCTTCGCAGAAGAGAACGAGTACCTGCGCTGGACCCTCGCCGACGCCCGCGCGCAGTACCCCGCGCCCTTCAACTTCCCGCTGCTCGACGTCGGAGGCCACTCCATGGCGGACTACTGGCCAGAAGGCCTTTGGAAACACTGGCTGAGCTTCAATCCTCGAACACAGGAAGTGCTGATCGTGGGCTACTGGGGTCATTCGACTCAGGCCTTCTGTCGTCTTCGACCATCCAATCGTCAAAACTGACCTCGTCGCTCACCTCTTCGTACTCCTCGGCGGCGTGGAACTCCGCGCGCCGGAGAAAGTAGTACACTACGCCGGCGAGGGCGCCGAGCGCGTACCCCCAGAGGTGGGCCGCGTAGCTCACCTCTGGCCGATAGCTTTCGGGCAAAAAAAGCATCAGCGTGAGGAAGAGAATCACCGCGATCCTGCGCTTCAAGGGTTCGCGACGGTCGATCAGCAGATAGAGCGTAAACCAGGCGGCTCCCATCCAGTGCACGACCCCCGAG
>DAIPJL010000166.1:0-6849 GCA_036770305.1 Bacteriovoracaceae bacterium | reverse complement strand
CCGCACGAGCTTTTAAAAAATAATCGCTGGCAATCCCCCTCGGGCCATATCTCCTGGGAGCTCATCCAAGGCGACTTCGCTCAAACCTTCCCGCACGCCCACAAACCGCACGTGATCTTCTACGACCCCTTCTCGCTGCACTCGAGCGTCGAGCTGTGGCGCCAGGACCTCTTCGCCCAGCTCTTCCACTTCTGCCAGGGCCAAGAAGTCCAGCTCCTCAACTACTCCGCCTCCACCGCCGTGCGCGCCACCCTACTCGCCGCTGGCTGGAGCGTGGGCCCGGGCCCGGCCACGGGCCCCAAGAGCTCCACCACCGTCGCCTTCAACACCCCACAGCTCGCCCAGAAACTCTGCGCCCCGCTCCTCGGCGACGAGTGGCTCCAGCGCTGGGAGAAGAGCGACAGCAAAACCGCCCGGGGCCTGAGCACCCTCGACGCGCAGGAGTTCGAGGCGCGCATTCGCGGGCATGTGCAGTTTCGTCATCTCGTCTAACTCAAGGCTACTTAGGCCATAACGCCTGAGCGACGCTGGAATCGAGCTGGTACACCCAGGGCATGTGGCGCTGGTTAAAGCGCTCGAGCTGGCCTCGCTTGGCGAGCTCCTCGACGCTCACAACGGCGAAGCCGCTGGTCGGATTCTGCGGGGTGGGCCTTGCGCTAGCTTCACTCGCCATCGCGCGTAGGAACCCGTCCTCACCCCGACGGCCCAACGAAAAGGTGTAGCGCGCGTCGGCGGTTTCTAGCAGTAATTCTTCGTTCCAGTTAATGCCGCTAAGTTCGCTGCTACTCGTCCCGGTACGAAAGTACGCCTTGACCTTAAGCGGGGCGAATTTTTCTTTAAGCGCAGCCTCCACCGGGACAATCTTGCCATCGCGCACGCGCTCAATACTGGTCACCGAAGTGGGCGCAAGTGTCAACACTTCCTTCAGAAGATAGTCTTGCGGGTTAACAGAGGCCCAGAGGTACTCACTGGTTAGGAAAACTTCTTCCTTCTCTGCGAGACGCACAGGGCGGCCTCGCTGCCCGGGAGTGGCGCGGCCAAAATAAAAACGTCGCTCCTGGCCCGAGCGCTCGCGCACACCGAGCGTGAGCTCCGGTGCCTCGGAGAGCTGATAGCGCTCCCAGTCTGCCTTCCCGCCGATCTCCTGAGCGATGCGCGCTCCGGAGAGCTTTAGGATGAGCTCGTTGAGCTTCACCGGGTCCACGGGCGCAAGCCCCAGCTCTTCGATCACAAACTCACTCCCGCTGCGGCTCAGCGTAAGAGTCTTATCTTTTTCCTTCAACTGCAGGCCCGTGAGCTGCTGCGGTTCGAGGCCCGCGATCAGGTCGCGGCCCTCCCACACCGGCGGGGGCGTGCGGCGGTCGAACTCGAAGCTCAAGAGCGCGACGAGGATCGTGGCGATGGCGATGAGTGGAAACTTCCACTCAAGCGCCGTGGGTAGCGTGACGGTTTTCATACACAACTCCTTGGCGAGAATGGGATTTACGCTGACGCTTGCTCCACAGGTAGGTACCGGTTAGTAGCAGCGGAACAGCGAGGATATTAACGAGGTAGAGCAGGCTTCCGAGGCGCTCGACGCTCTCCCTGCCGGCGCGCTTTGCCTCGCGCAGCTCGCGCTTGAGGCGCGCGATCTCCAGCTGCAGCTCACGCTGGCGCTTGAGGCCTTCGGATTGGATGAGGCCCAGGTTCTCCCGCGAGGCCCCACTGGCGAGGCTCGAGAGCTCGCTCTGGAACTTACTCAGCGAAGCGTTGATCTGCGCCACCTTGCCCAGCGTTTCCTGATCCGCCTTGAAGAGGATCTCCTCCACCAGCGTGAAGGGCCGCTTGTACGGGCCCTTGCTGCGGATGGAGAGCAGCTCCTCGCTGCCCCCCAGCTGATCGAGGGTGTTGAAGAGCAGGTTCAGGTTATCGTTTGCCGGCGAGACGCCGAGGAAGGTTTGCCGGAATGCGTACTCGTTGCGCAGGAAATCCTGATCCGCAATCAACACCACGCTGGCCGACTTCGGCTCCTTCGGCGCATTGCTACTCTGGAAGGTGCGCGGGAACACACCGGTGAGCCGCGCGGCAACCGGGAGCTCGGCGTTCTGCGCGCGGAAGCTCTGCCGCAGCAGCTCCGGGTTATTGATGCCGAAGCCCTGGTCCTGGTAGGTACCACCGGTCTTCGTGGTGGTGATGAGCGGCGTGAAGCTCAGCTCCTTCACTTCGCGCTCGCGGCGCACCTCCCCCGGGTACAAGAACACCACCTGCCCCAGGCCCTTAAGCGTCACCTCCTTGCTCCTGGCGAGGCACTCTCCCTGGCACTGGAAAATGGGCAGCAGCCGCTGCGCCGGCGCAAAGGAATTCACCCGTGCCACTCCTGCCAGCGCCGGATCTCCCACCAGGTTTCCACTGGGGATCCGCACGCCCCAGGCCGCAAAGAACTTCTCGAGCCCCTTGAGCTCGTCCTCACCCGGCACGCCGAGCTTGAGCGGATCCGCCAGCACAATGGCCTTGCCGCCATTGGCGAGGAAGGCGTCCAGCGCCTTCTGATTGGCCTCGCTGAAGTCTTTCGCACCATTCACGAGCAAGAGGTCCACCTCCTTGAACTCCTCGTCGCTCGCCGCGGGCCGGGTGATGAGATAGAGCTCCTCGAGGGCGCGCTCGAAGTACTGTTCTCCGCCGCCCTGGCCCCCGAGGATCGCCAGGCGCTTCTTGTTCCCTTGCGTGAGCGAACTCAGCAGCTTGGCGAGCTCGTACTCCAGCGTGGCCTCGTCCTCTGGGTTGAAGAACTCGATGGACTTACGCGCGCCTTCTTCGTTCTTTGCCACGAGGCCAAAGAAGTAACTCTCGGTCTCCGTGAGCTGGAAGCGCTTGAGTCCCTCCAGCGTCGCCTCTTCTTCCTCCGGCGTATCGGGGCGCGGATCAACGACCTCCAGGCGCACGCGGTTCTTCGACTGGCGCGCGAAGAGTTCGAGCACCTCTTTGACGTAGTAGAAATGATTATTGAAGGGCCGGATCCCCTCCGGCCCTTTCGCCGCAGCGGTCTTCGAGTAGTAGAGCTTGAGCGTCACCGGTGACGCCAGCCGCGCCAGCACGGCCTTGCTCCCCTCGGACAGCGTGTAGAGCCGCTGCGCCGTGAGGTCTAAGCTCACAGGCCTCAGCCACACCGAAAGCGTGAAGAGGGTCGCCGTGGCACTCAGGATGATCCAGAAAGGTCGAGCGTTCTTCGTCATAATCTTCTCCCTTAGCGCGCCTTGACGCGCTCGATGAGCTGGGCGGTGAGCCACAGCGTGACACTCATCAGCCCCAGCGCTTGCAAAACACCGCCGAGGCGGACGACGCCCTTCACCCAAGGATCGAAGTGCCGCAACAGACTCAGATTCTCCAGCAGCGCCAGAGCAAAGCTCGGCAACACATCATTGAGCAGATCCACCAGTGCCGGTGCGTCCCACAGCAGGAACACCACGTTGACCAAACTCCCAAGGATGAAGCTGGTCACCTGACCTTTAGAGGACGCCGAGGCCAACAGCGCCAGCGCGAGCATCTGTCCCGCCAGAAGCCAGGCCCCGAGGTAGCCGGTGAAGATCGCGCTCCAGTCCGGTGATCCCAAGATCGCTACCGTGAGCGGCAAAGGAAACGTTCCAAGCAGGATGAGTCCCAGCAACTTCCACGCTGCCCAGAACTTACCCCACACCGCCGCGAGCGTCGGCAAGGGCAAGGTCAGCAGGAGCTCGATGGTGCCGCTCTTGCGCTCCTCGGCCCAGGTGCGCATGGCAAGGGCCGGAATGAAAAACGCAAAGAGCCAGGGCAGATGGTCGAAGACCGGTAGCAGGTCGGCCTGGCCTCGTACGAAGAGCGAGCCGCGGCCCGGCTCGAAGCTCAGGTGCGCCAAGGCCCCCAGGAAGATCACCGAGAACACCACCCCCAGGGGCGACTCGAGGTACTGGCGCCACTCGCGCTGAGCGACGGCACGAGCGCCGGGAGAGAACACCTGTCTAAGCATGCGCCACCTCCTTCACCGAAGCCGTGAGCTGGCGGAACACCTCGGTGATTGGACGTCCGGGGCCCTGGGCGTGGAACTCGGCCACGCTTCCCTGGAAGATCACTTTTCCCTGCGCCACCAGCACCACCTTGTTACAGATGGCGTCGACCTCCTCGAGGATATGGGTCGAAATGATGATGCTCTTATTCTCCTGAGAGAGCTCCCGGAGGAGCCCGCGGACGTCGTGTTTTTGGTTCGGATCCAGGCCATCGGTGGGCTCGTCGAGAATCAGAAACTGCGGATCGTGGATGAGCGCCTGGGCGATGGAAACGCGCCGCCGGTAGCCCTTGGAAAGATTATCGATGCGCTCGCGGCGCACCTCGCTGAGCTTGCACTGCGCGAGCACTGCCTCCAGGCGCTGCTGTAGCTTCTCCTCGGTGAGACCGCGCACCTGCCCGCAGAAGCGCAGGAACTCCTCGACGCGCATATCTCCGTACAAAGGCGCGTTCTCCGGAACGTAGCCGATGTGCTTTTGGCAGTCCAGTGGCTCGCGCGTCACAGAAAGCGTGCCGTAGTGCACCTCCCCGCTGGTGGGCGGTAGGAATCCTGTCATCATTTTCATGGTCGTCGACTTTCCCGCGCCGTTGGGCCCGAGGAAGGCCAAGATATCGCCCGGCTCGACGTCGAAGCTCACGTCGTCGACGGCGCGTTTCGTCCCACTCTCGCTGGAGAAGGACTTCGTGAGATTTTTAACACGAATCACGTCACACTCCTTGCTGATGAAATCGACATTTTGATGGGCACGGAAATTTCACCGTCAAGGGTGGCCTAAGAATTTTTTTAGCTTTGAAGCGCAGCGCACCACTCCACGGCCTTTAAGCTTTATCTCAGTCCTTCTTCGATCTAAAATTATGCATGCGCTTCCTCCTCGCGTTCCTGATCATAGGCGTCAGCTTTTCCGCCCAGGCCCAGATCGTCGACGCCTCCTTCTTCCCGGCCATGAAGACCATCAACCCCGGTGTGGTGCACCTGCGCCAGCACGGCTTCATCGGCGCGGAGCTGAGCAAGCGCAGCTTCGCCAAGCAGCACGACGTCACCAAGTACAACCTCGTCGACGGCATCCAGACCGACGTCGAGCTGCAGAAGGCCACCGTCTACCGCGCCGGCAAGGGCCCGGGCTTCACCATCGAAGGCATGTTTGACCAGGAGTCCGGCACGCAGGTCGACACCAGCCAGGTCGCCAGCGACAAGCGCAAGACCACCAGTGAGGCGAGCTCCACCTTCCTGAGCGGCACCCTCGACTTCAAGTACTTCGGGATCAGCTACGCGCGCTCGAGCTACGACTTCCTCTACAAGTTCCGCGTCGGCGCGGTCCCGGACCTGAGCGCCAACGACGTCAAGGAAGAGCTCACCTACACCATGCTCAAGGTCGGCAGCGCCATCAAGCTCGGCCCCGTGCGCCTGGGCGCCTACTACCTCACGCGCACCGGCGACGGCAGCTTCACCTACACCTACTACGACCCCAACACCGGCAACAAGGGCGACACCGAGGCCTTCGACACCAGCTCCGCCGCCCACGGCTACGGCGTCGGCATCGGCGCCACCGGCCCCAAACTGCGCGCCGAGGCCTCCTTCGAGAAGATGTCCCCCATCACCGTCGACATCCCCTCCGACTACCCCGAACCCGTCAACGACACGCCGGCCTCCTCGCGCCTCTCCGTCGTCGGCGAGGTCAAGTTCACTAAGCTCGCCCTGGGCTTTCGCGCCCGCCAGATCAAAGGTAACTTCTACGACCTGCAGGACATCATCTCCGCCAACCTGCTGTACAAGAACCTCACCGCCGAGGACTCGCGCCTGGAGACCACCTTCAACTTCGGCCTCGGCATCAGCAAGGGCCTCTCGGTCTCCGGCTTCTACACCCAGTCCACCATCAAAACCGAAGAGCTCGACCCCATCGACCCCGACTCCGGCGACCGCTTCCCCGCCGAAACCAAGGCGACGGCGATGGGTGTGAACGTGAGCTACGTCTACTAAGCTTTGCGCGTCCCGTTAATCTCGCAGGAATTGATTCAGCACTCTGATGACTTCCGCTAGCTTGAGATCACCAAGCTTATTCAAGCGCGCGAACCTCTTCCAGCGAAGATCTAAAACCTCGGCGGCCCCCGGCACGAGACTGAAGGCCGTGCCTCGATTCGCAAATGTAGCTTGGACGGCTTCCTTGAAGCTCTCTTCGTTGATCACCCTACTCTCAATCAGCTGATAGCAATCGTAGTAGTCTTTCATCCGACTATTCGATTCTCCAAGATAAATGATCGCCTCCAGCTTCTCCGCAAAAATGTATTCGGGTGGGTACGCATTGAGGGTTACGGAATCTTCAAAGAGCGGCCCCTTGTCCTGCAGCAGCTCGACCTCCAGCAGACGCGGCCTGACAACGTCCCCCACTCCAACGTCAACGCTTACTTGTTGCCGTATCTGCCCAAGTCTTCCTTGAACACTGAGCCGATACCCCGGGTACTTCTTGTGCTCGCTAGAAAGAAGGCCCACGTCCGTAAGTCCGAACGCAATTCCGTCGTTCGTGTCCACGGAGCAAATCTCCCGGAACATTTCTCGGATTTTTGATTCACTGGACTCTACCCGTTGCACCAAAAAATCTAGATCCCGCGTCTCTCGCCCGAGATCGAGGTACTTGCCGAGGCACATCCCACCCTTGAAAACCAAGTTTTCATGCTGCGTGGATTTGGCGACGCGCACCAGGAAGCGCTCCAAGAAAAAGGTTTCGAGCAGCGCACCGAAGGCAACTCCCTCCTTCTTGGAAATGTTCTTAAGCTTTTCTTTTATCGATTGCTCGATGGCCTTGCTCATACCAGTAGCGGGGCAAGGTATTTGGT
>DAIPJL010000165.1:0-6850 GCA_036770305.1 Bacteriovoracaceae bacterium | reverse complement strand
ATATATATACCGCAAATTCAGAGGTAAGTAATTGAATCTAGATAGCGATAGCGAAGGTGCGCAGATTTAGATCAGTTTTGGGCCGGGAGAATGAAACGCCGATGCTTTGCGAGCAGAAAATTCAAATTTGAAATGTGATAAACGGAAAGTAAAAACGTTTAATCCATTTCCTCGTCGGCAAATTAAAAAAATATGCTATAAATCCCTCTCTTTATAATTTTCGTGAGGTTTTTATGCGTAAGGGAATGATCAAGATTAATAGCAACGAACTCAAGGCGCAGCTCAAGAAGCACGGCCTGAACATGAAGCAGGTCTCCGAGCACATCGGCGTCTCTTACGTCGGTCTCCATCGCGCCTTCAAGGTTGGGCGCATGGGGCAGTCGACGCACGATAAGATCCTGGGCCTCATGGTCTCGGGCGGTAGCGTCTCGCGCAGCGACCTCTCTAAGGCGAGCCTCGAGGACCTGGTCACCGCGCTCGAAGTGCGCGGCTGGCGAGTGACGATCTCGCGCTAGGCCCGCGCGTGCTTGTGTCGGGTGTCCAGGTAGACCTGGACCCCGTAAGCAAGGCAGAGGTAGGCGAAGAGAGTCTCGCGGATCTCGTGGTAGGTGTTACTGTTGCGACCTAGGAGGTGCGCGTGATAGCGGTGGACGTAGAACACCACCGCGACCGTCAGCGCGTAGAGCGCGAAGTTCCGGAGCATCTTTCGGTCCTTGCGCAAGACGGCCGAGACGCCGTAGGCAAGCGCCACGAAGTAGCTCAGGTCCCAGAGATCGAGGTTGATGACGTCCAGGCGTCGGTAGACCGGGAGCAAGAGGTAGCCCAGCGCGATCGGTGCCTCGGGCATGCGGAACCCGATGACGTGTTCCCTCTTCAGCAGGTGAAGCGTGACGGTTGTGGCGGCGAACACGAAGGTGATCCGGTCCATCCAGCGATCGAAGGCCTTCTTGTTGATGTTGTGCAGGTTCGTTTCGTTTTGGCCGTTAACCTCTCCCAGCCACTCCGGGGTTCCCCAACCGAAGAGGTGCTGGCCCCAGCTCATCTCCTCACCACCGGCGAAGAAGAAGAGGAGTCCGGCGCCGACCAGCAAGGCCGATTCGTGGAGGGGGTGCTTGCGCTGGAAGGAGAGTTTTGCTGAGTAAAAAAGGTAGCCACTGGTGACGAAGAGCGCAATGGCACCGGAGAGCTCGATGAAGTTATTCTCTCCGTCGAGCCGGTACCAGAAGTCCGTCAAGAAGAAGAGGCAGCCGGCCATGAAGAGCAGGTAGGCGCAGGCGAAGGCGAAGACGGAGTGGCTACGAGCGCTCTGGGGGAAGAGAGTCATGATTCGTTCCTCGGTGACTTGTGTGAAGCTTTTGACTAAAATTTTAATGTCCCAGCTTTGATTTGCCTAGAAAATGAGGTCCCATGGCTTTCGTCCTTCGGCTCTTCTGCTTGCTCGTGCTGACGGCTTGCGACTTCGGCATGACCCTCCCGAAGCGACACTCCTTCATTCACCTGCAGTTCTTCGGGCCGGACCAGAGCTGGCGGCATTCGCCCCAGCATTTCATCGCCCACGCCGGCGGAGCCATCGAAGGCCATCGCTACACGAACTCGCGGGAGGCCGTGGAGCAGAGCCTCAAAAACGGCTTCGTCTTCATCGAGCTCGACATCGTGGAGACGACGGACGGACACCTCGTAGCCGCCCACGGCTGGGAAGACTTTCGCAAGTTCACTGGCCGCGAGGGGAAGGGAGCGCTGAGCCTCGCGGAGTTCAAGAGTAGTAAGATCCTCGGCCGCTTCACGCCGCTCACCATGGAAGACGTCGTCGAGATTTTTCGCGCCCATCCGTCCGCCGTCCTCGTGACGGACAAGATCCGCGACCACGCCAAACTTCTTGCGGCCTTTCCCTTTCACGACCGGTTGATCGTCGAAGTCTTCGGCACCGCGGACTACCTCGCCGCCCGCGCCCACAACTCGCGTTTCATCCCCATGCTCTCCACTGGACTCAGCGACAAGGACTACAAGTTCATCATCCAGAACGAGGTGCGAATCGTCGCCTTTAACACGGCCCGGCTGCGCTCGGACCGGCTTCGGTACGCCGAAGATCTTCATGCCCGGGGGATTACGAGTTTTGTCTTTACCACCGACGATGCTGCCTTCATGGAGGAGCACCTTGGTCGGAGTGCCTCGGCTTTCTATGTCGATGCCTGGAGTCCCCTCGCAGGGAAGTGCCTAGCGAAGGATGAAGAGTGTAGAACGCAGTTTTAAACGCTGCCCCGCTTCATTAATTTGCATTAATTATTACCGTTTAAAACATCATCCGCAGATGTCCAGTTTTTTGCTAGGCTTGTAGATCTGTCGTCTAAAACGACATCTTTGCAGGTTAGGTTTGTGTGAGAAATCGGTTGAGAAGCATCTTCAGTCTGAGAGTCGTCTTTTTTCACCTCTCCCTGGTATTCGTGGCGATTCCCTTCTGGCTCAAGCAGCAGTTCGGCGACGAGCTCTCCTGTGAGCAAATTCTTTTTCACATCGTCACGGGCCCGCAGGCCCTGCAAGGCACGGACTCGAAGACCTTTCGCAATGCCCTGCTGATCGTCGGACTGCTTCCGGCGCTCATCACGCTTCTCACCTTCAAGGCCCGCGCAATACTCCTCGTCGGCCTCGAAGCTGCACGGCGACTCTACCGCCTGGTGCGTGACCTCCGCCTTCCCTACGCGCTCCAGCGCTACTGGCCCCACGCCGTGAACACCGTCGTCGTTCTAATCTTCATCGGTGCTTCCTATTTCCTCTTCGAGAAGCTCAACGTCGACGACTACGTCGAGAACCTCACCGGCGAAGACCATTTCTCTGCGCTCTACGTGAGACCCGATACGGAGAGCTTTCGCCTGCCGGAAAGGCCAAAGAATCTGGTGTTCATCTACGTCGAGTCGCTCGAGCGCGCGTTCCTCGACGCGAAGAAGATGAAAAAGGCGGCGAAGCCCGTCTTCGACCTCGAGGGCATCGAGATCACCGACTTCAAGCAAGCACCCGGCACCGGCTGGAGCATCGCCGGCATGATCGCAAGCCAGTGCGGCGTTCCCCTGAAGCCCTATTTCGAAAACCACTTCGAGAAGCTCGGCGTACCGGCCTACCTGCCGGGCCTCACCTGTCTCGGAGACGTGCTCAAGCCATTGGGGTACAAGTCGACCTTCATCGTCGGAGCGGACATCCGCTTCTCGGGGATGGATAAGTTTTATGGCCCCCACGGTAACGACCGAGTTCTCGGCAAGGACCAGTTCCGCGAGCGCGGAGTAGACCCGCGGCTCTTCACCACCTGGGGCGACGGGATCCACGATGACACGCTTTACGCCGAAGCTCTCAAGCTCATCGACGAGCACCGCCGGAAAGGGGAGCTCTTTAACCTCACGATTAAAACCACTGACAACCACGGGCCAAGTGGTTATCCTTCTCCGCGCTGCGGCAGCTACGAGCGTCGCAAGGGCATCGTCGGAACCTTCTCCTGTACCTCGCGCCAAGCCGCGGAGTTCGTCGACGAGCTCAAGCGCCGCGGTGACCTGAAGGACACCCAGGTGGTGATCATGGGAGACCATCTCTTCATGACCGACGACGAGTGGTTCGACGACGCCTTTCCGCAGGGCCGCGACATCTACGTCAAGTTCATTGGTAAGGAGATGCCCAGAGCAGCGCGCGACCGCTTCACTCACTTCGACATGCCGGCCTCGATCCTCGATCTCCTCGGCATCACCAACCCCTCGCGCAGCTTTGGCCTCGGCAAGTCAGTCTTCGCCGTTCCGGACCGTGAGTACCTGACAGTCTACCGGGCGATGATGGACCGGAGCATCCTGAACGAGTCCGCGACCTACTTCGGCTTCTTTTCGCCGACGGTGTCTGAGACTAAGAGGTAATCCTTAAGTAGAGCGACCCTTTTCATCCATGGCTGTTTTGATATACATGTTAAAATAGCCTTGACCATTTTCACATGGATGTTAAAATGGCCACATGCGCTATCTAACTCCTTATATTCAGAAGGACCTCAAGAAGAAAATGGTGTTCCTGGGAGGCCCCCGTCAATGCGGGAAGACCACCCTCGCGAAGAGTCTTTTGTCGTCTGGTGAGGCCCTCGAGAACTATTTTAACTGGGACGCTGATGAAGACCGCCGAGCGATCCTCGAGCAAAAATGGCTCGGTGGCAAAGGCCTCATCGTCTTCGATGAGCTGCATAAGTACCCACGGTGGAAGAACTGGATCAAGGGCCAGTTCGATGTCTACCGAGAGCGCCACCAATTCCTAGTGACCGGAAGCGCTCGCCTCGACGTCTATCGTCGCGGCGGCGACTCGCTGCTCGGACGCTACCACTACTGGCGCCTCCATCCTTTTTCGCTTCACGAGATACCAAAGGGGATCACTTCGGCCGACGCCTTCCAGCGCCTGTTGCGCGTCGGCGGATTTCCGGAGCCCTTTCTCGATAACGACGAGACTGAAGCGCGCCGCTGGCGAAAAGAGCGCACCGAACGGATCATCCGCGACGACATCCGCGACCTCACATCCATCAACGATCTCCAGTCTCTGGCGTTGCTCTTGGGCCTCCTCAAAACGCGCGTGGGTGGCCTCGTGACCTTCGCCAACCTCGCCCAGGATCTCCAGGTTGCTCCCTTCACCGTCAAACGGTGGCTCGAGGCGATGGAGCGGATGTATCTCCTTTTCTCGGTGAATCCCTACACCAAGAACCTCCCGCGCGCGATCCAGAAGCCCCCCAAGGTTTACTTCTTCGATAACGCCGACGTCGATGGCGACGACGGTGCGCGCTTCGAAAACTTGGTCGCAACCCACCTCCTGAAAAGACTGCAGTTCCTCGAGGACTCCACGGGCCACAGCTACAGCTTGAACTACATCCGCGACAAAGAAGGACGAGAGGTCGACTTCGTCGTCCTCAAGGACCAGAAGATCGAGGAACTCATCGAAGTGAAGTGGAGCGATGATAGGCCTTCGACCTCGCTGAGTTACTACGCCGAGAAGCTCAAACCTAAATCTGCCACGCAGCTCGTGGCCCAGCTCAAGCGCCCGTACCAGAAAGGTGCGCTGCGGATCGAGTCGCCGCTGAGTTATTTTGCTACGCTCGAGGGCGCGACGTCCAAGAGTGGCAAGAGCTGACGAGCCAGCAGTAGGAACTACTGGCGCACGCTGTCGAGCTTTTCCGCAATCCAAACTTTAATCAGCGCCTGACGGGAGATGCCCAAGCGACTGGCCTCCTTGTCGAGCTCAGCAACTGCCCAAGCAGGAAAATCGACGTTCACTCGAAAGATGGCCTTATCCCGCTCGGTGTAGGCGAGGATGTTTTTGTCCTCGTCGAAAAGCTTGTCGAAGGCCTTTGCAGTAAGGTTATCCATGGGCGAAGTCCTGGTAAGTTTTTTTTTCTTCATTGCGGGATCTCCTTTAGCCGGAGCAGATATGAGCTGAGATGGGCATGATATACCATTTTTATACCATATGCACGGAGGCTTTTAGCCACAAAAGGGTCTAGGTAGAGCGTGAGTAATTTGGAGATGGCTCCATATTACACACGTGTATTATGGAGTGCAGTCCACAATACTCACATTTAAATGACCGGCTCATCGAGGCCGTACTTCATTTCTGAGCGAGGGCCTGCATGGTCGCTTCGAAGTTTTTGAACTCATCGAAATAGCTAGTAAGAATTTTCGAAACGATGTCCTCCGCCACACTTAGATTGTATGTGTGAGAAGTTTTGTTGCGACTTTTGATCATCTCCATCCATTCGTCACCGGCTCTTACCAATCCTTTCTGAAAGGCTTCGCGAGTTGCATCACGAGAACCGGTGATGAGTTCTGAAGCGCCTTGGTAGTCGAAGTAATCCTTCATCACATTCCAGGCAAGCTCATGCGTGAACTCGAAGGCTTGAATCAGTCCTTGTTTTTCAAGATTTGAAAGCGGCTTTTCTTGGGACAACTGAACAGCCAGCTCAAGCTGTGCCAGTGCTTTAGAGAAATTGCTAAGACGCTGTTTCCAGCGGATATCCATAGATGTCATTGAGTACCTTTAGCGGAGTGTCAGAAACTTTGTATAGAGTACTGCGTAATGCGCATGGTCGTATGCTTTCGTCTACATAAATAACATTCAAGCGCTATAGTGATCCCATGAAAATCCTCGTCACCGGCGGCTCGGGCTTCATCGGTTCCGCTTTCATTCGCTACGTCATCGGCTCGCACGACGACGAGATCGTTAACGTCGACAAGCTCAACTACGCGGTGACCCCTGCGGCGCTCGTCGAGGTGAAGGATAGTCCGCGCTACAAGTTTGAAAAAGCGGACGTCTGTGACCGAGCGGCGATGGAGCGAATTTTTGATCAGCACCGGCCCGACGCCATCATCCACCTGGCGGCGGAGAGCCACGTCGATCGCTCCATCGATGCGCCCGATGAGTTCATTCAGACAAACCTCATCGGCACCTACACCTTGCTCGAAGTTGCGCGCAAGTACCTTGCTGTATGCCCTCATTTCCGTTTCCACCAAGTCTCGACGGACGAGGTCTACGGCGATCTCGAAGGAAGCGACGCCCCTGCGACCGAAGAGTCGCGCTACAATCCGAGCTCGCCCTACTCAGCGACTAAAGCGGGAGCTGACCACCTGGTGCGCGCCTGGGGAAGAACCTTTGGCCTGCCTTATGTGATCTCTTGTTCCACAAACAACTACGGGCCCTACCAGCATCCCGAAAAATTCATCCCGCAAATCATCACCAACGCCCTCGCCGGAAAGCCGATCCGTATCTACGGGGATGGCCAGCAGGTGCGCGACTGGCTTCACGTGGATGATCATGCGCGAGCGTTGTACTTAGTTCTGACGAAGGGGAAGAG
>DAIPJL010000164.1:0-6892 GCA_036770305.1 Bacteriovoracaceae bacterium | reverse complement strand
GTGCTACGCAGCGCTACGAAGAGAGGCTGGACCGGCAGCGCGCTCAGATCCATTCCGCCCTCCACCAGCTTCTCGATGTCCTCGAAGCGCTTGTAGGCCTGTGACTCCAATACCAACTGTCGCAAAAGATCGTTTTTCATAGCGCCTTTGATACCCCAAGCGCGGCTCGGACTCAATGCTGACGAAGCCCTTTCTCCGTGTCAAACTCTTAAAATGCATCACCTCAGCACCTTTCCGCACTTCGCCGACATTCGCCGCACCTTCCCAGAGCTCGGTGGTATCCTCTTCGACATGGATGGAACTCTGTTTAAAACCGAAGAAGTCCACGCCGAAGCGCTCAAATCCATGGCGGCGCACTGGCGCATCAGGCCCCCCTTCCCACCCGAGGAGATCCAAGAACGCCTGAAAGGCATGGCCGATCACCAAGTCCTTGAGCTCGCCAAAAGCTGGCCCGGCTTTCCCGTGGATCTGGACGTGAGAGCTTTCGTGGAAGAAAAGAATCGTCGAGTGATCGAACTCCTGAAGACGCTCCCGCTCGCCTCCTGGGGGGCGCACCAGTTCAAGGCCTTCCTCGCCGAGGCAAAAAGAGAGAAGCTTCGCCTGGCCATCGTCACCTCCAGCGAACGCGCGGTGACCGACGCCCTCGTCGAAGCCGCCGGCCTAGCCTCCTCCTTTGATCTGATCATCACGCTACAAGACGTCACCCACCCCAAGCCCCATCCCGCGCCTTACCTCATGGCCATGGAGCGCCTGGGCCTCGCACCGAGCGCGACGCTCATCTTCGAGGACTCGGCCCCGGGCCTGGCGGCGGCCCGCGCCAGCGGCGCGCACGCGGTTGAAGTGAGTTGGTGGGACTAGAAACGGATCGAGTAAAGTGCCGTGAGATCTCCTCGCGGACTTGGGTAGAGGCCGAAGCTCTCGTTCGCATCGAGACTCATGAGTGAGTCGAAGACGACCCCTGTGATAAACTGTCCGAGAGAGTAGCCCACCAGTGTGTCAGAAGGGAAATGCGCCTGGCCCTCGATCCGAGACCACATGGTCGCGGCGGTAACCCCACCGCTCAAGAAGAGAATCGTCTTTTCCGCATAGGGATTAAGATCGGAGTGTGCAAGGTTGCGGCGAATCAGTAAAAATGACGAAGACGCTTGCGCAGAGTGACCGGAAGGCATGCTCGTCAGTGAGCCCTCGTTAGGTCGCTGGCGTCGAAACTGACCTTTCAGGGACATGGTGGTCTTGTTGGACGCCATCTGCCCAAGCCGCATCACCACCAGGCCCTTGGTCTTGCTCCAGGCATAGTCCACCGCGCCGTCGTCCCACGAAGTGGTGAGAAAGGCCGTCGCATAGGAGGCGGTCTCGAGGAACTTCACATCCTCGTCGCTCTCCTCTTTGGCGGTGAGGTTACTCGAGAGCAGTGGTGTCTCCTTGGCCGCCCAACTGGAGATCTTTTGGTCCTGCTTACTAAAGGCGAGCACACCGGCGCCGATCAGAGGGGCCCAGACGTGCGGGTCCTGCGCATTGCGGATGAGAATCCGGCCTAGGTTTTGCTTGAAGCGGAAGGCGTCTTTTCCCCACTTCCCTTTACGTGTGGCGTGGGAGCAGCCGAAGGAGATCGAAAGGAAGAGAGGAAAAAGAATGACCGAATGCTTCATACTGCGTTTCATTCACTCCGGCATGAGCACGAAGAGCTGCCAGGCGTTGCCGGTGCTTGCGTCGTTTCTGAGCTCGACGTACTCCGTGGGGTTGGAGATCTTGAGGTCGACGTCGTTGAACACCCAGAACTTCTCGCCGAGGACTCCCGTGAGGTTGTAGAGCCCCTGGTGGTTCTGCGAGTCGATGAGGTACTTGAGGAAGGTGAGCGGCACCGGTGCGTCCTGCGACCCGAGCTTGTCCCAGGCCTTCATCTCCTCGAGCGCCGCGCGGGCCACGTAGGGCTTGAGGTTCTCCTGCAGGAGCTGGAGTTCGGCCATGCTGAAGACGTAGTCGTAGCGGAACTTGAGCATGTCGACGTCGACGCGCGGAAGGGCCTGCTGCGCGCGGATGTCGCAGGCCATGAAGAAGGCCGACTTGAGGTCGACGGGCACCTCCGCTTTCTTGGCGACGGGCTTCACCACGGGTGCGGTCGCGACCACCGGCTCTTCCTTGGGCGCCGGTCCCGGGAGGGCGACGGGACTTGGTGCTTCGACCGGTGCCACGGCGACGGGCCTCTCCACCACGGTGGCTTCGAAGACCTTGCCTAGTCCCTTCAGACGGTACTCCTTGAGCGCCCCGTAGACGAAGGCGCGGCCCAGCGGGTAGCGCTCCTGGTAGGTCTCTTTCATCGCCGCGAAGATGGCCGGCGAGAGCTGCGTGAGCACCGGGTAGCTTCGCTCCTTGGGTGCCATCACTTGGCCGAAGCGCCGAAGGCACCCGTGCGCCTGGCCCTCGTCGTTGATGAGTGCCATGAGGTTGGAGGTCCCGAGGAGGTAGGTCGAGAGCGGTGAACTCGAGACGCCGTAGAGCTGGTCTTCCTCGGAGCAGATCTCGGCGAAGGCCTTCTTGTCGGCGTCGCAGGCGCGGGCCAAAAGGCCCCCTGCGCGGTCCGCCGACAGGTTACGGCAGTCGCCGCCTTCGAGGCGACACTGCAGGAGCGTGCGCTGCACCGACACCGCCGCGGCGTTGGCGTTCACGCGCTTCACCCACTCGCGCTCGAAGTCGACGAAGTTGTGCGTCTTGTGGAGCACTGGCGCGCTGTAGAGCTGCTGCTCGCGGATGCTCGCGAGGAAGGTCTTCATGTCCTCGCTCTTCGGCCGACAGGTCTTCAAGAGCTCCGTCACGTCGAGCTCGCAGAGCGCGCCCTTCTTGAGACGCACGAGCTCGGCGCGCTGGATGTCAATCGCTTCGAGCAGGTAGCTCAGCGCGAGCAACCGGTGGCCGTAGCGGAGCTCGTCGAAGTAGCGCCCGAGAGTGGCATGGGGACAGGTCGAGGCGCCGATCAGTTCCTGAGAAAAAAAGCGCGACCAGTGAGGGGCGTCCTTCCAGATGTACGAGAAGAAAAAGCCTCCGTAGAACTGCTCGTCGTCGAAGCTCACCCGCCCGAAGTAAGGGTCGAAGCTTCTCTGGGGCCTCCACGGCCCCGCGTAGAGCGGCGAGCTCTTCTCACCCAGCTGGCCCTCAGCCTGGCCCTGCTCGAGTGCCGACGCGAGCACGGAAGAAGAGCTAAGGAGAAGTAGGTGGCCTAGGAAAAAGAGAAACTTCATGCCTAAAAGGCTAGCACGCCCGCACCAAGAGTGGGGGAAATTGCTCGGCAAGGCATTGATTTCCCAATGCATCTTCCCCCCGTAGACTGGGTGTTTTTTGCCCGGTGGGGACCGGCCCGGTGGCACTGTGATAGGCTATAGGCTCCAGGCCTATGCTTGTGACTTAAGTTTTTTTCTGTCAAAACCGAGAAGAACGCTTAAGTAAACCCTTTGCAAGGAGTCGTTGTTGAAGCAACGAATGATCCCAGCGAAGTGACATAACTCAGTGATCTCTCACCTTGGGTTGTCACTTCCGGACTCTCCGGATACAACTTCAACCCTAGGTGGAACCATGAAAGAAAAAATTTCGACCCCGCTCACTCCCATCGCGCACATCAAGCCCGACCTCAGCACTGAGGCGAAGCCGACGAAGAGTCTTCGTCCGCAGCGCTCGATGCTCGGCCTCAAGAGCATGCGTCCGAAGCAGCTCCCCGTGGTCGCCCTCCGCCCCGAAGGTCAGCTCAAGCAGTAAGTCGCGGGGACAAGGCTTCAGCTAGAACTGGCGCTCGAGCTCCTTGAGGGCCTGGGCGTGTGCCTCGTCGAGGCCCTGCAGCTGCTGCTGGTGAATCTTCTCCAGGTACAGCCGCTTGAAGCGGTGGCCACTGGTGAGGTAGCGCTTCTGGAGGCCGACGACGTCGCGGAAGCAGCGCTCCCGCTCGGCCTTCACCGGAACCTCGGTGCAGCTCGAGCGCCGGAAGTCGAACTGGCGTTCGATGTCGAGGATCAGCGTCCGGTAGCGATCCTCGAAACCCGCGCTGAGCTCTAGCGCCTCGAATTCGTCGATACTTTTGGTGAGGGCCCGCAGCTCCTCCGAGGGCGCCGGAGCGCTGCCGAAGAGCTGCGCCTCTGCTAGAGTGACGAGGAAGTAAAGTAGGATTGCCACGTGCCTTTCCCTTGGATGTGTTGGAGGAACTCGGTTTGTAGGAGGTGCTGCAGCTGCGCCAGCGGCAGGCCCACGACGTTGTTGTAGCAGCCATCGACGCGCGCGACGAAGGCCGCGGCGCGGCCCTGGATGCCGTAGGCGCCGGCCTTGTCGTAGGGCTCAGGGGTGTCGAGGTAGGCCTGAAAAAGTGCCTCGTCCCAGGGAACGAAGCTGACGTCGGATCGAGCGACGAAGCTCCAGCGCGCGGGCCCTGCGCCGCGGACCTCGACCACCACGCCGGTGTAGACCTGGTGCGTGCGCCCGGCCAGCAGACGCAGCATGCGGTGGGCGTCCTGACGGTCCGTCGGCTTATTCAGAAACTCTCCCTCCATGGCAACGGTCGTGTCTGCCGTGAGCAAGAGCGCCGGGCCCGCGAGCTCGATGGCGGCCGCCTTCTGCGAAGCGATGTCGCAGACGTAAGCCGCCGGGTCCCTTTCGGTGGAAGCCTCCGTGATGGCACTCACGGCCACGGAGAAGGGAGCACCCAGAAGAGAGAGTAGCTCTCGCCGGCGCGGAGACGCACTTCCGAGGACAAGGTTCCAATTAGTGTTGTCGCGCATCTTTTAAGATCTGCCCGTAGTAGTGTACGGGGATCATATCACGGAGAGACTCGCGTTGGTAGGAGCGGCGCTGCTTGAGACTATCGTGGTAGCTCGACAGCGCATCCCGGAAGTAGGTCTCGTCGTAGGGCCGCGGCTTCACCGACGACTCGTCCTTCTCCGCGAGCCGCGCGAGGGAGCGCAGGTTCGTCGTCTCCAGCCGCCGCGTGTACTCGAGCAAGAAAACTCTCCGCTCGCTCAGCTCCTCGCCCCAGCGCCGGTGCCCCCACTGCTTCATGAGTTCTTCGTCCGAGAGAGCGAAGAGCTCGAGCCGACGCCCCAGGGCGAGCTCGCGAGCGAGGAGGATCGTCGGAATCCGCTTCACCAGGAGTTCGCCGAGGCCCAGGCCCGAGGGCCAGTCGCGCATGGGAATCAGGGTGCGGCCATCACCGGAGATCGCCATCCACTTGTTCGCCGGGACCTCCTCGGTCTTATCGTTGCGGTACCCGCGGAAATGGAACTCGACCTTTCCGGCGGTCGGAACCCCTTCTTCGCTCTCTTCACCGTCGACCACCTTGAGGAAAGAATTTTCACCGCCGCCGAAGTACCAGTGCAAGCCCCGGTTCAGCGCGAGGGCCGATCCGGTGGGAGTGGTGATGAGTGCCTCGTGCTGGTAGCGCTGGAGCTGGGGATTGTTCCCCTCGATGAGCCGGTTCAGCGCACTCTGCTGCTCGCGGACCGCCAGCGGAAGCGGCGAACTCGCGAGCTCGAACTCCTCCTGTCGGTCGAGCCGCAGCTGGCGCTGGAACCAGGAAAGGTTGGCGCCGAACTCCATCAAAGGCAGGAAGAGCGTGTCCGTCTCCGGCGCGTCGCTCAGGCGCTGGAGGCGGCCACTGCGAGGAAGCCAGTAGAGCTCTCCGTGGTTAAGCCGCGCATGGTGAAAGACGCGGTCCTGGGCCAGGTTGATCTCCAGGAACCCGATCGACGAGAGGGGGGACAGGCGCACGAGCGTTCCGTCGAGCAGGAGGACCCAGACGTAGGACCCCTCCGCGGTCGCGAGTTCATCCCCTTCGAGGACCCAGCTCTGCCAGCGCACCCGCGCCGGGGCATTCCCGCGGTAGACGTGGCAGCGGCCAATGCAGCTCAAGACCTGTCCCACTTTCTCGGGGTTGCGCGAGAGCCGAAGCCGGACCTGCCAGCCCGGCTCGCGGTCCTTGAGGTCGCGCTCCAGGATCCACCGCTGGACATCGAGCCACTCGCTGGGATTCTTCTCCCAGTCGATGAGGGAGCGCTGCTGCTTCTGCTGCTGGACTTTTAAGTCGTAGTCCGTCTTCTCGAGACGGGCGACCCACGCGTCGGAGGGTTTATCCTGGCCCAGCGCGAGCGGCATGAGCAGCAGAGTGAACAAGAAACTTAGCGCCATAACCCTAATGATGCCCCGGGCAGAGAGGCAGGAAAAGCGGGGCAAGAAATTTACTCTCGCTTGAGTTTTTGGTACTCTCAAAGCCCGCAACTCACCCTGGTGAAGGAATCCTATGGCGCAGTCTCCCGAGCAAAACACTCCCGTCCAGTTCTCGTTCGTCGAGAGCGAGAGGGCGGTCCTCGAGTTCTGGAAGAAAGAACGCATCTTCGAGCGTTCTTTAGAACAGACCAAGTCGGCCGCGCCCTACATCTTCTACGACGGCCCCCCCTTCGCCACTGGCCTTCCGCACCACGGCCACGTGGTGGCTTCGACGCTCAAGGACGTAGTGCCGCGCTACTTCACCATGAAAGGGTTCTACGTCGACCGCCGCTTCGGCTGGGACTGCCATGGACTGCCCATCGAGCAAGAGATCGATAAGAAGTTCGGCAAGTCGGCCAGCGACTTCGTCGCCGAGCACGGCGTCGCCGCCTACAACAAAGAGTGCCGCGGCATCGTCGACCGCTACGTCACCGAGTGGGAGCGCACCATCGGTCGCCTGGGCCGCTGGGTGGACTTCAAAAACGACTACAAAACCATGGACCCCGCGTTCATGGAATCCGTCTGGTGGGTCTTCAAGTCCATCTGGGACAAGGGTCTGATCTACCAGGGCAACAAGATCGTCCCCTACTCGCCGGCGCTGCAGACCGCGCTCTCGAACTTCGAGGCGACGCAGAACTACCAGGACATCCAGGAC
>DAIPJL010000163.1:0-6914 GCA_036770305.1 Bacteriovoracaceae bacterium | reverse complement strand
ACCAGCACGACCCCAGCTTCCGGCCGACGCTGTTCACCGCTGAGGGACACCTTGAGGCCCGCGACCTCGTGGGCCACGAAGTGCTTCGTCTCCGGAAGAGTCCCGACGCGGAGTGCTTCAGCGAGGAGCGCGAGTTCGATGGGCCCGCTGCCGGCCAGCGCGTGGCCCAGGTGGCCCTTGAGCGATGTCACCGGAACCGGCAGCGCGCGCTCGCAGAAGAGCGCATCGAGGGCGGCGAACTCCTCCGCGTCGCCTTCGCGCGTGCCCGTCGCGTGGGCCTTCACGAAGCCGACGTCTGCGGGAGCGAGGCCCGCGTCATCCAGCGCGGCCCGCATCACCTTCGTGATCGCCGTGCGATCGTTGAAGGTGGGCTGTTCCCCGGCGCGGTGCTGGGCCACGCCGAGCAAGTGGAGCTGGGCCGAAACCCCGCGCTCGCGGAGCTGTGCCTCGGGCTCGAGGATGAGGACTCCAGCACCTTCCGACAGTACGATTCCGTCGCGGCCACGGTCGAAGGGCCGCGGAGTCTGTTGCGGTGGGAGGGTGCTCGCGGCACCGACGTTATCGAAGACCATCTGCGTGTAGGGGTCGAGTTCGTCGGCGCCCACGCAGATCGCGAGGTCGTAGCTTCCACTCGCAAGCAGGTTCGCTCCGAGCACCAGCGCCTGCGCGCCCGTCGCGCAGGCCGCGGAGAGGCCCAGGACGGGGACGTCGCTTCCCAGCGCCATCGCCAAGTGGCTCACCACCGTGTGGCCCATGGTCTTGAGGAACTGCTGGCAGTAAGGGTACGCGCTTTCTTGGCGCTGGAATTCGCTGATGAACTCCGCCGCAGAGCTCTGGCTCCCCGCGGTCGAACCGCCGATGATGATCACCCGCCGCTGCCGCAGCAGCTCCGGTGTCAGCTGCGCCTCGGCGAGGGCCTCCTGGAGGGCGAAGAGCGCCATGTGGGTCATGCGCGAGGAACTGCGAGTGAGCTTCCGGTCCAGCTTGCGTTCGGGGCCAGGCCACTTCGCCGGCGCGAAGAGTTTTCCGCGCAGATGCGGAAGGCCGCGCCAGTCGGGATTTTCAACGACGCCCGTCTCCCCCGCCAAGAGCGCGCGGGCGGCTTCCGGCACCGAAGCCCCGAGCGAACAAAGGGCTCCGCGTCCGGAGATCACCAACGAAGACTCTAGCAGATGTCTCATCCTAAGCTCCTCGCATGATGGCCCAGCGATCGCGCCAGGGGTTGATCGCCGCCGTCACAAGGCAGAGAGCGATGATCGCCGAAAAGGGAAGCTCCGCCCAGCGGATGCAGAAGTCCACTACCCCGATGAGGGTCCCGAAGAGCAGCTGCCCGCGGCCGCAGCGCGGACTGGTCCGAGGATCCGTGATCATGTGGAAGGCGAAGATCAAGGTCGTCTGGCCCAGGATCACGCCCAGCCCGTAGGCGTAGGAGTGGTTCGTGAAGTAGCTCCACAGCGCTCGTAGCACGATCACTACTCCGAGGTAACTCAGGGTCAGTCGCCATTTATCATTCACGATGGTGACGCAGATTGCAAGACAAAGCATGAAAAGATAGTACTCGCTGGGGATAGGCCACTGCCGGAGGTGGATGTTCACCACCGAGGGGAAGAAGGCCACCGCCGCGAAGATGCCCAGCGCCGCTGGGTTAAAGATGTGGCAACCTCGGCTATCTCGCAACAACGGCTTTGAGAGGATGCCCACGGCCACAGCGAAGTAGTAGGGCCAGACATCATAGATCGAGCGGAGGATGAGGGCGGCAGCGACTCCCGTGGTGATGCCGGGCAGCGGGAACTCCCAGCGCCCACGGATAAGCCGCTTGACGAGAGCATCGAGGATGAGAGCGAAGAGCACCACGGGCCCCAAAGCCAGGAGGTCGCGGTCGCCGTCGAGCACGAGCATGTAGATGGTGAAGTAGACGCACACCACGAGGGGCTGCAGGTAGACCTTCCAGCTCTTCAGCGCGCGGATCACGGGACGCCTTCCTGCAGTAAGTGGTAGCGGTTCATCTGCAGCTTCGAGTGCTTCGTCACCCTACCGCTAGGCCAGGTGACTTCGAACTCCACAGCCCCGGCCGGCAGCGACCCAAGTCCAAAGAGAAGCTGCGCCGAGGTCTGCGAGGAGAACCCCTGCGCCGGGTTGAAGTACTTGCGCTGCGTGTGCGTGCCCGCCCGCAGTTGGACGATCGCACCGAAGGCATCGCGGCCACTGGCCCTTCCCGCGAGCCGCACCCCTACCCAGTTGTGCTGACGGGATGAGACGTTACGGTAGAAGTGCATCGGTTCGTTGTTATTGCTGATCAAGATTGAGTAACGGCCCTCGTTCAGGGGATCGATGAGCGCGATCCCGCGGCCATCGCTCAGGTCCCGCACACCGGCGCTGAGTGCGACGTCCGTGTAGGGCCCTTCCGGCAGTGTCTTCTTGAAAAGACAGTTGCGCTCGTCGGTGGCGAAGCGATACCCGCGTGAGTTCGGAAGCACGGTAGGATCGCCCACGAGGAAGGGAGGCAGCGACGAGTAGGTATGAAAGTGGTAGGCGTACTCCTTGTCGCCGTCGTTGAAGTAGCCATTGGCGACGAGGACCTCGTCGTGGCCATCAAGGTCGAGGTCCGCCACCTGGCTCCCCCAGGCGAAGCCACAGCGGCCGAGGCCAAGCTCCTGGAACTGGTTCTGAAAAACCTTCCCCTCGCGCCGGACCAGCGCATGGTTCGTGTTACTGGTCATGAAGGTCGAGCGAACGGCGTTGGTGACGAAGATGTCGAACTCCGCGTCTCCGTCGAGGTCGGCGACGTTGATGCCCATATTGCTCGTGGCGTACTGCGTGGGGATCCGGTACCGCGTTGAGTGATAGAAGTTCCCCCGTCGGTCATTCTCGAAAGTGCGCACGATGGAAAAGTCATTCGCCACGACGAGGTCCTGGTACCCGTCGCCGTTCAGGTCGATGACACTTGCGTCCCACGCTAACTGGAAGTTCCCAGCACCGCCGGCCAGCGGCACCATCTCCAGGTGCTTGCCGCGGTGGTTTCGAAAGAAGTAGTTAGGCCCGGCGAAGCTCGTGTCTCGCTTCGAGGCAATCGGTTGGAAGTAGCCGGCCTGCGCGACGCCCGTCTTGCTGTCCACCTTGATGACGCTGCGAAAGAGTGCGGACACGTAGATGTCAGGGTAGCCGTCTCGGTTCGCATCGATGGCCCGGATGCTCGTGACGAGGCTGAAGAGCTTGCGCTCCGCGATGAGGTGGCTCGCGTCCGCGAACTTCCCACCACCGAGGTTCCGCAGGAGGCGAAGCTCATTGAGCCCGAAGAGGTCGTTGAAGTTGTAGATGACGTCGCGGTGCCCGTCGTTGTCGAAGTCGATCACGAGCACCGCTCCCACCATGCCCACCTCCGCGACCAGGAGGTTGCTCTCACGAGGAAAGCGCTCGAAAGTGCCGTCGCGGCGGTTGCGGTAGGCCACCATGGGTTCGGGCCCAAAGCCGTCCGCGAGGATCACGTCCTCGAAGCCGTCGCCGTCGAGGTCCGACACTGCGACCGGGATGGTGAGGGGCACGAAGTTCCGGTAGTTGAGGATGCCCTTCCCGGCCGGGAGTTCGTTCAGGAACGAGCCCGGCGAGATGTCGAAGCCCGCCCTCTCGGTGTGATCTTCGTAGGCAAGGTGCTGCCCCTCGAGCTCCGTCAGTGCGCGCTCCACGCCATACTTGAAATAATCGAACCTGCGCTCGATGAGAAAATGGAGAGACCAGATGGAGAGCACGAGTCCCATCGGCAGAAAACGCAGGAGTGCTGGAGACTCTTTGGCTCCGACCACCGTCTCCACTAAGCCCCTCGCATGAGAGGCCACCGCTCCCGCCATGGGTTCACCAGCGCATTCACCAGACAAATCGAGAGGATGGCAGAGAAGGGAAACTCTCCGGTGCGAAGGCCAAAGTCCACCAGCGCCAGCATGAGCCCGTAGACGAGCTGGCCGTGCTCGGACTTCGGACTCGTCTTCGGATCCGTGATCATGTGGAAAGCGAAGATCAGCGTGTTTAGACTTGCGATCGCTCCGATGGCGTAGGCCAGGGAATGGCCGGTGGCCACGCCCCAGAGCGCCCGCAGCACGACGATCGCCAGCAGGTAGCTCAGCGTGAGGCGCCACTTCCGGTTCACCACCGTCACGAAGGACCCAAGGAAGAACATGACGACGTAAAGCGGAAGTGGAATCGCCCACTGACGCATGTGGATATGGATGATATCCGGGAAGAGCGACACCGCCGCCAGGATGCCGAGAGCAGCCGGATTAAAGATGTGCTGCTTGCGCTCATCTCGGAAGACGTGCTTCGAACCCAGGCCGAGGGCGATCGCGAAGTAGTAGGGCCAACTGAAATAGGTCGCACGCAGAATCATGATCGACGCGATCCCGGTGGTGATCCCCGGAAGCGGGAACTCCCACTTCCCTCGCGAGAAGCGCTTGAGGGTCGCATCGAGCCCCAGCGCGAAGGCGATCAAGGGCAAGAAAGTCATCCAGTTCCGATCGCCGTCGAGCAGCGTCATGTAGACAATGAAGTAGAAGCTCACCACCACCGGCTGAAAAAAAATCCGATACTTTTCAATGAACTGACGCATCAGGGCCCCTCGCGAAGCAAGTGGTAGCGGTTGAGAGCGAGCTCCGAGTGTTCGGTCTCTTTTCCGCTCGGCCAGAGCACTCGCACCCGGAGCGCGCTCGGAGCATCGCTGCCGAAGCCGAAGAGCAGACGGGACGAGGTCTGCGAAGAAAATCCTTGTGTGGGGTGGAAGTACTTGCGCTGCGACTTCCCCTCATAGGACACGGTCACGCTAGCGCCGAAAGCGTCTTTCCCACTGGCACTCCCCTCGAAGCGAAACCCCAGCCAGTTGTGCTGCCGCGGTGAAACGTTCCGGTAGAAGACCAGCTGCTCTCCGTAGTTGCTGATCAAGAAGGAGTAGCGCCCTTCGTTGGCGACGTCGATGAGCGCGACGCCCCGGCCATTGGCCAGATCCCGTACCCCCGCGGCCAAGGCCACGTCCGCGAAGGGCCCACGCGCGGTGCGCTTTTTAAAAAGACAGTTTCGCTCTTTGGAGGAGAAGTGAAAGCCCTGGGTCGGCGGCAGCACTCCCGGACTCGCCACGAGGAAGGGCGGCAGCGAGGAGTAAACGCTCCAGTGGTAGAAGTAATCGCGGTCGCCGTCGTCGAAGTAGCCGTTCGCCACCAGCACCTCATCGTGGCCATCGAGGTCAAGGTCGGCCACCTGGCTCCCCCACCCCCAGCCGCACTTACCGAGTCGCAGCGCCTCGAAGCGGTCGTGGTACTCGACCTTTTCCTGCTGCACGAGGGCGTGGTTCGTGTTGTTCGAGGAGTAGGTCGAGCGCACGGCGTTGGTGATGAAGAAGTCGAAGCGCTGGTCGCCGTCGAGGTCGGCGACGTTCACTCCCATGTTCGAGGAAACGTACTGGTTTGGGAAGCGGTAGGTGGTGGTCTGGACGAAGCCGCCGGCCTTATTATTCTCGTAGGTCCGGACGAAGGAGAAGTCGTTGGCAACGATGATGTCCTGATAGCCGTCACCGTTGACGTCGTAGATCGCAGCGTCCCAGGCGAGCTGATAGTTACCGGCGCCACCAGCGTTTTCGACGCGCGCGAAGGATTTCCCACGGTGATTCAAGTAAAGGTAGTTCGGCCCGGCGAAGCTCAAGTCGCGCCGAGAGGCGTTGGGCTGGAAGAAGCCCGAGTTCTTCTGCCCCGTGTCCGGATTCAGCGAAAGGATGTTGCGAAAGAGCGCCGTGACGTACACATCCGGGTAGCCGTCGCGGTCAACGTCGATCACTCGAACTCCGGTGACCACGCTTCCGAGGCTGCGGTCGGCGATGAGCTCACTCGCGTCTTCGAAGACCCCTCGGCCGCGGTTGCGCAGTAGACGAATCTCGTTGCCGCCCGTGGGATTTGACGAGGTGTAGACCACGTCCTTGTCACCGTCGTTGTCGAAGTCGACGATGGCGATGCCAGAGAGTTCGCCGGGCCCGAAGACCCGTAGCCCCGAGTTCGCCGGAAAGCGCTCGAAGGTCCCGTCTCCTCTGTTTCGGAAGGCCAGGAGTAGGTCACGGGAAAACCCATTTGCCACGAGGACATCTTCGAAGCCGTCGCCGTCAACGTCGCCGACAGCCACGGGGGTCGACACCGGAGTGAAGTTCTTGTAGTTCAGGACTCCGCGCTCACGGGCCTTGTCTTCGTTGGAGTTCTCGTATGCGTAGACCAGCCCCGCTTCCGCCGCGGAGTCTCGAAAGCTCAAGTGCTCCGCCTCGTCGGCGGCGAGGGGATCGTCCCCGTAGTACTTGAAATAGTCGAACTTCTTTTCGATGAGGACATGTGCGATCCAAAAACCGAGCACCGCCAGCAGCGGAAGGAAGTTCAGGAGGAGCCGCGTGCGTCTCAACAGACTGATCCCGTCAGAGCTTTAGGCAGGTCAGGAACTTCGCCTCGAGCTGGGGCAGCGGTAGGTAGTAGCGGCGCGCGTACCCCTGGCCGTCTTCCGCGGAGACTTTGATGCGGCAGTCGCGATACAAACTATCAAGCGAGAGGTTGAGGATCAGTCCGTCCGCGTTCTGGATGCTCTTGAACTCCGCGACGTTCACGCCCATCGCCGTGAGCCGCTTCTTCGTCGCCTCCTCGAAGCGCTTGGGCCAGAGTTCGCGGATCGCCTCGACGTTAAAGGAACTTCGTGCGAGAAGTCCGTCGAGGGGTTTGTCCATCACCGCACGTATCATCGCGCCGATCTGATAGGTGCGGTAGGCGCGGCCGAAGCTCCACTCCGCGACTAACTCGAACTGACGCGTGTCGAGCAGGGCTGGCTCGTAGATGATCTTCTTACTGGGGGCGCGAAGGATGGCCGCACCGACGGACTTTTCCTTTGCCCTGGCTTCGACGGCGAAG
>DAIPJL010000162.1:0-6926 GCA_036770305.1 Bacteriovoracaceae bacterium | reverse complement strand
GGTGGCGCATCGGTGAGCCAGCTCTTCGCGAAGCGGAGGCTCGCGAAGGAAGACGTGTTGCCGGCGGTGTCGACCGCTCGGATCTGGAACTCGTAGACGGTGTTGTTGGCCAGCACACAGGGCGTGAAGGTGTACTCGTCGAGGGCGCCGCTGATCGAAAGCGGGCCACAGGCGAGCGCCGCGAGGTTGTCGAGGATCTGGATTTCGTAGGTCGCGACGTCGGCCTGGAAGTTCCAGCCGAAGCGCGCGTTGCCGAAGTCCATCAGCATGTTATCGAAGAAGGTGTCGTCCC
Source organism: Bacteriovoracaceae bacterium (assembly GCA_036770305.1). Lineage (GTDB taxonomy): Bacteria > Bdellovibrionota > Bacteriovoracia > Bacteriovoracales > Bacteriovoracaceae > UBA6144. The sequence continues at coordinate 6,634 of DAIPJL010000162.1, read as the reverse complement.
CGGTGCCCTTTACGCCGAGGATCGTCGGGAGCGCAGGCGCCACCGTGTCGAGTTCGTAGGTCTGCAGCGCAGAGACGCAGGGGGAGACGTTCCCGGCAGCGTCGATCTGGCGGGCGTAGAAAAGATAGGTTCCGTCGACGAGCGGATCAGTCACGATCATCACATTGGTCGCGCCCGCCGTGGTGGTCGAGGACACCGCCGTCGTGCAGCTCGGGTTGATGAAGAGTTGCACCGATGCACCGACCTCGACCCCGCTCACCATGATCTGCGGAGCGGTGACGTTGCCGACCGGGGTCCCCGGGACAACATTCGTGATGGCAGAGGGTCCTAGGGCGATGCGGTCGACGACCATGCTCGACGAGCAGCTTGAGTAGGTGGCGTTGCCGGCGACGTCGAAGCTACGAACGCGGAAGGTGTAGGTGTTGTCCGCCGGGACGTTGTATGTGTAGCCGGTGTCTGCGCTTCCGAGCATCATGGAGAAGGCGAAGGAGTCGCAGCTGGGCCCGGTGAAGATGACGAGCTCCTGCGAGGCGAGGTCGGCGGACGGTGAGTAGTCCCAGAACAGGCTGAGCGCAGAGGCGGTGGTGGGTGAGGTCTGGCCCCAGGCCAGGGGAGTCGCGGGGTCCGGCGCGATGGTGTCGACGGACAGGAAGTTGCTGCAGCTCACGCTGCTCGTGTTGCCGGCCATGTCCACCGCTCGGACACCGGCGTAGTATGTATTGTCCGACAATGAGATGAAGTTGAAGGAGGTGGAACCTGCCCCGGAGATCTCCTCCGAACTAAGCGAAGTCGTGCAGGCGGCGTCCGAGTAAAGTGCAACGTAGTAGGCTAGAATGCCCGAGCCCGTGTCTACCGAGGAGACCCAATTCAGCGTGTTCATCGTAGAGTTCGTGTACCCCGCTGTCGCCCAGCTCACGGAGGCCGGAGCGCTCGGAGGAGTGGTGTCGACGACGAGGGGGGCGGTGGCGGAGAAGCAGGGCGAGCTGACGGCGCCCACGCTCTGGCGAGCGCGCAGAGTGTAGGTCCCCGCGGTCGGCAGCGAAAGCGTGACGGGTGTCGAGCCACCTCCGGCGATGTTCGACCCGACGGCGACGGTGCACGCGGCGTCGGAGAACACGCTCACCGATGCACCGGGAGAAGTGCCCGTCACCGTCACGGTCGCCATGAGTGTGTTGACGGGAGTCACGAAGGTGATGCCAGTGGGCGCCGGCGGGGTGAGGTCGCTTTTGAGGAAGAGCTTCGTTTCGGTTCCGGAGTCGTAGATGGCGTCCTTCGCCGGCACGGTGCTCGTCGCGTGCACGCCGCGCGGGAAGTAGAAGGTCTCGGAGGCGCCGGAGCACGAGCTTCCGGTGTAGGTGATCACCTGGGTCGGAAGGAGAGAGTTCACGCCGCCGACGGGGATCGGTAGGGCCTGCGCGAACTCGCCGGCACTTCCGATCGAGATGCAGCTTGAGACGATGCCGCCGGTCTGAGTCGGAGAGTTGAGTGCGCCATTGAGCTGGGGCATCACGATGCGCATGGAAGTCGCTAGTCCCTCCTGGCCGCCGCAGTCAGCGGCTGCGCTCAGGCCCGAGAGCGTGCTACAGGTGAAGACACGCAGTGGCTGGACGCTCGTCATCGGCGCATCGAAGTACCCGCCGGCGTTGAAGCTCGGGGCCTCGCAGTTCGACTTCGTCAGCGAGAGTGGAATGCTCACGGGGTCACCGGCCAGCTTCGCGGTGGCGGTCGCACAGCGCACGACGCCGGTCAGGGGTTGAGTGCCGTCCCAGCCGATGGCGCTGAAGCTCCAGCTGCCGTTTTCGAGCTCTAGGGAAAGGGAAGTGCCTGTTACCCGTCGAGCGAAGCTGATGGCGCCGGTTTCGTTGCGGGCGTAGATCATCAGGCCACCAGGCAGCTGCGAGGTGATCCCACTCAGGGTCACTGATAAGCGCGCTTCGCTCGACTTCTTGGGAGCACAAGCGCTCAAGCCGATGAGAAGCATGGTGAAGACGATCTGTGTTAGCACGAGACTCCTAGGACTTAGCTCAATTCGCTTGTCGGTCCATTATCGATTTTCGATGAGTTCCCATTTCGAGGCGAGTGACACAAGAAATGCGTAGTGAAATCATGGGCTTATCGGTATAGTGTGAAGGGGACATTTTGGGTGTCTGCCCCAAACTTGAGTAGCAGGGATGCCTATGAGTAAAAAAACCATCTTGAGCGGCAGTACGGTCACCGGGGATCTCACCCTGGGCAACTACATCGGCGCCATCAACAACTGGCGCCAGCTGCAGCAGGACTACGACTGCCTCTACTTCCTCGCGGACCTACACGCGTTGACGGTGGAGCAGGACCCGAAGGTTTTGCGTGAGCGCACTTACAGCTTCTTCGCCCAGTACCTCGCGCTTGGCCTCGACCCCGCGAAGAACACCATCTTCGTGCAGTCGCACGTCCCCGAGCACACGCAGCTCATGTGGATCCTCACCTGCCTCACGCCGATGGGGTACCTGAACCGCATGACGCAGTTTAAGGAAAAATCCGAGAAGCACGTCAAGAACATCAACGCGGGGCTCTTCACCTATCCGGTGCTGATGGCCGCCGACATCCTGCTCTATCAAGCCGACCTCGTGCCCGTCGGTGAAGACCAGCGCCAGCACCTCGAGCTCTGCCGCGACATCGTGGGCTTCTGGCAGAACCGCTACGGCGAAGGCGCCTTCAAGCTGCCCGAGGCGCACGTGAGCAAGGTCGGCGCGCGCATCATGTCGCTGCAGGATCCGAGCAAAAAAATGTCGAAGTCCGATGAGAACGAGAAGAACTTCGTCTCCATCATCGATGACCCCAAGAAAATCGAAAAGAAGATCAAAGGCGCGACCACCGACTCGGACACCGTCATCCAGTACGACGTCGAGAAGAAGGCGGGGCTGGCGAACCTCATGACGATCTACTCTGTATTAGGTGGCAAGAGTTTCGCCGAACTTGAGAAGGCCTACGAAGGGAAAATGTACGGCCACTTGAAAGTCGATCTAGCGGAACTGGTGGTGGAAACTTTGCGGCCCGTACAAGAGCGCTACAAGCACCTCATGGCAGATAAAGGCGAGCTCGACCGTCTGATGGCCCAGGGGGCCAAGCGGGCCCAGGTGAGGGCCCAGAAAACCCTCGCCGAGGTCTACCAGCAGTCGGGCCTTTTGCTAGGAAAAGGCTGATTCTCCTTAGAAATGCGGTATTTTTGAGCAGCAGGTCTGGACTGACGCGCCGGAAATTTGTCACACTGTGAGGGCATGAAACAAAGCTTTTACCCTCTGAAAATCAGCGATCTTCGGCGTGAAACCGCCGAGTGCGTATCGATCGGTTTTGCGGTCCCCGCCGAGCACCGAGCGGTTTTTAGTTTCAAACCGGGTCAGCACCTCACGCTCAAGGCCGTGGTGAAGGGTGAAGAGCTGCGCCGTTCGTACTCCATCTGCTCGGCTCCCCAGGACCATGAGCTGCGCGTGGCGATCAAAAAAATCGAGGGCGGTGCTTTCTCGAGCTTTGCCAACGATGAGCTGAGGGTCGGCGACACCCTCGAGGTGGCTCCGGCGGACGGGCATTTCACACTGGCGCTAAATCCGCTGCAGGAAAAGCACTATCTGATGATCGCGGCGGGCTCGGGGATCACGCCCATCTTGTCTTTGACGAAAACCATTCTGGAGACGGAGCCGAAGAGCCGCGTGAGTCTGATCTACGGCAACCGCACCCGCGCCACGATCATCTTCAAGAGTGACCTCGAGGCCCTCAAGAACCGCCATCTCACGCGGTTGAGCCTCTTCCACGTTCTGAGCCGCGAGCGAGCGGAAGCGCCCTTCCTCGCGGGCCGCATCGATGCGCAGAAGTGCGCGCACATCGTCGAGAAGCTCATCCCCGTCGAAAGCATCGACGAAGCTCTCCTGTGTGGGCCGGAGGAGATGATCCTCACGGCGCGCGACGTGCTGGCGCAGCAGGGGCTGCCGGCCAAGAACATCCACTTTGAGCTTTTCTTCTCCGGCAAGGCGAAGGCCCTGCAAGCGGCGCGGGAGAAGCAGGGCGCCGTCGGACCTACGTCGCAGATCACGTTGGTGCTAGACGGAGTTGAGACAAATTTCGACCTCGCTCAAGGGGGCGAAAGTCTGCTGGACGCTGCGCTTCGCTCCGGCGCGGATCTTCCCTACGCCTGCAAGGGCGGGGTCTGCGCCACCTGTCGGGCAAATATCCAAGAGGGCGAAGTGGAAATGGATGTAAACTATTCCTTAGATGAAGATGAAATCCGCCGCGGCTTCGTGTTGACCTGTCAGGCCCATCCGAAGAGTGCTAAGGTACGAGTCAATTTCGATATCAAGTGAGGCGCCATGACCGAGCAAGAGATCTTCGATAAAAAAATTGATAGCGAAGTGCGCATCGAGCCGAAAGACTGGATGCCAGAGGCCTATCGCAAAACGCTGATTCGCCAGATCTCTCAACACGCCCACTCCGAAGTGGTCGGCATGCTCCCGGAAGGGAACTGGATCACGCGCGCGCCCTCGCTCCGGCGCAAGGCCACGCTGCTCGCGAAGGTGCAGGACGAAGCGGGCCACGGGCTCTACCTCTACAGCGCCATGGAGACCCTGGGCATGAGCCGCGAGCAGGCCATCGAGGACCTGCACTCGGGCAAGGCGAAGTACTCTTCGATCTTCAACTACCCAACCCTCACCTGGGCGGACATGGGCACCATCGGCTGGCTGGTCGACGGCGCGGCGATCCTCAACCAGGTGCCGCTGTGTCGCACTTCCTACGGCCCCTATGCGCGCGCCATGGTGCGCGTGTGCAAGGAAGAGAGCTTCCACCAGCGCCAGGGCTTCGAGATCATGATGGCCCTCAGCAAAGGCACTCCGGCGCAGAAGGCGATGGCCCAGGACGCGCTCAACCGCTGGTGGTGGCCGACTCTCATGATGTTCGGCCCGCGCGACGAAGAGTCCGGCAACAGCGAGCTCTCCATGCGCTGGAAGATCAAGCGCTTCTCCAACGACGAACTCCGCCAGAAATTCGTCAACATGATGGTCCCCCAGGCCGAGTTCCTGGGCCTCACGGTCCCCGACGAGAAGCTCAAGTGGAACGAGGCGAAGCAGGGCTACGACTTCGGCGACGTCGACTGGGAGGAATTCTGGCGCGTGGTGAAGGGCCAGGGCCCGTGCAACAAGCAGCGCCTCGATGCCCGCCGGAAGGCGCACGCGGACGGCGCCTGGGTCCGCGAAGCCGCCGCGGCCCACGCCGAGAAACGCACCCGTCGCAGTGAAAGAAAGTTGAAGGAAGCCTAGCATGACAAAGAAAACTGACTGGCCTCTCTGGGAAGTGTTCATCCGCTCGAAGCAGGGCCTCGACCACAAGCACGTCGGCAGCCTCCACGCCGCCGACGCGCGCATGGCGATGGAGAACGCCCGCGACGTCTACACGCGCCGCCAAGAGGGCGTGAGCATCTGGGTGGTGGAGTCGAAGTTCATCCACGCCTCGAACCCGGACGAGGCGCAGGCCTTCTTCGATCCGGCGGAGGACAAGGTCTACCGGCATCCGACCTTCTACGACGTCCCCGACGACATCGAGCACATGTGATGAGCGCCCTCGTCGACTACACCCTCCACCTCGCCGACACCAACCTCGTGCTTGGCCAGCGCATCGCCGAGTGGTGCGGCCACAGCTTCATCCTCGAGCAGGACATCGCCAAGTCGAACATCGCGCTGGACCTCATCGGCCAGTCGCGCTCGCTCTACCAGTACGCCGCGCAGCTCGTCGGGGAGGGCAAGACCGAAGACGACCTGGCCTTCCTGCGCTCCGACCGCGAGTACAAGAACCTCCTCATCGTCGAGCAGCCCAACGGTGACTTCGCCAGCACGCTGGCGCGTCAGTTCTACTTCGACGCCTTCCACGTCCTGCAGTGTGAAAAACTGCTCGCGAGCCACGACGAGACCCTGCGAGCGATCGCCGAGAAAGCGGTCAAGGAAGCGCGCTACCACCACACCTGGAGCGCCGAGTGGGTGATCCGGCTGGGCGACGGCACGGCCGAGAGCCACCGCCGCATCCAGCTCGCGCTGGAGGATCTGTGGATGTGGACCGGTGAGTTTTTTATGCCCGCGAGCTATGAGACGGAACTCGTTTCCCGAGGGATCGCGGTGAACCTCGCGGAGCTCAAGCTCCCCTGGGAGGCGAAGATCCGCGAGGTGCTTCAGGAAGCCACGCTGGCGATGCCGGTCGGCGAGGCGCTCCAGCGCGGCGGCAAGACCGGCGCGCACACCGAGTACCTAGGCCACCTGCTTGCGGAGATGCAGGTTCTCCCCCGCACCTACCCCGGAGCAACGTGGTAAGCGAAGAAAAGATTTGGCAGCTCCTCGAAGCTGTCAGTGACCCCGAGGTCCCGGTGCTTTCGGTGCTCGACCTCGGCATCGTGCGCGCCGTGCGGGTCGACGGCACCGCCGTCACCATTGTCATCACGCCGACCTACTCCGGCTGCCCGGCCATGAACACGATCGAAGACGAGATCCGCCGCGAGCTCGCCGGCATCGGCGAGCTCCGAATCGAGACCCAGCTTTCGCCGGCCTGGACCACAGACTGGATGAGCGAAGCGGGCAAACGTAAACTGAAAGAGTACGGCATCGCGCCGCCGGTGGAGGGG
>DAIPJL010000161.1:0-6993 GCA_036770305.1 Bacteriovoracaceae bacterium | reverse complement strand
GGCACCAGCTGCACACCCTCCCGATCGTCGTCGGCGGTGGCGTGGCGATGAACAGCGAGCTGCGCCGGGCCCTGCCCCGAGCGCACTTCGTGGAAGCGCGTTTCTGTACGGATAATGCCGCCATGATCGCCAACTGGGCGCTGCGCACCCCCGCGGCCCGCGTGAGCTTCCCGGCCTGCCTCTCGCTGGACGCCCACAGCCGGCTGGTGGAAAAGCCACCGGTGCGCTGATGGGACGCTTTCCGGAGGCCAACAAGCGCTTTGGCCAACACTTCCTGCACGCGCCGAAGATCATCGACGCCATCACGACGGACCTGCCGCCCGGCTGCGACGGCATCATCGAAGTGGGCCCGGGCCCGGCGGTGCTGACGCCGAAGCTCAAGGCGCAGGGCCTGCCGCTCACGGTGCTCGAGATGGACACGCGCTTTCAACCGCTCTTGGCGGAGCTGCTGGGGAGCGAGAACGTCATCATGGGAGACGCCCTCGAGGTGGACCTCCCGACGCTGCTGCGGGAGCGCAGGCAGACACGCACCTGGCTAGTGTCGAACCTCCCCTACAACGTCTCCGTGCCGCTGACCCTTGCCTTCATGCGCACGCCGGCGATCACGCGCATGACGCTGATGTACCAGAAAGAAGTGGCGGAGAAGTTTCACCCGCGGCCCGGCAAGAACACCATGAGCTCGCTCAACGCGCTGGCGGAGATCTTCTTCGACGTGCGCCGGGTGTGCGACGCTCCCCCCGGGGCCTTCTCGCCGCCGCCGAAGGTGCACAGCCAAGTCTTAAGCTTCACGCGCAAAGCCGAGCCACTTGTTCCAATCGCTGAATGGGATTTACTAGAGAACTTCCTGCGCGCGGTCTTCGCTAACCGCCGCAAGCAGCTGCAGGGCCAGCTCAAAGAGCGCTGGGGCCAGGCCTTCACGGTGGACGCGTTCCGCGGCGCCCAGGTCCCTGAAACCATCCGCGCCGAGGCCCTCGACCTCCCCACCCTGCTACGACTGTGGCAACTGGACCAGCGCCAGCGGATGGTTTAATCTCTCATCCCTATGGGCATCAAGGTCATCGTTAAAAACTCTCGCGCCGGCTACGATTTCTTCCTCGAGGAGAAGTACGAGGCAGGCCTGGTGCTCCAGGGTACCGAGGTCAAAAGCCTGCGCGAGGGCAAGGCCACCATCGCCGAGGCCTTCGTTACCATCGATAGCAAGGGCGAGGCCTGGCTCTACAATCTCACCATCCCCCACTACGCCTTCGGCAACGTGAACAACCACGAAGAGAACCGTAAGCGTAAGCTTTTACTACATAAAGATCAGATCATGGAGATCAATAAACGCATGGCGCAAAAGGGCCTGACCCTGATTCCTACCCAACTTTATTTCAAAGACTCCCGCGTGAAGTGTGAAATCGCTTTGGCCAAAGGCAAAAAGCTCTATGATAAACGTGACGCTTCGGCTAAAAAAGATGTAGACCGCAAGCTAAGACAAGGGAATTACGAGTAACCATGAGCGACATAACGCACATTGAAAATATCTCGCTGGCCACCCTGAACCGTCTCGACCAGACGCGCGTCTTCTCTCATGAAGAGGCCCTCGAACTCGTCTCACTCCTCATGATCATCACCACGCGCACCAAAAAAGAGCTCAACAACCTCAACGCGCAGCTCGCTTACTTCAAAAACAACTCCGACAAGGCCAACGAACTCCAGCACCGCGTGTCTTTGGCCATGCAGACCTGGTCGGAGAAAATCCGCCGCCTCGGGGCCATCCCCGTCTCGCTTGCCAAGGTAAAAATCCCCGGCGCGGACGCCCAGTACTACTGGGAGTACCCCGAGCCAAAGCTCTTCCTTAGCTAAGCAGCAGGTAGCTCCCGTAGGCCACGTTCTTCACTCCGATGATGGTCAGGAGCACTCTGATGAGCGAGCGCACTTGCCCGTCGCTCAGGCGCCGACCCACTGGCCTCGACAGTGCGATTCCTAGCAACGCCGCTCCCACCAAGAGCATCAGCTCGAAACTAAAACGCCCGTAGTCCACTCCCACCACCGTGCCGTAACTTGTGATGCGCGCCAGGTGCAAGAGCAGCTGGCAGGCACTCTTGGTGGCAACCAGCCCTTCGCGCTTGAGTCCGAGGCGGTCGAAGACGGGATTCAGGAGAGGCCCGACCACGCCGGCGAACATGCTTAGCGCGCCACACACCAGTCCCCAGAAGAGCAGAGCTCCGCTGCCGGTGGAGAGGAGTCTTGGAGTGGGAAAAAAGTCATAGGCCAGCAGCAGGATCAAAACGCCGAGGAAGAGCTCCACGGCGGCCGGGGAGAAGAAAGGCACGGCGAGGCCCCCGAGGTAGGCTCCCGGAATCAGCATCAAACTGAAGAGTGCGACGAGCCGCCAGGAGACGCTTCTCCACCACAAAAGCGAGCGCGCTCCGTTGGACACACTCATGATCCAACCGTGCAGCGCCAGGGCCTCCACCGGCGCGTAGAAGAGCATCAGGCCCCCGAGAATAACGGCACCGCCGGCAAGACCAGTGAGCCCGGAAAGGACAGAGCCGATGACCGTTACGACGAAGAGCAAAAAGAGCATATTGCTATTATGAGACAAGTCGTCTCTCTTCGAGGATACTTTTTTCATGCTGAAAGAAAAACTCCGTGCGCTGCCTATCGATCATGTCCTCCGGGCCAGCGTGTTCGGCGGCATCGTTGCTGACATGATGACCACCGTCTATTTCATGAAGTACTGGGAGGCCACACAGATGGGACCGAGGCTCTGGTCCCTCTCACTTTCTTTCCGAGGCCTGAGCTGGCAAGAGCTCGACGAAAATTTCCAGAGCGAACTTACCGCACTTCTGGCGAACACTCTCGGTTTCATGCTCTTCGCCTTCGTCGCCGTGAACCTCTTCTTCTACGCCTTCCTCTTGCGCAAGAAGACCTGGGCCTACCACTACGCTTTCGGCTTCTGGCTCACGGCCGGCCTGCTCTCCTTCAGCGGCATGCTGGAAGGTTTTCCGGTCGGCGGCTTGTGGGAAGCCCTCAACCTACTCTCGCTCCCCCTCTACCTGGCCCTCGCGGGCGTGGTGTGGCTAAGAAAGTCGGAGCTCGGCGGACACGGGTTCCGCTAAGGTTTCATCGCCGGCTCAGACGCCGTCGAGCGCTTCGCCTGCACGTTCTGCCGATAGTAGTCCTGGTAGAAGTTGCGGCGGAACTCGTAGAGCCGCTGGAGCTTCGGCTCCGGAGTGACCTTCGTCGCGAGCCAGCCGAGGTGAGCGGCTTCGCTGTCCTGCATCTTCCTGATCCCCTGGTCCTTGAAGCTCGGGTGGATGTCCGCGCGCGCGAGGCTCAGCTCCTTGAGGAGGGCCCCCTCCGACGAGATGTAGCCGATGGCCACGTCCTCGGAGAGCTCTAAGTCTCGGGTGATGAAATCGTGGAGCTTGAGGATCCACTCGTTCTGGAAGGCCTCCTGCTCCACCACGCTGAGGAAGTCGGTGGTGTAGAGCACGTTGTCGACGTAGCTCGCCTTGTACTCCGGCGTCGTCGGAGGGGTGAAGGTATTCTTTTCCTTCCACTCCTGCTTCTGCTGCTGGACGAACTTCTCGGCCGCGGACTCTTTCTGCTGGAGCGCCGTCTTCGCGAGGTCGAGGCTCCGGGTCCGCACACCGCCGACGTCGAGGCCGAGGACGAGGGCCGCAGCAGCGGGGACACCGAAGCGCAGGGCGTACTTGCGGAGCACCGGAAGCACGGCCTTCTGCTTGAGCGGGTTAAAATCGAGGATCTTCTCTCCTGTCTGCGTCGTCACCGAGAACTTCCCGTTGAGGGCCTGCTGCAGCGAGGTCTTCACCTGCGCCTCGAGTCCTTCCGGCAGCGCTAGCTGCGACGAAAGAAGCTTCACCACCGATCGGGTCGCGGTCACGAGCCGCTGCTCTTTGGAGTTCTCGAACTGCTCTTTCTCGCGCTGAATCTCGGCGCGCGCCTCCTCGAGCGTCTTCTGCTTCGACTGGTTCAAGTTCTGCAGCGCGAGCTTCTTCGCGTCCGCCAGCTCGCGCTCCTGTTCCTCGCGGACCTTGCGCAGCTGCTGGAGGACGCGCTTGCGTTCCTCGCGCATCTCGAGCGCGAAGGCGTCGCGCAGCTCTTGGTGCTTGCCCATTTCCGTCGCCCGCAGCTCGGAGACCTTCTTGAGCTCCTTGCGCTTGACGGCGTCGATCTTGGCGAAGGCCCGGGCCTCGACCCGCGCGAGCTTCTGGAGGTGCTGGTCCGTCAGGTGCGCGAGGCCTGCGATGGTCTTGTTCTGCTTCTTCGTGAGGTAGGCCTTCATCTGCGACTTGCGCTCGGCGAAGTCCGTCTGGAGCGTGGCTTCGGCGCGGCGGAGCAGCTCCTCGGCTTCTTCCTGCTTAAGATGATAGAGTTCCTGGGCCTCGAGGAAGCGCTGGTGGGCCTTCGCCTCGCGCTCCTGCGCCTCGAGCGACGCCGCCTTCAGGCGCTCGCGAGCCTCGACCAGGAGCCGGTCGGCCTCGCGGTGCGCGTCGTGAACCAGCGCCTCACTGCGGCGCTGGGCTTCGAGCTTTTCGCGCTGGAGGTCCTCCAGCTTGAGGCGCTTCTCCTCCTCGACCTCGTTGAGCGTCTTCTTCTTCACGAGCTCGATCTCTGCGAGAAGGAGTTCGCGGTCGACGACGAGGCGCTGCTCGAACTCGCGCTTGCGCTGCTGGAGCTCGAGGGCCGAGGCCTCCTCTACCTGGCGCAGCTGCGAGCGGGTCTCCGAGAGTTTGAACTGCAGGTCGGTGACTTCGTGCTCGCGCTGGACCTTCAAGTGCTGGCAGTCCTCGAGCTCCGAGCGCAGGCCTAGGATCGCGTGCTCGATGCTCTGGCGCTGGCCCTTGAGGCCCGCGAGCTGCTGCTCGACCTCCGCCTTCTCGAGCTTAAGCCCCGTGAGCGCCTTGTGCCACTTTTCGAACTCGTCCTTCCCGTGCTTGATCTTGAGGTCGAGCTCGTCGCCCTCGAGGCGGCGCGCCTCGAGCTTCTCGCGCAGGTCGACGAGCTCGCGGAGCAGGCGCTGCTGCTCGTCGGCGAACTGGGCCTGCTGCTTCTTTCCTTCGAGCTCGAGCCGGGCCTCGGTGGCGTCGGCTTCCTTGCGGAGCGCCAGCAGCCGGAACTGCTGCTTGTGTTCATCCTCCACCAGCCGCGCGATGCGCTGCTGGCAGTCGTGCGCCTTGTAGTCGAGCTGAGCGAGCTCGTTCGTCGCTTTCTTGTGGTCGGCCTCGAGGGCCGCGTACTGGCCGCGGCGCCGGGAGAACTCCGCCTCGAGCTTCTGGGACTCGAGGCGGATGACCTCCTGAGCACTCTTGAGCCGTGCCTCCTCGTCGACCTTAGCGCAGATGGCCTGCTTGAGGCCTCGCAGCTTTTCTTCTTCGCGCTCGACTTGGCGCTTGAAGGCCTCGAGCTGCGTCTGGGCGTCGCGAATGCTCTGCGCACGCACACCACGCTCGCCGCCGAGGTCATCGAGCTCGGCCTGGAGCTGGGCGCGCTGCTGCTGCAGCTCGAGGATCTGGTGGTTGATGCGATGCTTTTCCTCGACCGCGGCTTGCGCCTCGCGCAGGAAGGCTTCGAGGCGCTCCTGGTCGCGGAGAACCTGGCCATGCTTGTCGGAAGCGTCGGCGTGGATCTCCGTGAGCATTTTCTTCGCTTCCTGGATCTCCTCGACGACGCTTTCGAGGACGCGGCGCTGGGCCTGGAGTTCCTGGTTTTTCTCTTCGTGGGTCGTCTTGAACTGCCGTAGGTCGAGCTGGAGCTTGTGGATGTGCTGCTGGATTCCGCTGCGCTCAGTGGCGAGACAGCCGAGTTCCTCGCTGAGGGCGCGCAGCTTCTCGTCTTCGATCTTACGCTGCTCGCGCTGGCGCGTGAGTTCGCCGTCGACGGCGCGCTTCTCGATCTTGAGCTTGTCGATCGTCAGCTCGAGCTGGTGCTGGTCTCGGCGCAGCTCCAGAAGGCGCCCCGCGACGCCGGCGATCTGCTTCTCCTTCTGCGTGAGCTCACTGCCGAGCCCCTTGAGGTTCGCCTGCTGGGCGCTGATCCGCTTCGCGAGCTCCTCGTAGTGCGCCTTGAACTCCTCCGCCGTAAAAGGCGGCGGCAGTTCGGCCTCCGTCGCCTCGAGGGAAAGGATGAGCTGGTGGCCTTGGACCTCCACGCTCGTACCGCTGCCGACCTCCACCTCACTGCGCAGGGGAAGCTGCCGGTGGTCAAGACCGACGACGGCGTCGCAGAGGCGGTGGAGGAAGATCTTCCCGGCGCTGAGCTTGAACTGGAGCGCGGGCGCGCTGAGTTCCGGCAGCAGGATGTCCGCGCCGGCACCGCCGACGGTGTAGGGGCCACTTCCGGTGAAGAAGAACTCCCGGCACGTTCCTAAGTGATAGACTTTGACCGTCAGCTTACTCACGGGTGCCTCGCTCGTTAGGGCCTACGCCTAGGCCGCTCTCTTCTCGTCGCGGCCCTCGTCCTTGGCGCCGTGGGTCTCCTCCTTCGCCCCGAAGCGCTTCCACCACTTACTGATGGGCCGGGCGAGGGTCACGAAGCCCACCTCGACGTTGAGCTCCTTGGCGATGAGGTCCTCGGCCAACACCTCGATCGGATCGCGCTCGGCTTCGAAGTTCTGCACCTCGGCGGGGAGCTTGTTCGACGAGCTGATGTTCCACAGCGTGTCGAGCTCGCGCTCGAAGCGCTCGACGGTGTTGACGTAGACCTTCTCGCTGCTGAAGAAGGTGTTCGCGAGGCCCATGCCGACGCTGAAGATGATGCCGACGATCGACGTCGACATCGAGAAGGAGATCTTCAGCAGGAAGTTGTCCATGATGAGCTTCGAGCCCTCGACGTCGCTGAGGTTCATCCCGCCGAGCTCGGGCAGCGCCTTCATGATGCCGAGGAAGGTGCCGAAGATCCCGCAGACGATGAAGAGGCCCGGGACGGTGTTCAGGAAGTCGTTCGAGACATTCACCGGAATGAGACCGAAGACGCGGTTAAAGC
>DAIPJL010000160.1:0-7000 GCA_036770305.1 Bacteriovoracaceae bacterium | reverse complement strand
GGTGGAAGGTCGGGTCTTCTTTGATGAAGCGCTGGAGGCCCTTGGCCATGCGGGCCTGGTGGTCCTTGTCCTTCGCCTTGATCGAGAGTTCGATGACCGGGATTGGCACGTGCATGCCTTCGCAGGACAGGTGCTCGAGGTTCCCGTCTTCGGAGACGAAGGTGTCACCCGAGGCACAGTCCACGCCGATCATGGCGATGATGTCGCCGGCGCCGGCGTAGTCGATGTTCTCGCGGTCGTTCGAGTTCATGCGCACGATACGGCCGACGCGCACGCGCTTCTTCGTACGAGTGTTAATGAGCGTGTCACCCTTGGTAAGCTTGCCCTGGTAGATGCGCGTGTAGGTCAGCTGGCCGAACTGCTCGTCGGTGATCTTGAAGGCCATGCACACGAGACCTTTGTCGAAGTCCGGAAGGAGCTCCACTTTCTCGTTGGTCTTGGAGTCGATCGCCTTTGGGCGCTCGCAGGAGACCGGGCTGGGGAGGTAGCGGGCGACGGCGTTGAGGAGGAGCTGGACGCCTTTGTTCTTGAAGGCCGAGCCCATGAACACGGGAGTGAGCTTGAGGGACTGGGTGGCCTGGCGGATCACGCGGTGGATGGTCTCGATCTCCGGCGTCTTGCCTTCGAGGAGGTCTTCCATCATCTGGTCGTCGAAGGCCGAGATGGTGTCGAGCATGGCCTCGCGGTAGCTCTGCGCCTGGTCTTTCATGTCGGCCGGGATGTCTTCGCGACGGACTTTCTCGCCGTTGTCGCCATCGAAGTAGTAGGCAACCATATCGATGAGGTCGATGACGCCCTTGAAGTTCTCTTCAGCGCCGATGGGCAGCTGCATGAGCACGGCGTTGTGGCCGAGCTTCTCGCGCAGCGCCTTCACGCCGTTGAAGGGGTTGGCGCCCATGCGGTCCATCTTGTTCAGGAAGGCCATGCGCGGAACGCGGTAGCGCTTCATCTGACGGTCAACCGTGATCGACTGCGACTGGACGCCGGCAACCGAACAAAGAACGAGGATCGCGCCGTCGAGAACGCGCAATGAACGCTCGACTTCTACCGTAAAGTCCACGTGCCCCGGAGTGTCGATGAGGTTGATCTTGATGTTCTTCCCGTCGCCTTCGGCGAAGGTGATGCCTTCTTGGTTGATGCCGGGCCATTCAACGGTGGTCGCGGCAGACGTGATCGTGATGCCCTTCTCGCGCTCGAGTTCCATGTGGTCCATCGTCGCGCCGGAGCCGCCGCCTTTTACTTCTTCGATCTTGTGGATCTTCTGGCAATAGAAAAGGATGCGCTCGGAGAGCGTCGTTTTACCTGAGTCGATGTGCGCCGAGATACCGATGTTACGGGTCTTCGGCAGGGCCTTCATGTCTGCAGCACTCATTAAAGCTCCAAAAGTTGAGGTTTTAGCTGTGAATTAAATAATTTTATCGAGCGCATCATAATGAAATCATGGGACCTTCGTCAAACGATTTCCTGTCTTTTGCCAGTTGCGAAAGGCGCGCTCCCCATGCATTATGAAGCCTCATGAGTTTCAAAAAAGACCTGCCCAAAGAGCTGCTTTATGAGGGGGTAAAGACCTTAGTCGAGCACCCGCATCCCCACCTACTCCTCGCTCAGCAAAAGTTATTCACCCTCTTTAGTATCGGATTTCAATACCTTTTGTACTGCTCCACCAAGCACCCCGGGCACTACATCCTACGCATCGAGGATTCTTTCCTGGCCGACAAGCTGGCCCGCAAGGCCAAGGACGAGAGCACCCGCAAGTTTCTCCAGAAGCTCTTGATCCCGCGGCGCCTGAGCTACGGGAAGGCGACCTTTCACTTGGACTACTTCAACCTTTCTACCTGGGGCGTTACCAAGGATCTTCCGAAAGAAAAAATCCAAGGCGCGCTGGTGGTGAAGAACACCTCCCACAACCCGCTGATCGACGAAGGTGACTTCCGCCACGTCGACCCGGAGAACACGCAGAACGAAGCGGCCGTCGCCATCTTCGGTGAAGACTACTACCTGCGCTCGCTCATGGAGTTCTGTCCCCGCACCGTGACGGTGGCCCTCGCCGGCGCCTACGCGGGAACGGAGAAGGTGAACTTCGCGTTCATCGAGGAAGAAGAGACGCCGCCGCAGGGGGTGCACCTCGCCGACGGGATCGCCATCGAAGACTAGCCTTCGCTTTTCTTGCCCTCTACCCACTCCGTTTTCTTCGCCTCACCCTCGCGGGTCCACTCGGTCCACTGGCCGTGGCGCAGGTCGTTCATGTAGCGGCCCGCGGCGCGCTTCTCGCCGTTGCCGTAGTAAAAAGTCCAGGGCCCGGTCTTAATGCCCTGCTGGTAGTTCCCTTCGGCCAGTAGCCGGCCGTTGTCGTAGTAGTGGCGCCAGATGCCGATGCGCAGGCCCTTCAGCACCTCGCCCTCCGCCGCGACCGTGCCGTCTTCGAACTGGATCGTCAGCACTCCCTCGCGCACGCGCGCGTCGGGGAAGAAGACCTCCTGCGGAGGCAGGTGCCAGGTGAAGCCGCGGATGCGCTCCTCGCGCTGGAGCTTGCGCGCCGTCTTGAGGACGAAGTACTGAGCGGCTTCCCGTTCCTCGTTCTTCACTCCCGTGAGGTAGGCGTGCTCGTCTCGGATCTTAGCGAAGTGCCGCGGGAAGGTCTGCGCGTACTGCGCGAGATCGTCGGGGGCCGTGACCGGTAGGGCCTTGGCCATCACCGAGACGATGGCGTCGCTGGTGCGCAGGACAAGTTCGATGTCGTCGCTCGAGAGCGCGAGGAAGTCGTTGAAGCTTCGCAGGTTGCGCGTCACCCAGCGCATGAAGATGGGATCCTCGAGGATCCCGTTGAGGAGAATTTGCTGCTTCTGCTGGCCCCCGGTGACCTCGAGGGATTCGACAAAATCCTTAAGCCCATCCCACTGACGTTTTTTGATCCGATCGAGCATGCTCATGTGATGTGGGATTATAGCTTAAAGCGGACGCACCACGAGACGAGATTCCAAGGTCAGGTAACTGGTTGAAAACTGAATCCCTCGATTAGGCCCGCTTAAATAATTGGCCGCGCTCTTAGGGGAGTGGCCCAATCATTTGGCGGCCATCAGCGTGGTGATTTTTTTGGCGAGGTCGGCCTCCTGCCAGGGCTTCACGATGTAGTCGCTCACGCCGGCCTTCACCGCGTCCAGCATGAGGTCCACCTCGGTCATGGAAGAAATCATCAGCACGGGCAGCGACTTGAGCTTGTCGACCTTGCGGATCATCCCCACGAGCTCGATGCCCGTCCCGTCCTTCATCACCATGTCGGTCATCACGAAATCGATCTGCTCCGGAGTGCCGTGCTTGGCGCTCAGAAACTTGAAGGCTTCGTTGCCGGACTTACAGGTGGCGACGTGGGCGACGCCGAGTTTCTTGAGCTGGGTCGTGAGCATCACGCGCATGCTCTCGAAGTCGTCGACCACCAGGAAGCGCTTCTGAGCGATGTGGGCCGGTAGCGAACTCATGCGGGCTCCTTGCCTTCGTCCCCCGCGGCGAGGGGAGCTTCTTCCGTGTGCGCCGTGAACTCGACGTCCGCGGCGACATCGGCCTTGATCCGGTTGTGAATGAAATCGTTCATCAGAACTCCCATCTGCGACTTCGTGGAGGGAGAGAAACAGCGCAGGGCCACCTGCTCGAGGCGCGCCCTCCACTCCGGACTCAGCTGGATCGCCATCATTCCGTAGTAGATGTTCAAGAGCCGCAGGCCCGGGAACGAGTTGTTTTCGAGGAAGGCGTGTGCGAACTCGAGGTCAGAAAAAATATTCACCGCGTGCCCCTGCTGAAGCGCCGCCTGCTGGATCTCTTCGGCTTCGAAGATGTTCAGGCACGTGACGCCTTTGCTCTCGAGCTGTAGCTTCAGCTGCGAGGCCGCTTCGCCGAGCTCACCCACAAAAAAGAAAATCCGCACGTCTCCTCCCTCGATTCCGACTGCCTTCGATTATAGCACTAAACGACAACCGGGAGGTTCAAGAAAACTTTTTTGAGGCGCTCCTGCGTGGCTTCAAACTCTTCGTCCGTGAGCCACCAGGGCAATGAGAGGCGGAGCCCATGACGCGCTCTTTCCCGGTAACCCAGATACTCCAGCACGTGACCGGCCTTCGCCGCGCCGGAGCTACAGGCAGCACCGGCGGAGATCTCCAGGCCCGCGAGGTCAAAGAGGGGCAATGACTGATCACTGCGCAGCGAGTTTAAAACAAAAAAAACTGTATTCAGATTGAGTGACTGAGCTTCGGCGGCGACGAGCGTGCCGCGTCCCTGGAGCCACTCCCCCATCGCGGTCCGCAGACGAGTGATCTGGGCCCGCTGCCGCACCGGATGCCAGCTCGCTGCGAGGTCCTGCAGCGCAAGGCGCAGGGCCGTCGCTCCCATCACGTTGAGCGTCCCGGAGCGCAGACTCTGCTGGCCGCCGCCGAGAACGATCCCTTCGAGGGCCACGGCACGACGCTGAAAGCTCCAGCCGTGGCCCTTGAGGCCCGCGACCTTGTGGGCGGAGAAGCTGTAGAAGTCGAGCTCGCCACGCAGCTGAAAGCAGGCCTCGGTTTTGCCCACCGCCTGGGCCGCGTCCACGTGCACCAGCGCACCCAGCGCGTGCTTGAGCTCCACCGCCTGCTCGAGGGGCCACACCACTCCGATCTCGTTGTGCACCCAGGTGAATTGAATGAACACTTGCTCTCCGCTCTTCCCGCGCGCCCGGATGGCCTGCAAGGTGTCCGCGAGGTTGAGCTCGCCCTGTGAGGTCAGCACCATGGGGATCACGTCGACGCCCAATCTCTTGAGCCGCGGAAGCTGCGAGAGCACACAGGCATGATCCAGGGGGGAGTAGACGAAAAGTCCTGCCGGATGGGAGAGCGCCCAGCTCAAGACAAAATTATTGACCGCCTCACTGACGCCCGAGTGGTAGAAAACTTCGAAGTCTTTTTCAGAGATCGAAAAGCGCGTGAAAAGATCGTCGCGACAGAGTTCTAGCTCATAGGCCGCGCGCTTACCGGAGCTGTGCTGAGAGGCGGGATTGGCCCAAAAGACATCGCCCCTGGCGAGCCAGCTTTTGACGGCTGGAGCCAGGGGCGCTGTTGCATTGATATCGAGGTAGATCCGATCCAATTACTGGTTCACTTCCCCAATGTTGTTGCGGATCGCAGAACCGAAAGCCGTGGCAGTGGCGTTGTTCGACGCGTTTGCTTCACGAGACTTGCGGCTGAGGTCGCCCAACGTGGTGGTTGCGAGGTACTCCTGCATGATGTTGCCGAGGTTTTCGAAGTAGCCACGAGTCAGGTGGAACTCGGAAGTGTCGACCACGGCGTTGATGTCGTTGCCGTTCTCGTCTTTCATGATTTCGATACCTGATGACGGAATACCGAGGATGTCACGAGCGGGGTTGATGTTCTCGCCCACGCAGTCGAGCACGTCTTTGATGGAGATCTCGTCCATGGAGCGCGCGAGGACGTAGCCGCCGCCGGGGCCGCGGACGGACTTCACAACCTTGCCCGTACGGAGCTTACGGAAAAGCTGCTCGAGATAGTGGAGAGAAATCGACTGGCGTGTCGAGATTTCCTGCAAGCGAACAGGGTTGCCATTGCTGTTGAACGTGAGGTCCAACATGGCGCGAACTGCGTAACGGCCTTTCGATGTAAGTCTCATAAGTCTTCCTCCATAAAGAAGTGGTTGGTTGTTCGGACTCCGGGATTGTCGTTCTTCCTTGACTCCCGGGAGCGGGCTTTTAGTTGACCATCCAAAGTCAGACTAAAAGTGTCTCGTTGAATAGTATGACCCCCGCCTCTTTGTGCCGTCAAATATATTCTCGTGCCCCTACGGGTTAATCTTATCCAAAGATTCCGCGTAGCTAAAAGTGCTGAGATATCAACGGATTTGCGCCGAATCGAAGACGGCCGGAGACATTTTGTCCCTGGGCAAAAACTTTCCCTTTTCGCTCGGAAATTAGTCGTCAGCGAGCGAGGAGAGCACGAAGTTGCGCGACGGCGCCTCGCCTTCCTGCGCCGGACGGCCGAAGCTGATCTCCAGCGCGTAGGCCTGCCAGCCCTCCGGGAGTTCGCGCATGAGACGACGGAAGTACTTCGCTCCCCATTCGGCCAAGAAGTACTGTTTATCTTCAAGGTACAAACCAATCTCGAGAGGAATGATCTCGTCCACCGATTCGATCCGATAGAAGTCAGCGTGCAGCACCTGGGGCGCTTCGCTGAGGACCGAATAGGTCGGGCTCAGCGTCTCTTCGGTACCGATGAAGTGCTGGCAGAAGGTGGTCTTGCCGACGCCGAGCGCCCCCTCGAGGATGATCAGCGCCGGAGCTTTCGAGAGCTCCTTGAGCTCGTAGACGATGTAGGGGATGTCGGCGACGAACACCTTCTTCCATTCGCGGATGAGCTTTTGGCTCATGTCTCACCGTCCAGCTGGTTGAACACCGAGGGCAGCGCCTCGATCAGGCTCAGCGCCGTCATGGTGCGCACGCCGAGCTTTTCGGCGGCGAAGCGGCCCGCCTGGGTGTGGATGTAGACCCCCAGGAGCGCCGCCTGGTTGACATGCTCGTAGCGCGCCAGCAGCGCGTCCTGTTCACTGCGCAGCCCCGAGTCCTGGGCCATGAGGCCCGCGAGGATCCCCGCCAGCACATCCCCCACGCCACCGGTCGCCATGCCGTCGTTGGGTGAGAAGTTGAAGTAGGTCGCTCCGGACGCAAGGCCCAGGAAGGTGCAGGGGCCCTTCAAGATGATGGTGCAGTTAATGCTCTCCACCGCCTGCCGCAGGCACTCGACGGGCCGATTCTCCACCTCGCTCTGGGCGAGGCCGGTGAAGCGCGCGAACTCTCCCACGTGCGGCGTGAGGATGGTGGGCGCGTGGCGCATGGTGAAGGCCTGGGCGTCCTCCTTGATGTTCAGGACGTTGATGGCGTCGGCGTCGAGGATCAAAGGCCCGGAGAAATTGTTCATGATCTCCAGCACCAGCCGGCGCGCGCGCGCCCAGCGGCCGAGGCCCGGGC
>DAIPJL010000159.1:0-7045 GCA_036770305.1 Bacteriovoracaceae bacterium | reverse complement strand
TTGAGGAGCTTTACCAGCGTATCGATTCGGTCATCGGCTACCTCGAGGGCTTCGCCCCGGCCGCCTTCGCGCAGGCGAGCGAGCGCAAGATCACCCAGCCGCGCTGGGAAGGGAAGTGGCTCACCGGCAGCGAGTACCTCCACTGCCACGCCATGCCGAACATCTACTTCCACGTCACCACTGCCTACGCGATTCTGCGGGCCAACGGCGTGGAGGTTGGGAAAAAGACATTCCTCGGTGAGCTGCCCTTTAAGCAATAGGTAGCGTCTGGCCTTCAGGCGGTGACTATGAATTTATCGGTTATCAAGGACTAAGTCTTTGAATCTAAATGGCTTTCTTGGCATGTTTCTTGCTCCTTTGGTGGGTACATCAAAGGGGCCAGTTCATGCAGACTTTTTTCGCGTTCCTACTCCTTGCCGTGACTTCGATGGCCCATGCCCAGGTCCCGGAGCAGATCTTGAGCGATCTCAAATCGAGCGATCGGAACATCCGCCGCGAGGCCGTGAGCAAGCTGCACGAGCGTAGCTTCCAAAACAACCCCGCCGTGGTTCGTCCGCTGGCCGAACTCCTCGAGAGCGAAAGCGATGCCATCATCGCCGCGCGAGCGGGCCGGGCCCTCGGAGCTCACCGCCACCCAAGCGCCCAGGCCGTGTTGTTGGAACTCGCTCGCTCGCCACGCCTGATCCAGCAGGAGGCGGCCGCCGAGGGACTAAGTGAGTCGAAGTCTGGGCAGGCGACGGACGCTCTCGGAGCTCTTCTCCAAAGCTCCGGCGAACGCGTGCGCCTGATCGCTGCCCGAGGGCTGCACAATCGTCTTCAGAATGATCGCCGCTTCGATGCCCAGCTTCTGCGCCTCGCCGAAGCCGACCCCTCTTCTCTCGTGCGAACGGCCTCCGCGGACACGCTCGGCAGAAGTGGCCGCACCGATGCCCACGAACTGCTCCATCAGTCACTGCGCCAGTCGCCCGCCGGCCAGCCCCGCATCGAGATCGCCGGCGCCCTGGGTGACGCGCGCTACCAGGTGGCGCTCCCCGAGATCATGCATCTGCTCGCGGGAGAGCGCGATCACTTTAAACAGAGAAACCTCGTGCGTGCGCTCACGCCCTTGGCCGGCCCGCAACAGGCCTCCTACATCCAGCAGCAGATGGGGAGAAGCTCGCTGGATGAGATTGCGCGGCAAGATCTCCTGCGGCTGACCGCCAAATTCAACTTGACCCAAGCGCGGCCACAGGTCGAGCGCATCCTGGCCACCTCGTCGTCCGATTACACTCGGCAGGAAGCCGCGCGGACCTTGGGCGACATCGGGACCATGGATTCCCTGGGCGTCTTGGTCGCGACCCTCGGGGAAGAGAAGGCGAGTGTGCGCAGCGAGGGGATGAAAGCGATTCAGAAGATTCTCAAGAATGTCCCTGATCAAAATCAGCTCCGGGAGTTCAGGGAGTGTCTTGGCCACGTCGGTGTGGCCGAGCAAACAGGTTCGAGCTCCGCGCTCTACCTCTTCGACGTACTCTTTTTCGGAGGGATGCCTCTCTTGACCATGAGCGGGGCGCAGCCGGGGCAGGCGCCGGAGCGCTTGTCGGCCGAGCTGGTGAAAACACTTCAGGCCCTGGTGGCACGCTTCGGGAGCAATGAGCTGGCGTAGTCTCTCTGGGCAGGCTACCATGAGCTATGCCCTTTGTGAGAACGCCCAATCTGGTGTGGTCCGCGACCTACGTCATCGGCTGCGCCATGAGCGTGGCGGTCGGACTCCAGCTGCACCACTACCTGGAAGACCGCGAGCGCAACGCCCTCCAGGCCGATTTCTATAAGGCCGTTCACATCCTCAAAGAGAAAACCTACTCCTACCACTACGGCCTGCAGGGCATGGCCGGTGTGTACCAGGCCCTCGGGTGGAACCCGTCTCCCCAGCAGGTCCGCGACTACGCGACGATGCGGGACAACTTCAAAAACTTCCCCGGAGCACTCGGCTTCGGTTTCATCCGCTACGTTCCGGCGTCGAAGCTCAACGAGTTCGTCGAGTCGCGCCGCCGCTTCGATCCGCGCTTCCGCGTGGCATCGCTGCAGTCGGGCGTGGAAGCCGAGCCGCAGAACCACTTCGTGATCGAAGTGGTCGAGCCGCGCGCGAGCAACGCTGCGGCCATTGGCCTCGACGTGGGCAGCGAGGCGCATCGCCGAGCGGCGGCGGAGCGCTCCGCGAGGCTCGGCAAGGCGGTGCTCACCGCCTCCGTCCAGCTGGTGCAGGTCAACGCCGTCGAAAGTGGCTTCTTGTACTTCCAGCCAGTCTACGATCTCCCCTTCACCCCGGAGACCGAGGAAGCGCGGCTGAGGCATCTCGTCGGCTGGGCCTACGCGCCGATCCGCCTCACGCCGCTCATCGATCACATGCGCGAGCTTTCCAACCCGGCGCTGCGCTTTTACGTGAGTGACGTGAACGAAGCGGGGGACAATCTCATCTACCTCGATCGAGATTTCTTGCGGCAACGAAACGTCGTGCAGTTCGGCGTCGACCTCGACATCGGCGAACGGCGCTGGCGCGTCGAGGCGCAGGTGGAAGGGGCCCGGGGGCTGGTCCTGGCGCGCTGGGTGTCGCTGGCGTGGGGCGGGTGCCTGTGGCTGGCCTTTTCCCTCTTTTTCTTGTTTGTGCGCAAGCAGCTCATCGAGAAGCAAGAACGCGAGCGCTACCTCGCGAGCATGGAGTCGTGGCAGAACGCGATCTTGAATAGCTCCCAGTTCTCGATGATCTCGACGACCCCCGAAGGGATCATCTCGACCTACAACCAGGCGGCGGAGCGCATGCTCGGGTACCAGGCGCACGAGCTGATCGGCGTCAGCACTCCCATCATCATCCACGACATCGACGAGGTGATCACTCATGCCGCCGAGCTCTCCCGGCAGCTGCAGCAGAACGTCGCCCCGAGCTTCGACACCTTCGTGCTCTACGCGCGTACCTTCGGGAGCGAGACGCGGGAGTGGACCTACATCCGCAAAGACGGAACGCGCTTCCCGGTGCGCCTCACCGTGACGGTGCTGCGCGACCGCGAGGGAGTCATCATCGGCTACCTCGGGATCGCCGAGGACATCACCGGCGAGCGCAAGCTGCGTGAGACCATTGAGCAGCAGCGCGCCCAGATGATCCAGTCGACCAAGATGAGTGCCCTCGGCGAGATGGCGAGTGGCATCTCCCACGAGATCAACAATCCCCTGGCGATCATCTCGGGCTCCGCGTCGATCCTCGGGCACGAGCTCGAGAGCCCCGTGATCGACCGCGGCTTCATGCGCGAGCGCATCCAGCGCATCGAAGAGACCGCCCAGCGCATCGGTGACATCGTCGCGGGCCTCAGGGCCTTCGCTCGAGAGTCGAACCAGGATAAGCCGAGCCGCGTGGCGCTGGAAAAGGTGGTGCGCGACACCCTCAGCTTCTGCACCGAGCGCTTCCGCAACCACGCGGTGGAGTTGCGCATCGAGGTCCCCCAGAATCTTGCGATCGAGTGCCGGCCTAGCCAGATTTCTCAGGTGCTCTTGAATCTCCTGAACAATAGCTTTGACGCTCTCAGCGAGCAGGATGAACGCTGGGTGCGGGTGCGGGGTTACGAGAAAGAGGACCGCATCTGCTTGAGTGTCATCGACTCCGGCCCGGGGATCCCCCGGGGGATCGTCGACAAGATGATGGAGCCTTTTTTCACCACGAAGGAGGTCGGCAAGGGGACCGGGTTGGGCCTTTCTATTGCGATGGGTCTTATGAAGTCCCATGGGGGCCAGTTGCGCTATGAGATGAACGATTCCCATACCCATTTTGTTATGGAATTTCCTCGCCCCCGCGTGCTCTAATAGCTCTCTCAAAGGAGCGCTATGGACGCGGAACTACTCGACTGGGCCCTGATGCTGGCGCGCTGGCTGCACATCACGGTGGGTGTCACCTGGATCGGCACGAGCATATTTTTCATGTGGATGGATCGCACCTTCGTGAAGAACGAAAGCAGCACGCGGCCCGGGCACGTCGGCGAGCTGTGGATGGTCCATGGCGGCGGGTTCTATCACGTGGAAAAACTCCTGCTGGGCCCGACGAAGGTCCCGAAGGAGCTGCACTGGTTCAAGTGGGAGTCTTACTGGACCTGGATGAGCGGGATGCTGCTCATGGGATTGTATTTTTACACCGATGGTGGGGGATATCTTCTGGGGACTGCGGAGCACTCGCTGAGCTACGGGCCGGCGCTTGGCCTTTCGCTCTTTTCCGTGTTCGGCTCTTGGTTTTTCTACGACTTCGTGTGGGAGCGCGCGGCGATTCGTCGCTCCCCCTTGGTCGGCCACGCACTGACGATCCTGTGGTTCGTCGCCATGACCTACGCTCTCTGCTACTACCTCGGTGGCCGCGGCGCCTACATCCACGTGGGCGCGATGCTCGGAACGTGGATGACGGCCAACGTCTTCATGCGCATCATCCCGCGCCAGCTCCTGATGGTCGAAGCGAGCGCGCGTGGGGAAGCGGTGAACCAGGAGTGGGGGAAGAACGCCAAGAACCGCTCCACCCACAACACCTATTTCACCCTTCCGGTGATCTTCATCATGCTCTCGAACCATTTCCCGAACACCTACGATCACCCCTACAACTGGGCGATCCTCTTCGCCCTCGCCGCCGCCGGCGCCAGCATCCGCGAGTACTTCGTGGTGCGGCTGGCGAAGCCGCAACGGGCGCTGGCCTTTGGCCTCTTCGGGGTGGGCGTACTGGTTCTGCTCTCATGGGTTGGCCGCGCGAGTTTTCTTCATCACTAGGGGATTCGATATGATTAGCACGCACATTCTCGACACGGGCCTGGGCCTCGCCGCTGCCGCGGTGAAAGTCGCCTTACAAAAGCGCGTCAACGCTGACTGGGTGGAGGTCGCTCAGGGGGAAACGAACGCGGATGGCCGACTGGCCTTTCCCGAGGTCAAAGAAGCCGGGGACTACCGCCTGATCTTCGGAGTGGAAGGATATTTTAAAGACCGCCCCTCATTCTTCTTGGACACCACGGTCTCGTTTCGCATCACGGACACCGGCCGCAAGTACCACGTCCCGCTGCTGCTCAACTCCTATGGATACTCCAGCTACCGAGGCACCTGACATGGACATCCCAGCGTACGGCAAGTTCCTCTCTCCGCAGTTGCTCGAGCGTCTGCTCGCGCAAGCGCGGCCCTGCGCGGCCGTCGAGGGGCTGCGCCTCAGTCCTCATGCCACCGGGGAGAGTGAAGGCTTCCTGCGCTTCCTCGATGCCCTTTATGAAAACACCAAAGTCGAACTCGCGGCTCTTTTGCGGCAACGAGAGCTAGACCGCAAGTTCATCGACGAGCGCACCCGCGCCCTCTACCAGCACCAGCTGAGAGCGGATTTTAGCTCGGTCGACTACCAGACCGTGCTGGGCCTCGAGGACGCGGACGGGCGCATCGTGGTGGGCCCGAAAGGGCCCCACGCCTTCGCAGGAGTGGGGGAGAAGATTGCCGAGCTCCCGGCGCATTTGCAGGGGCCACACGTGACCTTGTTCGGGCCACCGGATTCGGCGAAGCTGGCGGTCAATGCGATGAACGCCTATCATCGAAAGCTCCCGGGGGAGCCGGCGGTGGTCGAGCGCCTTCTCTCGCACTCCACCCTGGTGCCCAAGTGGGGGGCCGACGACGAGGACTCCAAGACTCCCATGCATCAGGACCTCTGGGCGGCCCATCAAAACCTCTCTGGCTGTCTCGATGGAAGCCTTGAGTTCACCGATGAGAAAAGCGGCAAGCGCTACGCTCTCATGGCCGAAAAACGCGCGGTGCCCTTAAAGCGCTTTCCTGGCCTCGCGCTCCCCTGTGCATTCATTTTCAAGCACGGCTCTCCCTTGCCCCTGCACCTCTATGACTTCGCTTTGCATTTTTACCAGCACGCGGCTCACCCGGAGCGCCTGAGCTACTACGTTCCGAAGCTTGAGAACGAAGAGGAGGCCCGGTACCTGAAAAACATGCTCCGCTGCGCAGAAGACCTGATCGCCCCGGGAGTGCCCGGGTACGTGAAGGGCAGCATCCGCTTGATGATCGTGCTCGAAAACCCGCGCGCCATCTTCCGCACGCACGAAATCATGGACGAGCTCTATCCCTACTTCGCCGGCGCCTCCCTCGGGTGGCACGACTTCCTCGCCTCGACGGCGCGGCTTTTCAAAGAAGATGGCCACTACCGCATTCCGGTGAAGGCGGATCCGAACATCGTCATCAAGTACATCAAGGCCTCGCATCGGCTACTGGCGCAAACCGTGGGCAGCCGCGGCGGGGTGAAGATCGGTGGCATGTACGGAGTCCTGCCGCTGGGGAGCGATCTACAGGGGGATTCTTTTCAGGTGACCCTGGCCGGGTATTTCAAAGACGTGATCACGCAGTTCCGCCGCGGCCTCTCCGGCTTCTGGGTCGCCCATCCGGATTTCGTGCGCCTCGGCCTCGCCCTGGTGGAGGCGTGGACTTTAAAAGAGCAGGGCAACGAGAGTGCGCTTGTTGAGCTGATCGATGGTCTTTTGAAACCGCAGTACGCCCGAGAGGTGAGGCAGTTCCTGGAGAGTGAGGACATCGCGGGCCTGGATTTCGCGGACCCCGGATTCGCGCGCCAACTGATCGTCGCCGATCTCAAAGAGTCCGACTTCATCGCGAACAACCATCCGGACGAGATCCGCTACAACGTCTTCCAGTGCCTGCAGTACCTGGCGGACTGGCTGGCGGGCAACGGCTGCGTGGCTTTGCCGGCGAGCATCGCGGGGACTCCGGTGCGGGTGATGGATGATCTGGCGACCACCGAGCGCTCCCGCTGGGAGGTCTGGCACGAGCTGCACCATGGCCGCTTCAAGCTGGAAGATTTCGTGCGCATCGCCTGCGAGGAGCTGCGCTTCATCCGCAAGGACCTTTCGGACGAAAAGAAAATTGTTCAGGTCAAATACAACGAGTGGTACCCCGTCGCCCTCCGACTCATGCTCAAGCTCATGACCGACCCCCATCCCGTCGAGTTCGCCACCGAGCTGCTCTTGCCCTTCACCACTGATGGCATTCGCAACGC
>DAIPJL010000158.1:0-7062 GCA_036770305.1 Bacteriovoracaceae bacterium | reverse complement strand
TCGGACTGGACGTCGCCGTCGTAGTTCTTGCAGGCCCAGACGAAGTTGCCGTTCCACTTGAGCGCAGAGGCCACCATGTCGTCGATGAGGCGGTGTTCGTAGACGATGCCCTTGGCCTCGAACTTCTTCTTGAACTCCGCCTGGTAGATCTCCTCGAAGATGTCCTTGAAGCGGCCATCGTACTTCTTGAGGATGGTGTTCTTCGTCGAAAGGTACAAAGGCCAGCCTTTCATCAGGGCCATGTTGAAGCACGAGTGGGCGAAGCCGCGAATCGACTCGTCGGTGTTGTACATCGAGAGGGCGACGCCGTCGCCTTTGAAGTTATACACTTCCCATTCCTGCACTTTGCCGTCTTCGCCGTGGAAGCTCATCTTGAGCGTGCCCTTGCCCTTGATCACCGTGTCGGTGGCGCGGTACTGGTCGCCGAAGGCGTGGCGGCCGATCATGATCGGCGCGGTCCAGTTCGGTACCAGGCGCGGGACGTTCTTGCAGATGATCGGCTCGCGGAAGACCGTGCCGTCGAGGATGTTGCGGATCGTGCCGTTGGGGGATTTCCACATCTGCTTGAGGCCGAACTCCTTCACGCGGGCCTCGTCCGGTGTGATGGTGGCGCACTTGATGCCGACGTTGTACTTCTTGATCGCCTCGGCGGCCTCGACGGTGACCTTGTCATCAGTCTTGTCGCGGTTCTCCATACCCAGGTCGTAGTACTTGATCTCGAGGTCGAGGTAAGGGTTGATGAGCTTGTCCTTGATGAAGGACCAGATGATGCGAGTCATCTCGTCGCCGTCGAGCTCGACGACCGGATTTTGCACTTTAATTTTTTGCATGAGGGGCTCCTGGAATAGAGGGGAGAAAAGTCCCCTTATTTTTCGGGAAAAAGGCCCATCTGTCGAGGGCGGAAGAGTGGACCCGTGGGTTTTGCTCAAGTTTTGCTGCGCAGGAGAATGACCGATATGCTCTCGATGCAGCGTCTCATTTCGGTGCTTCTCTTTTTTTTGATGTTGAGCTCGGCCTTTGCCGAGGAAATGTCCGTGCGGCTCGCCGATGATTCCGTCTGGCAGTGCCGCAGTCACAAAACGGTGTTTCTAAGTCTTTACTGCGAGCACGAGGGAGAGCTTCTTTACGTCAATCACCTCGGTGCCGTCCGCGCAGGAAGGGAAGCGCAGCGCCTAGCACATGTTCAGGTCGCGGCGGTTTCCGACAAGCAAGGGAACCGGGCCGAACAGCTCATCGGCATCGACCTCAAGGTCCCGCCGAAGGATGATAGCGACTGGCCCGGAAAGCAGTCCGTCTACCTTGCGGTGACCGGCGAGTTGTTCCCGGACCGCATGGCCGAAGCCTACCCCTTCCTGCCACGGCCGCCGGCCCCGTCGGCGGAGCTCAAGTCCTTCCGGGACAAGCTCTCCCCTTTCCTGGCCCGAGAGACGCTCGCGGTGCTCGAGGACCACGCGCGCCCAGAGCTAGAGCTCCGCACCGCCGAGGAAACCCTGCGGTGCCAGCGCCTTCCCGCGGGCGCCGGGAGCGCCGAGAAGTTTCAGAGCATTTTCTTCGGGGACCTCGATCACAGCTTCGGCTGCGGCATGCTCGACTGCGGCGCGGGCAAGCGACTCTTCCACAGCGGATTCCCCGGAGCTCCATTCGAACTCGCAAGTTTCGATCACACTGGCACGTGGGTGTTCCACGAGGTGCGGCACGTCCGGACTCCGTCGGGAGCAGTGCTCTTCCAGGCGGCGCCTCTGTCGATCGGCATGGGACCGGCGAACGGAAACTCGCACCAGTCCCCCTTTACTCACTTGCTCAGGAGCACGGTGCCGATCGAGTTCCGCGACGAGCGCAATGGCCTCTTCTTGCGCCAGCGCTTCAACCCCGGAGTGGGCGAGTACCTCAAGACGCTCGCCCAGCGCTGCGAGAGCACGAGCGCGCGGCCCGTGCTGGACTCCCTAAGGAGCTACGAGAAGCGTCTGCAGGAAGCCGAGCTGGTGCACGTCGTGAGCATGCTCGGGCAGATGCTGTCCGGCAACTACCTGGCCCCCGATTTTCCTTTGGCCGACGTGTGCCAGCACGACGGCGTGGTCTACTCGCGGGAGGCCTTCGTGCACTCGCAGGCGCTGCGGTCGACGGAGCCGCGTCAGGTGCTCACGGTGGCCGAGGCGCAGCAACTTTTTTCTCTGGCACGAGAGATGGATGACATCGCCTGGAACTTCAAGATGGACGGCTGCTACGCGCGCGCGCACCTGATGGCCCGCCGGTTCGAAGACCTCGGCGTGCACGTCGACAAAGCGTGGCTCAAGGGTGACCTCATCGTCGAAGATGGCGAAGAGACGATCCGCTGGAACTTCCATGTCACACCGGTGGTCTATGTCCGAGAGGCCAGTGGCGAGGTTCGTCCCTGGGCCGTCGACCCGTCCATCATGCCTGCGGCGGCTCCTTTGACGGATTGGACCGCACGTATGACGAAGCACCTTCCGGGAGCGGTGACCCAGACGGCGTACCCGTTTCCGGAAAATGCGGCGGCCTACAAGCGCGCAGCGCTGGCGATCACAAACTCGCACCCCTATCTCCCCAGCGACTCGGTCTTCATGTCGGAGGCGCAGAAGATGGAGCAGGCCGCGCAGACCATGCGCGAGTACAAGGGGTACGCGCCGTGAAGCACGTCTTCATCGTTTTTCTTCTTTGCGCTCCGGCCTTTGCGAAGTCGGTGATCGTCACACGCCAGCACCTCGTCACGGGCGTGAGCTACGATGAGGCCCAGAAACTCTGGCGCGTGGAGCTCGCCGATCGCGCGGCCGCGTTCTGGGCGCCGGCGGCGCTGGAGACTTGCCTCAAGGAAGGCCTGCGACGCAAGTCCGCCGTCGCGCTCCGCTACGACGTCTTCACGTCGCGGCTCGCGGCCTGCTCAGCGCCGCCGCGGAACAAAGGGAAGTGAGAGGCCCAGCTGGCCTTCCTTGAAGAGCGGCTTTTTCCCCTGCGCCAGCAGCCACTCCACGAAGGGCGGCGCGGGCGCCTGCCAGGCCTGCCACTGGCGCCGCTGGAGAATGTACTCGGTGACCAGTAGGGTGAAGTCCTCGGCGTGGCCGTAGGCGAGGTGGAGCAGACGGAGCACATCCTCGTCTAGGAGGTAGAGCTTCACCTTCTTACCGGCGAGTTCGACCGGCGCTAGGGCGAAGCTCATGCCGCGAGCGAACTCGTCGCGCGGGTCGTGGCGCGGGGCCTCGGGGTGGGTGAAGTAGGGGTGCACCTCTACGTCGCGTGGCCCCCAGGCGATGGCGAGTTCGTGGCGCGTGAGCCAACGCAGGAAAGCGCGGCCCTGGCCCAGTTCCTTCGCTTCATGGGCGCCGCTGTAGCGCCAGCCGCGCCAGGCACGGGTGAAGGAAACCTGCTTCTTTGCTTCCCGGCGTAAGAGTAGGAGAGCGTGCTTGTCGTTGATGTGGGGGGTCTCGTGCCGTCCATCGAGCCAAACCGGAGCGAACTTCACCACGGGCACGGGGGAGTGCAGGACGTCCTCGTCGACGCCTGTGTGGTAAAGAGCTCTTCCGACTTTGAGCACTGCCATGTTGCTAAGCTTATACGACACAGCTTAGGCAAAATTTTAGCCTCTTGATTATACGGAAAAGTTACGGATAATGACAAGAGGAGATTTCCACATGCGCATTGCTGGCTTCCCATCCCCCGCCGACGAGTATGGCCTCGTGAGCTTGTCGCTCACGGAGCTCCTCGTGCCCCGCCCCGCGAGCACCTACTTCGTGCGCGTGGCGGAGAATCTGACCCCCGCCATTGTCCAGGGGGACATCCTGGTGGTCGACCGCTCGCTCCCGCTCAAGGAGGGGAGCCTGGCGGTCATCGTGCTGCGCGGCCAGCTGGCGCTGCGCCGGGCGCGGCGGCGGGGCGAGCGCTGGTGGTTCGATTCGCTGCGCGGCCCGGAGCGCGCGGTGACGGTAGAGGAGGATGACCTGCTGTGGGGAGTGGTGAGCTATGTCCTCCATCGCACGGCCTAGGCGCTGGGCCATCCTCGACTGCAACTCGTTCTACTGCTCCTGCGAGCGGCTCTTCCGACCACACCTGCGCAAGGCGCCCATGGTGGTGCTCTCGAACAACGACGGGTGCATCATCAGTCTGTCGAAGGAGGCGAAGGCCCTCGGCATCAAGATGGGCGCGCCGGTGCACGAGGTGCGGCCCCTCATCCGGCGCCATCGCGTGCAGGTTTTTTCGTCGAACTACCAGCTCTACGGCGACATCTCTCGCCGCGTGATGCGCCTATTAGATGAGCTCCACCCCGATGTCCTGCAGTACTCCATCGACGAGGCCTTCATCGACTTCTCCCACATCCCGGAGGAGGACCTCCAGAGCTGGGCGCAGGCGCTCGCGGGGCGCGTGTGGCGCGAGATCGGCGTGCCGGTCACGGTGGGGGTGGCGGCGACGAAGACGCAGGCGAAGCTCGTCAGCCGCTGGGCCAAAACGCAGAACCTCGCCGGCGCCTACCTCGCCGGCGGCGACCTCGAAGACCTCCTCGCGCGCAGCGCGGTGGAGGACGTCTGGGGCATCGGCCCGCAGACGGCGCTTAAGCTGCGTGCGCTCGGTGTTCGCACGGCCCGCGAGCTGCGCGACTACCCGAACGACGCTCTCATCCGGGCCCTGCTCACGGTGACCGGCGAGCGCCTGCGCGACGAACTGCGCGGCGTGAGCTGCGTCGAGCCCGCGCAGATCGCCGAGAAAAAGATGATCGCGAGCACGCGCTCCTTCGGCCGGCGCGTCTACGAGCACCGCGAGCTCTGCGAGGCGGTGGCCACCTACGTGGGCTTCGCCGCCGAAAAGCTGCGGGCGCAGAACTCGCTGGCCCGTGGACTCGGAGTCATGCTGCGCACCGGGGCCTTCGCCGACGGTGAGGAGTACTACCGCAACGACGCCCAGGTGCAGCTCGTCACGCCCACCAGCGACAGCGGTGTGCTCACGCGTGAGGCGCTGGGGCTGGTGAAGAAGATCTTTCGCTCCGGCATCGCCTACAAGAAGGCGGGTGTTTTTCTTTTCGATCTCTCGCCGGCGCGGGAGCACCAGCTGGACCTCTTCGCGGCGCCCGAAGCCCCGGAGCGCGGAGAGTTGATGAAAACCATGGACGGCATCAACCGGCGCTGGGGCCGCGGCACGATCCGCCTGGCCGCCACCGGCGTCGACCAGGACTGGCGCATGCTTTGTGAACATCGCTCAAATCGCACCCAGCTCGAGTGGGGAGACCTGGTGGAAATAAGACCCGAAACATGGCAAGGCAATCCTTTTTAAAACAGCAGCTTGCGAGCGGTTTCTTGAGGCGCAATTTTTTCACGAGTGCTACTGCAGTGTGAATAAAAAGGGCATATTGTGTGAACAACCCGTGGCCCTTGTGAAATCCTTGAGGCAGTTTAGGGTGTCGCAAAGTTCTGAAAGGAATAGCTTATGAGAATCCTAGCGCTAGTCGTTTTGCTTTTGGCTTCCCAGGGAAGCTGGGCGGAGCGTTTAACTGAGCGCTCGAGCTGGGCACAGATCCTGCGCAGTCGCACGTACAGTGTCATGGCCCCGATGGAACTCAACCCAACGGGGGGACTTTTCAACACCTGCCATGACAGCGAAGCTGGGGTCTTTCGCTCGATCCAGAACGTACGGTTTTGTGCACGAGGTGGGATGGTGCGCATCGACCAACACGACGGCGGCCCGACCTATGAGTGGCGCTGCCAGCGCTATGAACTCGCTCCAGTGAGTATGCCGATTCGGTCAACGCGCAGAGAGTGCGTGGACTACGTGTCCAACGACAGCGGGAGTTACTGCCGGGGGTTCCAGGACGTAGAGATCGAGCTCCCGACGGAGTTCTTGGTGGACATCCTCGACGCGAACGCCGGCTCCTCTTTCGAGGTCGCGTTCCGAAAGCGTTTCATCCTACCCGCATGCCAGAAGGAGAGCGCCGAGTGAACGAAGCGAGTCTCTTTGACTTCGACAACTACCGCGAGTACCTCGCCAAGGTCATGATGCCCAACGGGCCTTACCAGCAGAAGGGGTCCAACCTTTCTCGCTGGGCGCGCCGCCTGGGCCACAGCTCGCCGAGTTTGCTTTCTATGGTGCTGAAGGGCGATCGCACCCCGAGCGACGAACTGCTCGACAAGCTCATCTCCGAGCTCAAGCTCTCGCGCGCGGAAGGAAACTTCCTGCGCCTGAAGGTGAAGCTCGAGCGCCTCGATCGGAAGGGGAAGTCGAGCCAGGAAATCCGTGACGAGATCGAGAACCTCGTGCGCTCAGTGGGGAAGGTCCGCCGGCAGGTCGTGGGCCTCTCGCAGTTCGAATCCGTCGCCCAGTGGTACTGCATGGTCGTCAAGCAACTCATCGCCACCGAGGGCTTCGTGGAAGACGCCGACTGGGTGTGCAAGCGCCTGCGAGGGAAAGTGCGGCCTCACCAGGTTAAAAAAGCGATCGAACACCTGCTGGCCCTAGGAACTCTCGAGCGCGGCGACGATGGCCGCCTGAGCGTCTCGCACGCCATCAGCACGCCGACGGAGATCCCTTCGCCCGCGATCGTCCAGCACCACCTTGGGATGCTCGATCGGGCCCGCGAAGCGCTGGAAGAACAGAAGGTACCCGAGCGCTGCTTCATGGGCCTCACGCTGCGCGCGGACGCCGCTCGCATCGACCAGGTGAAGAAAGACGTCGCCGAGTTTATCGAGATGATGAATGAAAAATACGCCAGCGAGCAGGCCTCGCAGGTATACCAGCTAAACGTTCAGTACTTCGAGCATACCACAGAGGTAAGCGCCGGGGAGAAGCTCCAATGAAAGCATTCGCGACAGTTCTTTGTGCAACGACTCTTATGGCCCAGGCGCTGGCACAGGTCCCGCCTCTGAGCGACGAGCGTCGGCCGACGGATCCTCCGGGGTCAGGGCGGATGCTAAGCTCGACGATCAACTACGCGAGCATCATCGAGGGACTCGCGAACCCGAGCTCCGACGAACGGAGGCCAACGGATCCGCCGGGGGCCGGTAGACGCTTGCAGATTGATCCTCGGTGGGAAGTAGAACTGTGCATCCAGGCACGCTGCGAACG
>DAIPJL010000157.1:0-7064 GCA_036770305.1 Bacteriovoracaceae bacterium | reverse complement strand
GATCAGGCAGCGCGAATCATTCATAGGGAGATTATCGGTGTGAGATGAAGCCGGCCTGACAAAAGCCTGGCCAAAGCCCTCGCCCGAGAGGGTTAGAAGGTAATGGTTTCGAGGAGATCGATGATCTTCTGGAAGCGTGAGGTCGGGAAAACCACCCGCAGCTCCTTGACCATCTCGCGCCCATTAAAGGGGCCATTCTCCCGCTGGGCTATAATCCGCGTGAACTCTTCCGCGATGATGAAGACGATGGCCATAGGGGAGAGGTTCGCGCCGAAGTGGTCGGAGAAGCCCATGCCGTTGAGCATGCCGTGGTGCTGGCGGATGATCTGGTCGGCGCCCATGGGGGCGTGGGGGTACTTGTGCACCAGCTCGGCCGCCAGCTGGGCGTGCTTCTCCACCAGCGCCTTCTCCCGTGTGTCGAGCTCGCTCTTGCGAAGCTCTTCCTTGGACTTGATGAGGGCCTGCTTGTCGTTCTCCAGTGCGATGTCGTGGAAGAAGCAGATGAAGGCGATCTTCTCCTCCTGCTCCGGTGTGCCCCAGTCGATGTTGCGCACGATGTGGAGGGCGATGAAGGTCACGATCTGCGTGTGCCGGAAGTGGTAGCCCGCCTGGTTGCTGAGCATGCGCTGGAGGAGCGCGCCGAGCTTCGGGTACTTCTTCACGTTGCCGGAGATCGACTCCATGCTCTTCTTCGCAAGGCCGATGGTCTCTTCGTTGATGCCGATGCTCATGAGCTTGCGGGAGATCAGCTCGTGCGTCGACGCCTGCGCCTGCAGCTGCTCGTCGGGATTGAGGTCGCGGTCGTCGAGGCGCGCCACCAGTTCGGCCGTCAGTTGGTTCACCAGTTGGAGGCGGTCGAGTTTGTCGACGAGCAGCGTTCCCTGCGCCGGAACCTTGCCGCGCTCGAGGGCCTTGTTGGCCTCCGCGAGGACGCTCAGCTCACCCTGCGGCGTTCGCAGGAAGATCCGGCAGACCGGGTAGTTCACCCACTGCAGGAGTCGGGCCGGGAACTCGAAGTAGTCGTCGACTTTTTTCTGCACCATCTGCTGCGCGGTGATGCCGAGGGCCTGGGCGGCACCCTTGACGACGCCCTTCAGGTCCAGACTCCCGGGGAGCTTCCCGGCGATCAGGGCAGGGTAGAGGCCGTGGCCGATGACGAGGAGCGGAATCTTGAGGCCTCGCGACGCCATGGTTTCGGCGAGAGGCACCGCCACGTCCTGCGCGGCGATCTTGGCGCGCGAGATGACGAGGGCGAACTCTTCCTCGCCGAGCTTGTCGATGGCCTCGTTGAGCGAGCCGGCGACGCGCACTTCGAGGCCCACGTAGGTCATGAGGTTGAGCTGATAGATCTCAACGATTTTGGGATTGTTTTCTACCAGAAGCGTCAGTGCCAAGAGTGGTTCTCCACGAGGCATTGTACACCCTTTCCACTGTCCGATGAGGAGTGTTTTTTGCTAGCATCTAGCTATGACTCAACAAAAGTGGATCGACCTTCTCAAGAAGGAATTGAAAGTTGACGACCCCACGCGGTTTCTGCGCCGCGAGTGGGCCCCGGGCCATGGCCATTCGCTCTTGGCAACGGACTGCCGGCCCGCGGGGATTCTCCCGAGCGCGACGCCGGCGCTTTCGCTGACCTGGTCGCAGCGAGACGAGGTGCGCTGGGGCGAAGTCGCCGAGCTCGTGAGGCTCGGAGTGTGGGATTTCATCTTCGACCCCTGGCTCTTAGGCTTGAGCGCCGGCGAGACGCAGGCGCAGCTCGCCGAGGCCAGCGCCGCCCTTAGCGGGGTGGAGGCGCGGCTGTGGGTGGTTGACCCAGGCCCAGGGCCCGTCGTCGGAAGGCCTCTCTACAGTGCCCGCGAGGCCCACGCCCAAGGCGCACCCGGGAGCCTCGAGCTCGCCCTGCTCGTGCTGAAGGTTGCTCGCTGGGCCCAGTCACCACAACCCCAAGAGATCGGCGTCGCGCTCTACCTCGAGCGGGAGTTTTTCTTTTCCATCGCCAAGCTGCGCGCGCTCAAGCTGATGGCCCTCTCGGTGCTCGAGCGCCTCGCGAAGCCGGAGCTCGCGGCGAAGCTCTCCTTCGTCGCCCGCGTCTCCTGGCGCGAGTTCACCGCCTTCGACGCCAGCAACAACATCCTGCGCACGAGCAACGCCGTCGCCGCGGGCCTTATGGCCGGCGCGCACGTGGTCGAGGCGCTGCCCTTTGACCTCCTGTGGCCCGGGCCATCCTCCGAAGCCGCCCGACGGCTGTGCCTCACCACGCAGCTGATTCTGCAGAACGAGTCGACCCTGGGTGAAGTGCAGGATCCCGCCGCCGGCAGTTTCGCCATCGAAGAACTCACCGAGGCTTTGATCCAGGAGAGCTGGCCCTGCTTCCAGCAGCTCAGCCAGCTGGACGAGGAGAGTCGTTCGGCGCAGGTCGAAGCGCTTTCGCGCGCCCACTTCGCGACCCTGGCCAAGGCCATGCACACGCGGCGCCTGGTGCAGACGGGCGTCAACGATTTCCCACAGGCCGAGCGCGTGCTCCTGGCCGAGCGCTGGCAGCGCACGGACCACGTCCGACTGGCGCGCGACTTCGAGGAGCTCCGGCTGGCGCTCGTCGCCGCGCCGAAAGTCACGCTGCTGCGGCTCGGGGACTCGGCCAGTCTCGAGGCGCGCCTGAACTTCACACGGAATTTCTTCGAACTCTTGGGGTGTGCGACGGAGACCCTGGTGGTCAGTCTGGAAGATCCTCCGCCGGTGACCGGAGTCTGTGCCTGGGTCGCGCGCGACGAGGACCACGCGAAGCTCACCGCCGTCGGGGAGCGCTGCTACCTCGCGGGCCGCACCGCCGTGGCACCCCTGATCAACATCTTCGCGGGCATGGACGTGCTCGCGGCCCTGCGGGACCTTGCCCAATGGCACCAGGAGCGTCTATGAGCGTTGATTTCTCGAAGCTTGCCTACCGCGCGCCGAAGTTGCCGAGTGCTGCCACTGGTCCGCTGCGCCGGACCCCAGAGGGCATCGAACTTAAGAAATCCTACCGCGCGCAGGACATCCAGGATCCCGTGCTCGTGAAGAGCTATCCGGGGATGCCGCCCTTCTTGCGTGGCCCCTACGCCTCGATGTACCGCAGTCGCCCCTGGACCGTGCGCCAGTACGCCGGCTTCTCCACCGCCGAGGAGTCGAACCGCTTCTACCGCGAGAACCTCGCGAAGGGCCAGATGGGCCTCTCCATCGCCTTCGACCTCGCCACGCACCGGGGCTACGACTCCGATCACCCGCGCGTGGCGGGCGACGTCGGCATGGCCGGCGTGGCGATCGACTCGATCCTCGACATGCAGCTGCTCTTCGCCGGCATCCCGCTCGACAAGATGAGCGTTTCGATGACCATGAACGGCGCCGTGATCCCGGTCCTCGCGCTCTTCGTCGTCGCGGCCGAAGAGCAGGGCGTCGCCCAGCACCAGCTCACCGGCACCATCCAGAACGACATCCTCAAAGAGTTCATGGTGCGCAACACCTACATCTACCCGCCGGCCCCCTCGATGCGCATCATCGGGGACATCTTCGCCTACACGTCGACGCACATGCCGAAGTTCAATTCCATCTCCATCTCCGGCTACCACATGCAAGAGGCCGGCGCGAGCGCGGACCTCGAGCTCGCCTACACGCTGGCCGATGGCCGCGAGTACCTGCGCCAGGGCCTCAAGAGTGGCCTCGCGGTGGACGACTTCGCCCCGCGGCTGTCCTTCTTCTGGGCGATCGGTATGAACTACTTCATGGAAGTGGCGAAGCTGCGCGCGGCCCGCGTGCTGTGGAGCGAGATCGTCGGCGAGTTCAACCCCAAGAGCAGCAAGTCCCAGGCGCTGCGCACGCACTCGCAGACCTCCGGCTGGAGCCTCACGGCCCAGGACCTGTGGAACAACGTCGTGCGCACGCACGTCGAGGCGATGGCCGCGGCCCACGGCCACACCCAGTCGCTGCACACCAACTCCCTCGACGAAGCTCTCGCGCTGCCGACGCCCATGAGCGCGCGCATCGCGCGCAACACCCAGCTCTATCTCCAGCAGGAGACCGATACCTGCCAGCTCATCGATCCTTGGGGTGGCTCGTTCTACGTCGAGACGCTCACGCAGGAGCTGATCGCCAAGGCGCGCGAGCACCTGGCGGAGGTGGAGGCCCTGGGCGGCATGGCCCGCGCCATCGAGACGGGTCTGCCGAAGCGCCGGATCGAAGAGTCCGCAGCGCGCACGCAGGCGCGCATCGATGCGGGCGTCCAGCCGGTGATCGGCGTGAACACCTTCCGCTCGACGCTGAAAGAAGAAATCCCCGTACTGAAGGTCGACAACCAGGCGGTGCGCGCGGCGCAGATCCAGCGCCTCAGTGCGCTGCGGGCCTCGCGCGACGAAGCCGCCTGCCTGCGGGCCCTCGCGGCGCTCACCGAGGCGGCGGCCAGCGGGGAGGGCAACCTCCTAGAGCTGGCCATCGCTGCGGCCCGGGCACGGGCCACCGTCGGCGAGATGAGCCTCGCCATGGAAGAAGTCTTCGGGCGACACCGGGCGCAGATTCAGACCATTCAAGGTGTGTACCTCAAGGAAGTGCAACAGGGGAGACAGGACGTGAGTGACATTCAGCGGGCCATGCAGGACTTCGTGAAATCCCACGGCAGAAGGCCGCGCATCCTCGTCGCGAAGATGGGCCAGGACGGCCACGACCGAGGCCAGAAGGTCATCGCCACGGCCTTCGCCGACCTCGGCTTCGACGTCGACGTGGGCCCCCTCTTCCAGACCCCCGAGGAGGTCGCGCAGGAGGCGGCCGAGAACGACGTGCACGTCGTCGGCGTGAGCTCCCTGGCCGCCGGTCACCTCACTCTCGTTCCCGCGCTCATCCAGGCGCTCAAGGCGAAGGACCGTGAGGACATCCTGGTGGTCGTCGGCGGCGTGATTCCGCCGGAGGACTACCAGCTGCTCTTTAACATGGGCGTGGCGAGCGTCTTCGGGCCCGGCACCGTCATCGCCGACGCCGCCCGCGAGCTTCTGAAAAAACTGCAGGGAAGTGAGGTGTGAGACGCTGGTCGCGCGACGAACTCGTCGCCGGGATCCGCGCCAAGGACCGCAACGCCCTCGCGCGCGCCATCACGCTGGCCGAGTCTGAGCGCGCCGACCACCGGGCCCTCGCCTCGGAGGTGATCGCTGCGTTTCCGGCGCACCTGCGCACCCGGCGACTGGGCATCTCGGGCACTCCGGGGGTCGGGAAGTCGACCTTCATCGAAAGCTTCGGCCTCGCTCTCTGCGGGGCCGGCGCGAGCGTTGCGGTGCTGGCGGTGGATCCCACCAGCGTCGTCTCCGGCGGCAGCATCCTCGGGGACAAGACGCGCATGGAAGAGCTCGTGCGCCACCCACAGGCCTTCATCCGCCCGTCTCCAAGCGGCGGCACCCTCGGCGGCGTGGCCCGTCGCACGCGCGAGGCGATCCTGCTCTGCGAGGCCTTCGGCTTCGACTACGTGTTGGTCGAAACCGTCGGCGTGGGCCAGAGCGAGGTCGCGGTGTCGCGGCTCACGGACTGTTTCCTCATGCTCCTGCAGCCGGGCGCCGGCGACGATCTCCAGGGGATCAAGCGCGGCATCCTCGAGCTCGTCGACCTCGTGGTGGTCACCAAGGCCGACGGCGCGAACAAGGCGCTGGCCGACGCGGCCACGCACCACTACCGACAGGCGCTGCACATCCTGCGCACCGAGGAACATCCCCCAGCGGTGCTCGCCTGCAGCGCCCTCGAGAGGTCCGGCCTTTCGGAGATCAAAGAGACCATCGACCTCTTCTACCGCCGGCGCGCCCCAGAGCTGGCGCAGCGGCGCCAGGTGCAGCAGCGCCACTTCTTCGACGAGCTACTGCTGGAGGGCCTGCGCGCGTGGTTTGGCCAGCGGGTCGGCGAGGACGTGATCGAAGCGCAGCGCGCGGCGATCGGCAGCGGGGAGAGCTCCATCGAGCAGGGCCTCGAGGCCTTGCTCGGGAAACTCGCACCCTAGCTTTTTCGAAAAGGAACTCCGATGCAGAACTGGCTCAACTACCACCACCTCTTCTACTTCAAGGTGATCGCCGAAGCGGGCTCGCTGGCGAAGGCTTCGGAGATCCTGCGCGTGGGCCAGAGTGCGCTCTCGATGCAGCTCAAGCTGCTGGAGGATCGCCTCGAGCGACCGCTCTTCGAGCGCAAGCAGAAGAAACTCATCCTCACCGAGGCGGGCCAGCTGACCCTGGACTACGCCCGGCAGATTTTTTCGCTGGGCACGGAGATGCTCGACACTCTGGCCGACGGCAAGGTCGGGGCTCACACGCGCATCCAGATCGGCGTCGAGGAGGGCGTCCCGCACTACGCGGCGACGGCCCTGGTGAGCGAGGCCCTGGCGACGCCGGGGACGATCCCGAGCTTGAGCCACGGAGCGAGCGATGGGCTGGTGGCCGATCTCCTCGAGCACCGACTGGACCTCGTGCTCATGATGGAGCAGCCGCACGTGCGAGACCGGTCGATCATTTTTCAGAAACGCGTGCTCCACGCGCCCTTCTTCGCCCTGGCGGCGCCGAAGTTTGCTCCGCTGAAGAAAGACTTCCCGCGCTCGCTCACGGGAGCGCCCCTCCTCGTGCAGAGTCCGCTCTCGCGGCCGCGGCACGAGCTCGAGCGCTTCTTCCACGACGAGGGCCTGGAGCTGCACCTCGCGGTGGAGAGCGACGAGAACATTCTCCTGAAGAACCTCGCCAT
This sequence comes from Bacteriovoracaceae bacterium, assembly GCA_036770305.1. Taxonomy (GTDB): domain Bacteria; phylum Bdellovibrionota; class Bacteriovoracia; order Bacteriovoracales; family Bacteriovoracaceae; genus UBA6144. The sequence goes on along the minus strand of DAIPJL010000157.1, from coordinate 335 downwards.
CGAGGGCCACGGCATCGCTTTTTTCACGGAGCATTCCGTGAGCCACTGGGTGAAGCAGAAAGACCTCGTCATCCTCGGTAAGCTCCCCATTTTCCTGGAGCTCTGGCTGGTGGGCCTCAAGCGCAAGGTGGACAATCCGGTGGCGAAGAAGCTCCTGAAAGAGTTTTCGCTTGAGTGATTTGGTCTGCCAAGAATGGGGCTCCAGCACCCTTAGCTCCGGGAAGATTTTGTCGATAAGTCTTGCATGAGACTTGTCGCCGCATGCGTGGTCGCTACTTCTTTGCTTTCGGTGCTGCCGCTCTTCGCGGAAGTGCGCCGTCCGGACTACCAGCAAG
>DAIPJL010000156.1:0-7092 GCA_036770305.1 Bacteriovoracaceae bacterium | reverse complement strand
GAGGTCATGGGAGCCGTGGTCTGGAACAATCACCACCACGGTGGCTTTCTTGAACTTCCGATGCGACCCTCGCTGGCCTACTTCGACGAAGCCGGCGGCGAGAAGCTTTCGTATGATATCGCGGGCCCTTCGATTCCCCAAGCGAACCTCCGTAATTATACAGCAAATATGCTGTATACGCAAAACCACCCCTAAGTTCTCGTTTCGACGACGCTGATAGCACGAGATCGGTAAACGCCAACCTGTTCTCTTGCGGGGAATGTTAGGGAATTTCAGATTTGAGACAGCTAGAAGTAGAACATCTTCGAGACCACTTCGAAGAGCTGGTCGGCGCTGACCATGGGCCGCGGCTTGAGCGCCGCGCTCTCGGTCGCGGTGGTTGCGGCGGCAGGCGCGGCGATGAGCGTGGGATCGCGCAGGTCCATGAGCTGCCAGTTGGCGAAGAAAGGCAAGGGCGCATCCCGGCGCGGCTCGCCGGTCTCGTAGATCACCAGCGTGTCGGTCCCGAGGTAGGTGGCGTAGGAGGCGCTCACGCCGGCGCGCGTGACGAGGCCCTTAGCGTGCGCGAGCATCTTACCGAGCTCGATCCAGTTCGGACTAAGGAAAAGGTCGTAGCGGTTCGTCCCCGGGAGGCGGGCGACGAGGCGCTCGGCGAGGAGCCCCGCCTTGGCTTCTTCTTGGGAAGAGAAGAGCACGAAGCGCTTGCCCTCGTGGAGGGCGAAGAACTCGGCCCAGAAGTCGTCGAGCTTCCCGGCGCCGAAGGGCCAGAGATCGACCGCGAGGTAGGGTGGCTCGTCTTCTTTATAGAAGGGCGGCAGCTCCTTTCCCTTCACCTTGAGGTCATCGGGGATGCGCCGGTTAGTGAACTCGCGGTAGAGGTAGAGGAAGTCCTCGCTGTAGTGGTGGTTCACGGGCCTTCGGACTCCGCGACTAAGGAACCAGCTCTTCCACCCCTCGCCGAAGCCGTAGCGCTTCTTCGCGTTCAGGAATTTTCCGAGCACGAGGTCGTTCAGCGAGTCTCCGAGCGCAACGTAGATGTCCACTTTGGGGAGGGTGAGGTTCGCAGCGAAGCGGTGCACGTCGAGGACCGTCTGCACCTCCTCGTCGACCCACTCGTGCCAGAAGCCGTCGAAGGGCAGCGCGTAGAGCATCTCAATGTGATGCTTCGGACAGATGAAATGCAGGTCCGCCGCCGGGTAGGCGTCGCGCAGGAGATGGACCATGGGGAAGCACATGATCCGCTCCTGCAAGGGAGACGGGAGTTTTACCGCGATGCTTAGGCGTTCAGCTGCGGCATCTGGGGCGTTTGACGTTTGGTCCATAGCACCGTGTAGTAGCTCGTGGCGATGGCCGGCACGAGAGCGTTAAGGAATGGAACTGCGATGAGCACCATGAACATCAGCCCGCTGGCGAGGTTCGCGGGGAGGTTGCCGAGGACGTCTTTGAGGCACTTGCCCGCGGGCCAATCGTGCCGCGACCAGGAGTAGTCTAGGTACTGCGAGGACATGAGCAGGGCCAGCATCAGCAGCGCCAGCGGATAGAAGAGCGGGAAGAAGTTGAGTAGCATGGTGAAGAGCGTGATGACGAAGATCACCGTGATCTTCTTGAGCTCGTTCTTGAGCGTGTACCCGAGACGCCGGAAGACGGCGGAGAGCGTGGCCCTCCGATCGCCCTCGAGCTGCGAGCCGAGGAGCTTGCGCTCGATGCGCGCACTAATCATATCGTTGAAGGGCGCGGCGAGGACGCCGAGGCACAGGACGAAGGTCCAGTTCACGAGCACGAAGAGCAAGAACATCAAGAGGCCCGAGATGATGTAGTAAAGGACCAGGCCCGCCTCCTTGCTGATCACGTACTTCATGATCAGGACCTCAGCCGTGCTCATCCCCTTGGTGAGCACGTAGCCGCCCATGATGGCGTAGAGCAGAAGCGCGACGAGCGCCGGGACGATGAAGAGGAAAAAGTTCACCGGATCTCGGAAGAGCATCCGGAGAGCGAGGGGCCAGGACGAGAAGACGTGTTTCACGCTCACACCTTTGTAAAACGAAAGTTCCAGATCGGTTCGAAGGGAGTGAGGTCTGCCGCTTTCACGGGGACCGCCTCCACCAGCGCCTCGAGTTCCTTCCATTGTAGCTTGTCTTCGAGGAGTGGGGAGACGACATGCAGCTCGCGGCACTTTTTAAATTTTTCACGTGCCTTGTTGATAAGACCGAGCGCGCCGATCAGGTGCTGCTCGCGGTAGTGGACCATCGACGCTGCGACCTGGATGACCGCCCAGTAGACGTAGCGGTGCGGGTCCTGTCGGTCCTCGAGCCACACGTGCTCGAGCTCCTCGTGGCACTCCCAGTACTCCTGCCGGTTGAAGCAGTCGATGCCGGGCCTCATTTTCTCGAGGTGCTCGACATCGAAGGCCATCAGAAGCCGCCGAGGATCGACAGGCCCGCGTCGACGTAGAGGATCTGCCCGGTGACTCCGCCCGAGAGGTCCGTCGCGAGGTACACCGCGGCTCCGGCGACATCATCCTGCGACACGCCGGATTTCATGGGTGCGATCTCCTCGACCTGCGACAGCAGCGAGCGGAAGCCCGAAATGCCGGACGCCGCCAGCGTCTTGATCGGGCCCGCGGAGATGCAATTCACTTTGATTTTGCGAGGACCGAGGTCATAGGCCAGGTAGCGCGTCGACGCCTCGAGGGCCGCCTTCGCCACGCCCATGACGTTGTAGTTCTTCACCACTTTCTGCGAGCCGTAGTAGGTCATGGCGATGACGGAGCCGCCGTCGTTCATCAGCGGCTCGAGGGTCTGGCAGAGTCCCACGAGGGAGTAAGCCGAGATGTCGCAGGCCATGAGGAAGCCCTTGCGCGATGTCTGCAGGAAGGGCTTCGAAAGGTCGTCCTTGTCGGCGAAGGCGAGGGAGTGCACGAGGATGTCGAACTTGCCCCACTTCTCCTCCACCACTTTCTTCATGGCCGGGTAGTGGTCATCGTTGGAGACGTCCATCTGGAAGATGAAGTCGGCGCCGACCTCTTGGGCGAGGGGCTCGACGCGCTTATGGATCGCATCGTTCATGTAGGAGAGAGCGAGTGACGCACCTTGTGCCTTTAGGGCTTTCGCGATGCCCCATGCGATCGAGCGGTCGTTGGCCACTCCCAAAATCAGTGCTTTCTTACCAGTGAGCATTCCCATGATCGTCCTCATTTGTTCGGTTGACCCCGGTATGGTAGTTTTTCCTACACAAAAGAGCAAAGAGGATACCATGCAGAAAAAGCTCGTTCCGGACTACATCGAGCGCCTGGAAACCTACCAGGCAGGAAAACCGATCGACGAACTGGCCCGGGAGAAGAATCTTACGCGCATCTCCAAGATCGCGAGCAACGAAAACCCCTTGGGGCCCTCCCCCATGGCCATCCGCGAGATGACGAACGTCCTTTGGGACACGCACCGCTATCCCGACATGTCGGCCTACCAGCTTAAGAAGTCGCTCTGCGACCTCTACCGCCTGAAGCCCGAGAACATAGTCCTCGGCAACGGCTCCGAAGGCATCATGGGCTACATCTGCCGCGCCTTCGTGCAGGAAGGCGACGAAGTGGTGACGGCGACGAACACCTTCATCGGCTTCCTCATCCTCGCGAAGTCCGTCGGTGCAAACCTCATTCAGGTGCCCCGGCGCACCGACTACAAGTACGACGTCGAGGCCATGGCAAAAAAAATCACCCCGAACACCAAGGTGGTCTACGTCGCCAATCCGGACAACCCGACGGGCACCTACCTCACCAAAAGCGAGTTCGACTTCCTCATGAAGCACGTCTCGCCGCACACGATCGTGATCCTCGACGAGGCCTACTTCGAGTTCGCGCAGGAGTGGCCTGACTACCCCGACTCGATGGACTACCGCTACGACAACGTCGTCACACTGCGGACCTTTTCGAAGGCCTACGGCATCGCCGGCGTCCGCGTGGGCTACGGCTTCGGCCACCACAATCTCATCGGCGCGCTCCATAAGGTCAAGCTCCCCTTCGAGCCGAGCCTGGTCGCCCAGCGCGGCGCCTACGGTGCGCTCGTCGACCGACCACACCTCGACCGCACGCTCCACAATAACCGCGAGCGCTACCACGACACCTTCGAGTTCCTGAAGCGCCACGACTTCCGGCCCGTTCCTTCGGTGACGAACTTCATCACCTTTAAGACCGGCAGCGAAGCAGCCAGCATGGCCCTCTTCAACGCGCTCCTCGACAAAGGGGTCATCATCCGGCCGCTGCGGGCGAACCTCATGCCCGATCACGTGCGCGTGAGCCTCGGCACGAAAGATGAAATGAATCACTTTTTTGAGGCGATGGAAGCGGTTCTTCCGGCCTACACCAAAACCTACGGGAGGCCCCACGCATGAGACTCTGCACCTACCTCCGCCCCTCGCCCACCGGTGTCGTCAAGCGCCTCGGGATCCTTGCGACCGAAAGCCTCGTCGTGGACCCGAATTTTGTGCTGGAAGCTCACTACGAGCACGAAGGCTACTACTCTCCGAGTGCCCGGGCCACACACCGCGTCCCTCCCTCCCTCGCGGCCTTTCTGAAAACATCCGATCGGCCTATCGAAGAACTCCAGACGGTGCTGGGGCGCTACTTCCTCCTGGCAAAAGAGGGCATCTTTAAAACTTCTCGCGGAGCGGAGATCGCTTTTGATCTAAAAGACCAAAAAGGAATCCACTTCGACTGTCCCATCGATGACATCGCCACCTACCGCGACTTCTTCATCCACGAAAAGCACGTCACCACGGGCTTCGCCAAGCGCAACGAACCGATCCCGCAGCCGTGGTTCGAGATGCCGGTGTACTACAAGGGCGGCACCACCGGCTTCATCGGTAATGAAGCGACCATCCCCTGGCCCTCGTTCTCCCAGCAGCTCGACTACGAGCTCGAGCTCGCGGTGGTCATCGGCCGCGACGGCAAGAACGTCAAGGCGAAGGACGCCTACCAGCACATCCTCGGCTTCACGATCCTCAACGATATCTCTGCGCGCGACATCCAGCGCAAAGAGATGCAAGTTCGCCTCGGGCCCGCGAAAGGTAAGGACTGGTGCTCGGTGCTCGGGCCCGTGATCGTCACCGCCGACGAGTTCGGGATGAAAGATCCCGATCTGCTCATGACGGCTTCGGTGAACGGAGAGGAATGGTCTCGTGGCCGCTCCGGCGATGGTAAGTGGAGCTGGGGCGAGATGATCGAGCACCTGACGCGCGACGAGTGGATGCGCGCCACCGACGTGCTCGGCTCGGGCACCGTCGGCACCGGCTGTGGCCTCGAGCTCGACAAATGGATCAACCCCGGCGACGTCGTCGAGCTCGAAATCGAGCGCCTCGGAAAACTTCGCAACATCGTCGGAACACCGGCGCAGCACTAGGAAACGAGATCTATGGAAAACTTCAAAGCCTCAGGCCTTTTCACCAAGCAGGCCCACGTCAAAGTCCCCGAGGGCCACTACGAAGAAGAGCACGGCCGCAAGGGCTTCTTTGGCCGCGTCTCGCACCTCTACCACAAGCACATGCCGACCGCCTGGACGAAGATCGACGGTGACCTGCTGCCGCGCAACCTCCCGCCGGTCTTCTCGGAGAAACAACTCAAGAACCGTTTTGTCCCGATGCTCCTCAACAGCGACGTTGTCCTGAGCCTCGGTGCCTGGGACCGTTCGTTCGAGAACTTCTTCCGCAACGCGGACTTTGACGAGCTCTACTTCGTTCACGCCGGGGAGGGGCGCTTCGAGACGAGCTACGGGCACCTCACCTTCAAGAAGGGCGACTACGTCGTGCTTCCACGGGGAACGACCTACAAGATGTTTCTGACGAGCAGCGCCCAGTTTCTAAAAATCGAGAGCGCCAGCGAGTTCGAGCAGCCCACGCGGGGAATCCTGGGCCCCAACGCGCTCTACGACCAGACAGCGATCACCGTCCCGGAGGCCGCCCTGGGCAGCGAAGAGCACCTCTCGGAATATACGATCGAGGTGAAGCGCCTCGGTAAAATCACGAGAGTCACTTACCCCTTCAATCCCCTCGATGCGGTCGGCTGGAAAGGCTCGCTCTACCCATGGAAAGTGTCCATCTACGACTACTGCCCGGTCAACTCCCACAAGTACCACATTCCGCCCTCGGGCCACACCACCTTCGTGTGCAAAAATTTCGTGGTTTGTTCCTTCGTGGCGCGGCCGCTGGAGCATGAGTCCGAAGGCGTGCTCAAGGTCCCGTTCTTCCACTCCAACATCGACTACGACGAGGTGCTCTTTTACCACGCCGGCGACTTCTTCAGCCGAGACAACATCGACGCCGGCGCCATCACCTTCCACCCGCAAGGCGTGCATCACGGGCCACACCCGAAGGCCTTCGCGAAAGGCGCGAAACGAGAATTCACCGACGAGTACGCGGTTATGGTGGACACCCGGCTTCCCCTGCACATGACAGAGGAATTTCAGCGACTAGAAAACAAGGACTACTGGAAAAGCTGGTCGGCGCACTAAGCCAAGGGGAGCGTGAGCTTAAAGCACACCTGGCCCGAGCCCTGTGTGAAACTCAGTGTCCCACCGTGTTCCTGAGCGATCCGGCGCGAGATGTTGAGCCCAAGGCCAGTGCCCTTGCCGACCTCCTTCGTCGTGAAGAAGGGTTGGAAGAGGCGCTCGCAGACTTCCGGCGGAATCTCCCCGGGGTTGGTCACACGGATCTCGACCTTGTCTCCGGCGACGGTTGCGTCGAGGGTAACCTTCTTTCCCCGGACCAGCAGTGTCGCGTCGAAGGCGTTGTTGAGGAGGTTCACCAGGACTTGGGAGATCTCGAGTTCACGGCAAAAGAGCCGCAGCTCCGGCGCCACTCGCACGTCGAGTTCGATCCCTTCCACTGCGAAGCGCTGCGAACAGAAATCGAGCGTCCCCTCCACCAGGGTGAGAAGAGACACAGGTCCCTTCGGGTCGTGTTCCCCTTGCCGCGCGAAGGTTCTCAGCGCCCGGACGATGCGGATGATGCGCCCGCCGGCGGCCTTAATCTTGTTCAACATCAGCAGCTGCGCCTCGCGGGGTTTCTCGTGCTGGATCAAGAGATCGACGGCGCCGACCATGACGG
>DAIPJL010000007.1:0-37712 GCA_036770305.1 Bacteriovoracaceae bacterium | reverse complement strand
TGTTTCGAGCGTTTGGAAGCGCTTCCGTTGTTTAGGCTCTTGAAGTCAGCCGCAAAGAAATGTACCCACCACACTTTCTGCCAAGTTTTGTGTGCCACGTACTTATCGCGCACGCCTAGGTCTTCGCGTCGAGGATCAGAATCTCCGTGACCTTCTCGATGAGCTGCTGGCGCGTGAAGGGCTTCACGAGGATGTGGCGGATGCCGAGGTCGACGGACTTGAGCACGTCGTCCTGCTGGAGGAAGCCCGATACCAGTAGGATCTTCAGATTGTGGAACTTCACGCTCTTGCGCAGGCTCTCGGCGAACTCGATGCCGAGCTTCCCCGGCAGCACGTGGTCAAGGATCAGGAGGTCGAAGCGCTGGTTCTGGAACTTCTGCAGGGCCTGGAGCGTGTTGTTCGCCACCACGATGGAGTTGAACTGGCCCATGGTGCCGAGGAAGACCTTGATGAGCTCGCAGATCTTCTCCTCGTCGTCGAGGATCATGATGTTCATGTCCTTCAGCTGTGGCGAGAGGCTCATGCGCGTTTGCCTCCGATCGCTTCTTTGACGGTGCGGATGACTTCGTCCCGGGAGAAGGGCTTCACGAGCATGCCAACGACCTTGAGGGCGTCGCGGTCGCGGTTGTAGGCCTCCATGTTCTTCGAGCTCGACATGTACATGATCGGCGCCTTGAACCCCTGGTCGCGCGCCGTGCGCGCCACCTCGTGGCCCGTCATCTCCGGCATCGCGAGGTCGGTGAGGAGCAGGTCGACGTCCATCTTCTGCAGGAAGCGCAGGGCCTCCTCGGGGTAGGCGGAGGCGATGACGTGCAGGCCCTCGTCTTCGAGAAAGCGCGTCAAGACGTTGAGGATCTGCGGCTCGTTGTCGACGATGAGGATGCGCGTGCCGGTCTGGGCGGTGATGCCACGGGAGACCTTGTCTCCGCGCGTGAAGCTGTAGCCCTCGATGGAGGGGAAGCGCACCTCGAAGGTGGTGCCGGCGGCGGCGTCAACGAGCTCGATGCGGCCCCGGTGGGCCTCGATGATCTTCTGGCAGATCGAAAGGCCAAGGCCCGTGCCGAGGCCCAGCTTCTTCGTCGTGGTGAAGGGCTTGAAGAGGTTCTCGCGCACGTCGGCGGGAATCCCGGGCCCGTTGTCGCTCACGCGCAGGACCAGCGCGTGGTCTGCGGCGTCGCGGGTGAGGGTGAGCGTGATCACCGGGTGCTCCGTGCGCGCCTCGGTCATCGCGTCTACCGCGTTCTTGACGAGGTTGATGGCCACCTGTTCGAGCTTGATGCGGTTGGCGAGCACGACGGTGTCGTTGGCTTCGACGACCTTCTCCACGCGCACCCGCGACTCCTCGAGGGGCTTCTCGAGCCAGGTCATGGCGCTGTCGACGGCGTCCGCCAGCGAGCAGTACTCCTTGGCGTCTTCGTTCTGCCAGAGGAAGTGCTTCATGTTACGGATGATCGTGTGGATGCGCTCGATGGCCTCCTGGACGTTCTTGTTGGCCGCTCTGAGACCCTCGGCCTGGGAGTTCAGGTCCGGCAGCTCGAGGAGGGCCTCGACGATCTCGGCGTTGCCGCTCGCGATGGTCAGTGGATTCGAAATCTCGTGGGAGATCGTCGCCGTCATCTCGCCGAGGGTGGCCAGCTTGTCGGCCTGGATGATCTGCGCGTGCGTCGCCTTGAGCTCGTCGAGCTGCTGGCGGTACTTGTCGAAGAGGTTGCGTTCGATCGAGAGGTCGTGGAAGGCCACGGCGACGAGCGGCCCCTCGGGGAGGTCGAGCGGGAAGAGGCGCATCACCACGTGCGACACGAGGTTCTTCTCGCGCACGTGCTGGAGCTGGAGCTCCGGCGAGACGCGCAGCTCGAGCTTCAGGAAGCCCTGGTCGATCCAGCGCTCGAAGTCGAAGTCGAGGGCGTCGAAGAGCTGGTGCAGGAACTCGATGTTGCGCAGGATGCGCGGCGGCTGCTTCGTGAAGATGGCGAAGGCCGGATTGAAGTGCACCACCCGCTTCTGCAGGTCGAGGACGACGATCGGTTCGAAGACGTTGTCGTAGGTCGCGAGCACGCCTTAGCCCTTGAGAAAGTGGAAGTACTGCTCGGGGAGCGCGTCGAACTCCATCCCGTCGGCGCCGCAGTGTGGGCAGCTCATCTCCGGAGCCTTCCGGCCTTTGATCTGGCCCGTAATGAGCAGGAGCTTCGCTTCTTTGTCGCACTTCTCACAGTAGTAGGGGGCGTAGAAGCTCTCGATCACCGCGCCCTCGCGGAAGAAGCCGTGGACCATGTTGATCTGCTCGATGATGATCTGCGGGCAGCGCCGGTAGGTCACGCGCGTGCGCTCCGGGAGCTTCGCGATGAAGCTGATCCACTCGCGGATGCCGCAGGAGTTGAGCAGCGTGATCTTCTCGAAGTCGAAGACCACGTCGGGCTGGTCGAGGCCCTGCAGCGGAGCGAAGTCCGCGTCCTCGTCGATGGTTCCGGAGAGGAGCACTGTGAGGTTTCCGTCGAGGAGTTGCTTGTTGATCGTCAGTTTGCTCATGGGAGTTAGGCCTCTTCGTAGAAATGGAAAGACTTGATGCGTTGCTTGTAGTTCTTGTAGCGCCGGTTCTTCTCGATGATGCAGATGACTTCCGTGCGCAGGCCCGGCTTGCGGTTCACGATGAACTGGTTGGCGCTGGCGAAGGCGAGGTAGAGGCCGAGGCCCGCGCCGCCCTTCTTGTTCTCCACGGTCTTTTCGCGGAAACTGCGGGCGAGGCTTTTGATGGTTTTGTGCCGGTCGAGCGTGCCGAAGCAGTCGGCGACGCTCAGGGCAGCGAGCTTCGAATCCACGCCGAGGCTCACCTGGACGAGCTCGCTGCCCTTGAGGAAGACGGGCACGCGTCGGTCGATGGGGTAGTCGGTGTGCGTGCGTTTTTCTTCGGGCCCGTTGTAGAGGGCGTTCGACACGAGCTCGTTGGCCACGAGGTTCAGGTGCTCCACCGGCGAGTCGAAGAACTCGCTCCAGTCCTGCTGGACGAGGAGCTCGGAGATCTTGCTCGCCTCGCGCTTGGACTCGGAGATGCTAAACCCATCGGGCATCACGCCCGGGTCGAGGTAGGGAGCGAGGCCCCAGGGCTTCGTGGTTGCCACACGCCGGAGCACGAGGGAGAGCTCGTGGGGCGTGCGCTGCAGGTCGTAGCCGAGGAGGTGGTTGAGGCCGCTCGCTTCGATGAGCTCGACGTGCTCGGCGTCGCTGCCGCGGCCAATCCAGTACACCAGGGACGCCGGAACGGTTTTGAGGAGCTCCGTCGGGGTCAGGAGCTTCTGCGCGTCCGCGACCACGAGCGTGTGCTCGTCGAGGGAGGTCGGATTGAGCCGGAGGGCCTCGCCTTCGAAGCGCAAGGGCTCGAGAGCTGCGATCAACTCCGCGTCCTGGGTGAAGAGAGCGACGGCGCCGGGCTTCGTCACAGGAACCTCGCCTGGATGAGAGTGACGTCGTCGTCGAAGTGCGTCCGCTCCTGAAAGCTCTGCATCGTCGCGACGATCGCCTCGGGGCGAACCGAATCGCTTTCCAGCAGGGCCTTCAGGAAGCGCCGCTGGCCCCAGGCCTGGCCTTGGGGGTTGGTGGCTTCGGTCAAACCGTCGGTGTAGAAAATCATCCGATCTCCAGGGCGAAGTTCCATCGAGGTTTCAGTATATGCGGAGTCCGGGGACTGGCCTAGGCGTGCACCATTTGCCTCCAGCAGCGGGCGGACGTCGTCCTTGCTTAGCGGAGCATCGCTCTTCGGTAACAGCAGCGCGGGTTGGTGACTTGCATTAGTGTAGGTAAAGAGTCGAGTGGACGGATTCCACAGGGCAAGGAAGCAGGTCATCTGGATCTGGTCGCCGGAGGCGCAGACCGTTTTGTTCAGATACCGCATGATCCGAGCGGTCGACGTCGCGAAGCTCGCATCGAGGTCGGCCTGTGCCTGGATGGCGACCTTGCTGGCGTTGATGCTGGCGGTGAGGAGTGCGGCGGGGACCCCGTGGCCGGTCGCGTCGGCGATGATGAGGAGCGTGCTCTGCTGGAGCGACACCTGCCCCCACCAGTCTCCGCCGCACTCGCTGGCCGGAGCCGCGTAAGAGTGGAGCTCGAGTGCCGGAAGCCGCAGCTCGGTGGGCGGGAAGAAGGCCTTCTGCACGAGCTGCGCGACCTGTAGCTCGTTCTCGAGGCGAGCCTTCTCTTTCATCTCCTCCATGTAGCGCGTGATCTCCTGGGCCATGAGGTTCACCGAGTCCGCCAGCGCCCCGGCTTCGTCGTGGGTACGTGGCTTCACGCGGGAGCTGAAATCTCCGGCGCCGATCCGCTGGGTGACGGCGGCGAGCTCTTCGAGTTGGCCCGTCAGCGGCCGCACGACAAAGATGCCTACGAGGATCGCGACCCCGAGAATCAGGAGACCGAAGTAGATCGAGCGGTTCACGAGGTAGCCGGCGACGGCGAAGGCGCGGTCCTCGGAGAGGCTCGCCGTGAGCATCGCCCGGAGCCGTGGGATGTTCGCGTAGGCCACGATGGTCGCGTCGTCGCTGCGGAAGACGCCGCGGCTCTGGCCCTGGGTGAGAGTTTTCCAGAACCAGTGGCCCTGGTCGACGATCCCGCGATCCGTTCCGCTGAGGCGTTCGCCCTCGGTGCTAAGGAGCTCGACCTGGAAGGGGGAGTCCTGCTCCGTGAGCCGAGCGAGAGCGACGACCATCAGGCCCTCGCCGCTCTTGTAGCGCAGGCACTGAGCCTCGCGGCAGCTCACGCGCGACCAGCCGAGGGGTGCGTTGCTGAGCCAGCCGTCGCCCTCTTCGGCGAATTCCGGATGGCGCTGGTAGGTCTCTTGGCCCCGCACGCGGACGAAGAGGATCTCTGGCGACGAGCGCAGCTCCTCGGGCCGCGGCGCCCGTAGCAGCAGCTCCCACTGGGCGAGGCGCGCCTCGAGGGTCGCCGCCTGCTCCTCCGTCCGCAGGAGGATGGCGTCGTAGACGTAGGCCGCCTTGTCTTCGCGGATGAGCTTCGTGGCGAGCAGGAGGAAGGTGAGCAGGGTGAGCGCCAGCATGCCCGCTAGCATCAAGGTGAATTTGAGTTTGAGCGGAAACCTGACCGCGCGAATCGGCTGCTGCAAAACAATCCTCCATGATCGTTCTCACACGGTACCACGCTCCTCTGGTAGAATGGAAGGGCCATGCACTACCGTCGCCTCGAATCGCTCTCCATCGTCACGGCCTTGCTGCTGATTGCGCTCGCAAGCTATCAGCTCTTCATCGTCGGACAGGGCCCGCGAGATGGCGACGACGCCTGGCAGGCGTGGGTGAGCTTCCTCGAGCGCGGGGCGAAGGCGCGCGCCGCCGGTGACTTGGTCTGGCGAGATGTCGAAACCGGGGCGAAGCTCTCCGAGGGAAGCTCGATCTTCACCGGTAGTGATGCGCGCGCCGAGCTGAGCTTTCCCGAGGGCGCGCGGCTCGACCTCGCGGCGAACACGCTGCTGCGGCTCGAGCGCGAGACGCGCGAGATCCAGATCGACGAGGGCGTCATCAAGGCCCGCGTCGGCGCCCGGGGCCTTGAGCTCAAACTCCAGGGGAAGAGCTACCAGCTCGAGGGAAGCGGAGCCGAACTTCAGATCATCACGCAGCAGGGCCAGACGGACGTGTCCGTCCTGTCCGGCAAGGTCTCTCTCTCCAGCGAGGGCGAGCGCATCGCCGCCGGCGAGAACGAGTCCCTCGCTCTGGTGAAGGACCAGGCGCCGACGAAGACCTCGCTCCCGATCGAACTCGTCTTCCCGCAGGAGGCGCAGGTCCTGTGGCTGGCCGAAGGAGCGCCCCTCGAGCTGCGCTGGACGCTCCGCGGGCCCGCCACGGAGCTGCGGCTCGAGCTGGCGCGCGATCTTCGTTTCACGACCGAGCTGCAGGTCTTTCGACCGGCCGCGGTTGCGGGTGAGCTATCCGCTCGGCTCGCTCCCGGCAGCTACTTCTGGCGAGTGGAAGCGCCGGAGGGCCGCAGTCGCATCGGCCGCTTCGAGGTTCGCCACGAGACGGCGATCGCGCTCCTTTCACCGGCCGCGGAGCAGGTGCTCGAGCTTCCGGTGCGCCGAGGCGAGGAGGCTCCCGTCTTAATCGAGTGGGAGTCCCCGCAGCTCACGGCCCAGCGCCTCGAACTGCAGATCAACGAAGAGCTTCGAAGCATCGACACAACTCGGTCATCGGCGCTCGTCCAGCTCCCCGTGCCGGCCCGGATTCGCTGGCGCGTGGTGCCTCGTGATCCCGAGCGCCCGGCGGCGCTCCCCTCGCAGTGGTCGAGCTTCCGAGTGGTCGAGCTCGTTCTGCCCGACCCACCGGAGTGGGAGACACGCGGCCCGGTGGACCTGTCGCGCACGCTCGAGGCGCTGGAGTTCGACCTGCGCTGGTCCGGCGAGGCGAGCGGCTACCAGTGGCAGGTTCGCCTCGGCGACGAGGTCAAGGCACAGGAGCAGACCGCTGCGCGAGGCTTCGCGTTCCCCGCGCTCGCGTCGGGTGACTACCTCGTGCGCGTGCGGGGCTTCGACCGCCTGGGCCGGGCCGGCGAGTGGTCGAAGCCCCTGGCCGTGCGTTGGGTTCCTTTCGAAGAGCGCGCCCCGGAGAAGGGCCAGCGCATCGTTCTCCAGCGACCGGATCAGAGCGTGAGCTTCGCCTGGCAGGGCGAGGGCGTGCAGCTCTTCGAACTCGCGCGCGACGAAGCCTTCACGGACATCGTCATCACGCGCGAGGGCAGCGGGAAAGCGAAGGTCGTCTTCCCGGACACCGGCACCTTCTACTGGCGCGCCCGCAGCATCACCCCGGACGGTACGGCGGTGTACTCGAAGCCGCGCAAAGTCCTCGTGGAGCCGGGGCCACCGCTGGCGACGCCCGAGGCGCCGCCGCGCCTGAAGCGCGAGATCGAGATAAAGTTTAAGACCCCCACCACAAGCTGGGTGGACCTCATCCTCCCGCGGGCCCACGCCTCCGAGTTCGAGACGAGCGTGCGGCTGGCCCTGCCCGTGACCCCCGATGCGAAGGCCTATGTCGTCGAGATCTTCGACTCGCAGGAGCTGCAGAAGATGGTGTTCACCGCGCGGGTGCCGCAGGGAGAGTTCGAGTGGAAGGGCGCCAAGCCGGGCCGCTACTGGTGGCGCTACGCCTTGGTTGATGCTTGGGGACGACAGACAGCAATGAGTAACGCCTCTGAACTCAACCTCGTCAACAAAGCGCCGCCAGCGCCCGAGCGCGCGAAGCTGTTGCGGCCCATCCGCGCAGTCAAGCTCGCCGAAGCTGCGCGCGCGGAGTTCGCCTGGACTCCGAGTGAGCGCGCGCAGAGTTACCACTTCCAGCTAGCGCGCGACGACGAGTTCGAAGAACTCCTCCACGAAGAAAGTTTGAACGGTGTCCTCCTGGCGATCTCCACGCAGGGCTGGCCCCGCGGTAAGGAACTCTACTGGCGCGTGCTGGCGCGCCACGCTTGGGGAGAGACCCCGAGTAGCACGGGCCGCTTTGTCATCGGAGTCCCACCGGTGCTCACCGCCGAACAGGTACGGGCCTTGCCATGGCGGCCGCAGAGACGTGCGAGCTTTATCGGTGCCGCGCTCGAACCACGCACCGTCGCCGTCGAGCTCGATGACCGCGAGTTCACCGGGAACATCGATGGCCAGCTGCTGAACTCGTTCCAGCTCAGTGCTCTCTGGGCCAGCAAGCGCTGGGCCCTCGGGGCAGACCTGCTGCGCCAGAGTGGGACGGTGTACGAGGGTGAAGCCTTCGCGCGCCAGGAGCTGAGCGCGCGGATCGAGCGGCAGTGGTACTGGGGAGATCGAAGCATCACCGCGGCCGGGGCCGGAGCGACGCAGGCCTCGCTCTCGAGCTACCGGCTCAAAACCACCGAGGGCCCGGCGGCAGAATCGCAGAGTGCGCTGTCGCCCTTCGTGCAGCTCGAGCACGAGTACCGTAGCAGCGAGAACGCTGCTACGCACGTGCAGCTCCGGGCGGGCTTCGGCGACTGGTCGGTGCTCGCGGCGCGCGTCGCCTGGCGCCAGCACCTCGCGCACCGGATCTTCGGTGAAGTCTCACTCGGCTACGAACGGGCGTCGCTCAGAGCCGCGCGCGGAACAAATTCCTATCAGTTGCTGGGCGCCGGCATCGGAGTCGGGAAGAGCTTCGGCGAGTAGCGATCCCTCCCAGTAGCCCCGTGAGTAGAGTGAGCATGAACCCGCCGGGACCGGTCCCTTCGTCGCCTCCGGTGGTGCCGCAGCTCACGGAGCTCTTGAACTCTTCGTCGGATTTTTCCAAGATGTCGTACTCGACGCGGATCCCGCTCAGCACTGGCGTCGCGCTACTGGCGCCGGCCTGGAGCTGAACCTGGAAGCGCAGGTAGCGCTTGGTGAGCTGGTCGACGTCTGCGATCGGAACGAGGTTGCTCCAGGCCAGGCCGTCGTCGCTCTCTTCGACGCTGACGTCGATGCTATCGCCCGCGTTGAGCGTCTGAGCGAGAGAGAAACCGGTGACGCGGTTGCGGATCCCAAGGGTATCGACGGCGAGGCTCTGTGCCGCGCAGGCATTGGTGTCGAAGGGAATCGAGCTGCGTCCGGCGGTGCCCGGTGCGGTCTGCGCGCGGGGGGTGCTATCGCGGCCCGAGAAGTTTCCGGCCGCCACGTCCATGCGCACGCGGCCCACGCCGCCGGCGCCGCCGGCGCCACCGCGGAAACTCGCTGACGAGTTCACGCGCCCGCCGCGGCCTCCGAGCGCGCGCACGGTGCCCTTCTGCGTGAGTTTGCCGCCCACCTGTAGCCAGATCAGACCTCCCGCGCCGCCGCCGCCGCCGCCGCCGAGCGTGGTCGTGTCGCCGCCGGCGCCGCCGTTCGCCGAGATGGTGCCGGTGATGGTGAGGTCGCCGCCGACGACGAGGTGGACGACGCCGCCGCCGCCGCCGCCGCCGGCACCATACTTCTCCGTGACCAGAGAAATCCAGCCAGAGGCACCGGCCCCGCCCCCCGGGCCGCCGTGCAAGGGCCCCACCGAAAAGTCATCTTCTCCCAGCCCCGGCAGCGCCGCCGGTGCGTCGGCGCCCTGCGAGTCGCAGCCGGCGAATTCTGAAAGCGCGTCGCTCCCGGCGGCGCCCGTGGGAGCGTCCCCGAAACTCGCGCCGCTCCCGCCGCCGCCGCCGCAGCTGACGCCGATGTTCCCACTGGTGATCGGATTCGTTTTGCCGCCACCGGCACCCGGTGACTGGCCATCGCTCGGGCCAAAGAGAATTTCTCCTCCGGGGTAGCCGGCGGGGCCCGGCGCTCCACCGGCGGAGGTGTCGCTGTCGGTCCATTCCCCCGGAAAACCGTCGACGCTGAGGGTGGCACTTACGCGAGCGTCGCCCTTCACTCGAATGATCAGGGGCTGCCCCCCGTTGTCGACGAAGCGCACGCTGCGATCGATGCGAAGGCTCCGGCACTTGAACTCCCGGGCCTGCACGCCGCTGCCGTTGTCGAAGAACACACCACCGCTGTCCGAGGAGCAGTCGCCGTCGGCTTCGTCACCGGTGTCGAGGTCCGCCGGCGCGCGGATGCTCCCGCGGGCCGTGCTCCAGTTGCAGTCCGTGGCGGCGGCGTCTTTCGCGCGCGTGAGATTGTAGTTCAGCGTGACCGCCCTCGCGGTGCCGCTGGCGAGGAGTGCGCCGAGAATGAGGAAGCGAGGTCCCATGAGAGAATGTTACTCTCAGTTGGAACCTCGCCCAAGGAACAAAACGTTTTAGTCGACCTTTTGGATGCTGATCGTGGTGTAGACTTCCGGTTCGCCGAAGCCGATGGCGAGCCCGAGGCCCTGGAGCGTGCGTTCGGCGCTACAGCGCTGCTGAATCGTGAGCACGCTCGGCGCCGTGAGCACCAGCTTGGTGTGAATCCGCGAGTAGGTCACTGAGCCCGCGCTGGGGTGTGAGTGCGCGTTGTTGCTCGTCTGCACGACGGTGCCGTTCACCAGGAGCCGTGACCGGTGGCCCGCGACGTAGTACCCAGGCGCGAGTGAGTCGAAGACGTAGGTCCCGGCCTGGAGCGTGATCGCGTTGCTCGCAAGAGACACGAAATCGGTGTCGCCCTCGAGCGTGTTGAGGTCACGCTGGGTCCAGGTGGTGAAGCAAGTTCCACCGTTGGTGGTGTTCGGCTTCAGGTCTTTGACGAAGGCCATCTTCAGCGCACCCGCCGAGCCACCGGCGGGCAGGACGCTCACGGGAAGTTTGCCGTTCTCATCGAGCACTGGGATCTGGCCTGGGCCCGTGCCGGTGTTGGCGACGGCATCCTCTCCCTTCGGACCTTGCGGGCCCATGGGACCTTGCTCGCCGGTGTCACCCTTATCCCCTTTGTCTCCCTTCGGCCCCTGCGCTCCGGTGAGACCCGTAGGGCCCTGATCACCGGTGTCGCCTTTATCACCTTTATCACCTTTATCGCCCTTGTCACCCTTTACACCCGCGACTCCAGCTTCACCCTGCGGGCCTGGAGCACCTTGAGGCCCGACTGGTCCTGGAGCGCCTTGATCACCCTGAGGCCCGGCCGGTCCCTGAGGGCCCTGGGGTCCTTGCGGGCCTACTGCGCCGGCGACACCAGGGGCACCGGGATCGCCTTTGTCACCCTTCGGGCCTTGGGGCCCTTCGGCGCCGGCGACGCCGTCTTCACCTTTATCGCCTTTCGGACCTTGTGGGCCCTGCGGGCCAGCTTCACCCTGCGGCCCTTGAGGGCCCGCGATCCCACCCACGTCTCCGAATAGCTCTTCGGGGTTCATGGGGACCCAGGCCGTGCCGTTGAAGCCCAGGACCTGGCCCTCCTCCGGTTGGAGGTAAGGGAAAACGATACCGTAGATCTCTTGCTCACGGTTGCGCACGTGAATCGCGACGCCGGCGCGGGCCGGGAGCACCGAGGGCAGAACTTCCAAGCGAATCGATTCGCTTACGCTCAGCTCGTTGTTGGCCTTGAGACCGTTGGAGCAGCTCGAGAGCTTGAAGCTATTGCCGGTGCGCTGCTGGTAGGTACACACCACGCTCTCGCGGTCGAAGACGAGGCGAGCACCGCTGCCGAAGATGGCACCACCGAAGCTCACGTCGACGTGCTGGGGGATCTTCACCACCCCTCGGAACATCACCACTTGATGGCGGGGCCCGGAGATCGGGTCGCGCGTCGCGACCATGTGGACGTGGTCCGGCGAGTTGTTTCCCGGACGGTACTTGATCATCTTAAAAAACTGTTCCCATGAATTGGCCTGCGCCACTGCGCTCGACAAAACCACAGGCAAGATGAGGAGGGCCCACAACCGACGTTCCATAAGCGTCCCTTAGGTTAAGCACAAAAAGATACTTAATCGTAATTGTCGGACGTTCCGGGACAAAGCTTCAGGGGCTTAGCTCAAGAAAAGTGTTAAAGGTGCCTTAAAACACAGCGATAGTGGCCACTATCTCAGGCGTTTTCAGGATCTTGGCCTTTTACCTCGTCTGCCACTTTTTTTTGATGGCCCGCCAGTTTTTGGGCGAGCGAGGCGTCTTCTATGCTCAAAATACGCATGGCCAGGAAGGCCGCGTTGGTGGCGTTGTCGATGGCCACTGTGGCCACCGGTACTCCCCGTGGCATCTGCACGATGGACAGCAGAGCATCTTCTCCCTGCAGAGGCCCGTGGGCGACGGGCACTCCAATCACCGGTAGCGTGGTCCAAGCGGCGGTCATGCCGGGCAGGTGAGCCGCGCCTCCCGCGCCGGCGATGATCACTTTGATTCCCCGGGCCCGCGCACCCATGGCGTAGTCGCGCATGAGATCCGGCGTGCGATGAGCGGAGACGATTTTTACTTCGTGGGCCACGCCGAACTCCTGCAAGAGTTCCTGCGCTTTTCTCATGACCGGGTAATCCGACTGCGAGCCCATGATGATGCCGATCATAGCGAGTATCCTTGTTTGAGAGTCTGCAGCTGCGCGAGCACGGAGGCGTGATCCCTTCCGCGCAGGTTAAAGTGTCCCATTTTCCGGCCGATGCGGGAATGCTCTTTGCCGTACTCCCACAATTTCCCATCCTCAAGAGCGGTGAAGCGTTCTTTAGGCCGAAGCTGGGCTGGTCCGTTCTGCGTCCCGAGGAGATTCAGCATTCCCACAACCGGCGTGGTGAGCACAGGAGCGGAGAGGGGAAGGCCTTGAGCGAGGCGCGCGATCAGCTCGAACTGTGACTGGTCACAGCCATCCAGCGTGAAGTGCGCCGAGTTGTGTGGCCGCGGAGCGCTCTCGTTATAAAAGATCTCATCACCCTCGCCGTAGAAGAATTCGATGCCGAAAACACCACGAGCATCGATGCTCTCCAGCAGCTGCGTCGCCGCCCCGAAGATCTTCTGCGCTAGCGCTTGTGAGATGCGCGCCGGGGCGAGCACGAAGTGGCAGATGTTATTCTCCTGCAGTGTTTCGGCGATGGGGAAGAAGAAGACGCCTTCTGCGGAGCGCGTCACCACCACCGCCAGCTCCCCTTGAAAATTCACGAAGGCCTCCGCGAGGCATTCGCCGCGCGAAAGAAATTCTTGGATCTTCGCTGGAGAAGTACTCGCGTCCACCACCAGGTTCCCGTAGCCGTCGTAGCCGCCGCGGGCGGTCTTCAGGACCAAGCGCTGGTGAAAGCGCCGGAAGTCTTCCACCTCCTGGAGTGAGGCCACGGCGGTCCACGGCGCCACTGGGATCCCTGCCCTCTGGGCCGCTTCCTTCTCCCGGATCTTGTGTTGAAAGACCCCGTAGCTTGCGAGGTCTGGCACCAAGAGCAGATCTTTTCCCTCTGCGAGCTTCGCCAGCAGCTCAAGGGGGACAAACTCATTCTCGAAGAGGACCACGTCACAGGCGGAAAAAAATCGCTCTAGCGCGCTCGCATCGCCCCAGCCCCGTCCCTCAATGATCTCATGGAAGTAGGGCGTCGCGGGGTGCGACCCCGTGCTCTCCTGGTACCCGACGATGTGGCAAACCGGCGGCAGCGCACGGGCCAGGAGCATGCCTAGCTGGCCGCCCCCTAGGACCCCTACTCGAAGCTTGTTTGTCGCTCTGCGGTTCATAAGTTTGCCTTATAGGTAATATTAGTCCTACTTATGGAAAAGAGTTGTCAATAAAAGGGGACCTCTCCTAAGCTCATAGGAGAAATTTTACGAGGTTCCCATGTGTGGCATTGTAGGCGTGATCGGGACTCCCCACGCCGCGGTCGAGACTTTGCAGGCCCTTCTGGTGCTCCAGCACCGGGGGCAGGATGCGGCCGGAATTCTCTCCCACGAACTCGGCACCCACCGCTTCCACCTCCACAAGCAGCATGGCCTCATCGGCGAGGCGATCCCTGATCAGGTGCTCTCGCGCTTCCACGGCGAACTCGCGATTGGCCACAATCGCTACGCCACGGTGGCGGTGAAAGGCGACCGCTCCACGCGCGACCTGCAGCCGCAGTTCGTGAACTTCCCCGATGGCATCGGCATGGCCCACAACGGAAACATCCCCGACGCCGCCGAGTTAAAAACGGAACTAGGCCTTCAGCACCGCCGCGTGCTGCTCTCGGAGAACGACGTCGAAGTGCTGCTCAACTGGGTGGCCCTGGGCCTCGAGGACAACAAGACCGGCGACGACTTCACGCGGCTCACGCGTTCGGTGCGCTCGGCGATGGAGAAGGCGAAGGGCGGCTACGCGGCGGTGGGCATCTGGGGAGGCCACGGGCTTTTTGCTTTCCGTGATCCGCATGGTCTGCGTCCCTTGGTGCTCGGAAAAAAAATCGAAGAGGGCCGCACCTCGTGGATGCTCGCTTCGGAGACTAGCGCGCTGCTTTTCACGGGCCATATCCCCGTGCGCGACATCGCTCCCGGTGAATTGGTGTACCTCGTCCCGGGCCTCGAGCCCCAGACGGCAATCCTACGGGAAGAAAAACGGGCCCACTGCTTCTTCGAGTGGATCTACTTCTCCAGCGCCGAGAGCACCATCGCGCACCACGGAGTCCACAACGTCCGCCTCGCCCTCGGAACCGCCCTGGCAAAGTCGGCGCAGGCGCTGATGCAACACAACGAGCTCTCCGTCGACGTGGTGGTGCCGGTGCCCGACACCAGCCGTCCCGCGGCCATCGCCCTGGCCGAGGGCCTCGGGCTTCCGTACCGCGAACTTCTGATCAAGAACCGCTACGTCCAGCGCAGCTTCATTCTTCCGTCGCAGTCACAGCGAGAAAAAGCGGTGGTGCAAAAACTCACGCCGGTGCGCGAAGGCCTGCAGGGTAAGCGCGTGCTCCTAGTGGACGATTCCATCGTCCGCGGCACGACCTCGAAGCGTCTGATCACGCTGCTCAAGGAGGCCGGAGCGGCCAGCGTCACGCTCGCCAGCACCTGCCCCCCCATCGAACATCCGTGCTACTTCGGGATCGATTTCCCGGATCGCGGAGAGTTGATCTCCAGTCGCTTCAACGCCACCGAGCTGGCCCGTGAACTTGGCGCCGAGCGCGTGCTCTTCCAAGAACTCGTGGCCCTGCAAAATGCTTTGAGCGATACCCCGCTCTGCCTCGGATGTTTGACCGGCGAGTACCCCCACGACGTCAGCGCCGCTGCCCAGCGCTTTCGCGTCCAGCGCGCGGGGAGGGCCCCGTGACAAAAACCTACATCGGCTCTTCCAAGAATGTGATCCTCCGCGACGAACTTCACGGCGAGTTCGAGTTCACCGATCGCTACTCGATCTTCGACTGGGGCGAGATGCCCGATCTTTTGAGCGGCAAGGGTGAGGCGCTGGCGCTTATGGCGAAGATCTTCTTCGACGAGCTGGCCCGTCGCGACGTGCGCCATCACGCTGGAGATCTGCTCGGGAAAAACCGTCTTGCCATCAGGCCCGTGCAAGTTCTCTGGCCTCATAAGCAGGGAAACTCTTTCGATTACTCGGCCTACCAAGATAAACCCAAGAATGCCTTGGTTCCCTTAGAAGTGATCTTTCGTCTTGGGGCGCCCAAGGGCTCATCGATCCTTGCGCGCCGGCCTGATCTCAAAGAGAACGCACGTTTCGACAAACCCATTATCGAATTTACCACCAAGCTCGAAGACGAAGATCGTGCTTTGACGTGGGACGAGGCGGCCACTATCGCAGCACTCACGAGTGGGGAACTCCAGCAGTTGGCGGATCTCACGGCACAGGTGGCCTTCGAGCTTTCCGCC
The DNA here is from genome assembly GCA_036770305.1 of Bacteriovoracaceae bacterium. Lineage (GTDB taxonomy): Bacteria > Bdellovibrionota > Bacteriovoracia > Bacteriovoracales > Bacteriovoracaceae > UBA6144. Next base: position 22,571 of record DAIPJL010000007.1, on the reverse strand, counting down.
ATGCTGGAGAAAGTGGGCGTTGAATTATGGGACGGAAAACTCGAGTGGGCGTGGGACGAGTCCCGCAGTTTCCTTCTTGTCGATGCCATTGGCCTCGACGAGCTGCGCGTGTCGTACCGGGGGCTGCCTTTGAGTAAGGAATTTTTGCGGCAGCACTATCGCAGTACTCCGTGGTTCGCGGACCTGACGCGTGCCAAGGCCGAGGCACTTAAGACCGGCGCCGATTTCAAAGAGATCTGCTTGCGAGAATTTAGCTCCGCACCCGCACCATTGCCGGTGGGGGTCAAACACTCCGCGCAACTCTTGTACACCGCCTTTGCCAACGATCTCTGCGCGCTCTATCGCCGCGAGCGTCCGTGGGGCGAGCACGTCACGCTGCGCACGTGGCAGGAGTCGCTGTCATGAGAGTGCTGGTGGTGGGAAACGGTGGCCGTGAGGCGGCGATCGCGTGGAAGCTGGCGCAGTCTTCGAAAGTGCACGAAGTGTGCATCTCTCCGCTTCACCCTGTGGCCACGCGCCTGCATCCGAAGATCACCACCAGCGCGGACTATCTGGCGAAGGAATTTCACTTCGCCGTCGTCGGCCCGGAAATTCCGCTGGGCGAGGGGCTCGCGGATCAGCTGCGCGCCGCCGGTGTGGTCACGCTGGGCCCGAGTCAAAAAGCCGCTCAACTCGAAATCTCCAAGGCCTTCGCCAAAGACCTGATGAAGAAAGCGGGCATCCCCACGGCCGAAAGCCAGACGGTCACCGGAGTAGCAGAGGCCGCCCACGCGCTGGAGAAAATCACTTGGAGTGGAGTGGTGGTGAAGGTCGATGGCCCCGCCCAGGGCAAGGGCGTCGTGGTATGCGAGACGAAGGCCGATGCCCTGCGCGCCATCAGCGCTTTCTGCGACGGCACGCTTCTCGGAGCGAAGTTCGACCGTTTCGTGCTGGAAGAGCGACTCTCGGGCCCTGAGATCTCCTGTTTCGCTCTTTGCAGCGGCGAAAGATTTGCCATGCTCGATTCCGCTCGCGATCACAAGCGCCTGCTGGAGAACGACCTCGGCCCCAACACCGGTGGCATGGGAACCCTCTCTCCCGTCGCCGACTTCACGCAAGAAGAAACTCGCTTCGTCGCAGACAAGGTCGTGGCGCCCTTGCTCGAAACCATGAGTGCGGAAGGCCACCCCTTCCAGGGCTTTCTCTTCGTCGGTCTCATGCGCACGCCGCAAGGGCCCAAGGTCCTCGAGTTCAACGTACGCCTCGGGGATCCGGAGGCCCAAGTGCTCTTGCCGCGCCTCGAGGACGACCTCTTCGACTGGCTCTACGGCGCCGCCCGCGGCGAACTCCCGGCCGGAGCCCCGAGCTTTAGTGCACAGAAGGCGGTGCACGTGGTGCTGGCCGCTCCAGGCTACCCGGGAGTCGATGGACAGAAGATTCGCCTCGGCGACGAGCTCCAGCTGCCGCAGCTCGCTTCTCCCGCAAGCATCATTTTCCCTGCCGGGGTGACGACGCTTGGTGAGAAAGTCATCAGCCGCGGCGGACGCATTCTTGGCGTCACCGGCCTCGGAGCGACCCATGACGACGCTCGCACGCGTGCCTTGCAGCTGATCGAGCAGTTGGCCTTTGAGGGGTCGCATTTCAGACGTGATATCGGAGGCCAGTTATGATTGGTGTCTTTGCTTCGGGAACAGGCTCGAATTTCGAGGCGCTGGCCGATGCCTTCGCGGTGTCCTATCTCGTCTGTGATCGCTCCGAGGCAGCGGTCATCGGTAAGGCCCGGCGCCGCAACATCCCGGTGCACGTGGTGGAGAAGCTTGCTGGGGAGTCACGTCTGGATCATGAGGCGCGCATCTGGCAGCTGATCAAAGAATACCCGGTGCGCTTGATCTGCCTCGCCGGTTGGATGCGCATCTTGAGTGCTTCCTTCCTCGAGCGTTTTCCTCAGGGCTCGGTGCTCAACATCCATCCTTCACTCCTGCCCGTGCACCCCGGCACGGAAGGCTACCAGCTCTCTCATCAGACGCAGACGGGCATGGGAGTGACGGTCCACGAAGTGATTCCCGCGGTGGATGCGGGGAGGATCGTCTTGCAAGCACCGCTGGCCTTCCACGCTGATTTCGATGAGTTCAAGAAACAGGGCCTCGCGCTGGAGCACCAGCTCTACGTGCGCGCGGTCAAAGATGTTCTGGCCCGTGAACACGTCTACCGCATCGAAGTGCTCCCGCGCACGCGCACCTTACTGGCCCACCCGACGACGCTCCCGTCGCGAGTGAGCTGGCTCAAAACCCAAGGGCCGCTGGCCTCGCTGGCGCGAGCGGCACAGGTCCTAAGTGATGACGTCACCGAGAGCGCGTTCTGGAAAGACGACGAAGCCTATCGCACCCATCTACAGAAACTTTCATTTCCGCTCGACGGCACGAGCGTCGGCTTCCACCCCGGGGTGACTGATAACTCGGGCCATGTCATGGCGGAGGTCCTCAGTATCGCGGGCCTTGATTCGGTAAGGGCCGTGAGAAGTGGCCAGTTCTGGCGTGGTGATCTCACTCCGATGAGCGCGAACCCTCTCTTGCAGTGGACGAAGCCGAGCAGTCATCCCTTCGAAGCGCTGGCGTGGCAAGAGGTGCGTCCTTCGTCGCAAACGGTGCGCACCATCAACCTCGGCGGCAACGACGAACATCTCCTGGCCATGAACAACGAGAACTGGTGGGCACTGACTTTGGCGGAGCTTCGTTTGGTGCGAGACCATTTCCTCGCTCTCGGACGCATGGCCACGGACGTGGAGATGGAGATCATCGCGCAGACGTGGAGCGAGCACTGTAAGCATAAGATCTTTCGCGCCGAGATAGACTTCACCGATGAGGACAGCGGTGCGACTAAAAAAATTAAATCCCTTTTCAAGACGTACATCAAAGGAGTCACCGATCGCGTGCGTGAAGAGCGCCAGTTGGATTGGTTGATTTCGGTCTTCGACGATAACGCGGGGATCGTGCGCTGGGACGATACCCTCGACGTCGCGATCAAAGTCGAAACCCATAATTCTCCCTCGGCACTCGACCCCTACGGTGGCGCGCTCACCGGCATCCTCGGCGTCAACCGTGACATCCTCGGCGTCGGCATGGGTGCACGGCCCGTTGCTAACACCAACGTCTTCTGTCTCCCGCAAGAGAACCTCGCCGAGCATCTGGGCGCAGCCTGGCCCGCGAAGGTCATTCGCCCTCGGGAGCTGCGCGCGGGCGTGCACGCCGGCGTGAAGGACGGAGGAAACAAGTCCGGTGTCCCCACGGTGAACGGCGCCTTCCACTACGACGTGAACTTCGCCGGTAAGCCGCTGGTGTATTGCGGAACCCTCGGTGTCCTGCCGCAGACAGTCGCTGGACGTCCCTCCCACGAGAAACCCGTGAAGGTGGGCGATCGCATCGTCATGCTCGGGGGCCGCATCGGCAAAGACGGACTCCACGGCGCGACCTTCTCTTCGCTCGAGTGGAAGGAGGGGACTCCGGCGAGCGTGGTTCAGATCGGTGATCCGTTAACCCAAAAGCGCGTCGCCGATTTCCTGCTGGAGGCGCGCGACCTCGGGCTCTTCACCGGCCTCACTGACAACGGTGCCGGAGGGCTCTCCTCGAGCATCGGCGAAATGAGCCTCTTCACCGGCGGTGCCAGGCTTGACCTTGCTCTCGCTCCGGTCAAATACCAGGGCCTTGCCCCTTGGGAGTTGATGGTTTCCGAATCGCAAGAACGCATGAGTCTGGCGGTTGATCCGACAAAGCTTGTGGCCTTCATGGAAATGGCCAAGGCATGGGGCGTAGAGGCCAGTGACCTCGGTGAGTTCACAAACTCAGGCCAGCTGGAAGTTTTCTACCACCAAGAACAAGTGGCGAATCTAAGTCTCAATTTTCTGCATGAAGGCCTGCCGGCCATGCGGCTCACGGCGCGCTGGAGCAAAGACCACCAGTGGAAAGACTGGTGCGAGTCACCCTACCTGCGTCGCGAGCTGAGCGACAAACCGACGCGCGAGTCGCTTCTCATTGCGCTCAAAGCGCTGCTTTCGCATCCGAACATTCGTTCTCACGAGTCCTGGGTGCGCCAGTACGATCACGAAGTTCAAGCGGCCAGTTGCCTCAAGCCCTTCGCTCCCAGCGGTGCGCCAAGTGACGCCGGAGTGATCGCCCTGGCTCCCCACGGTGGTGAAGAAAAAAATGGGGTAGTCGTGAGCTCGGGGCTGGCGCCACAGCTCTCGCGCATTGATCCCTACCTGATGGGTCTGTGGGCGGTGGATGAGGCGATCCGCAATGCTCTTTGCACCGGCGCTGACTTAAGCTCCATGGCGCTGGTGGATAACTTCTGCTGGCCCGACCCCGTTCAGAGCGAAAAAAATGACGAGGGGAGCTTCAAGCTCGGCATGCTGGTGCGCACCTGCGAAGGCATGGCGGACATGGCGCTTGCGCTCGGACTTCCTCTAGTGAGCGGCAAAGATAGCATGAAGAACGACGCCTTCGTGGAGAGCAAGGGCCAGCGCGTGAAGATCAGTGCACTTCCCACGCTGCTCATGACCTGCATCGCTCGACACAAAGATGTTTCCCGGGTGCTCCCGTCGGCGCCACAGGATGTGAATCTTTCGGTCGTGTTGCTAAGCGCTAGGGTTCCGCGCATGCTCCTCACCGCCGCGGACCTTTTTAAACTTCCGCAAAGCCCCATCGCCTACCCTGAGCTGAGTAGCTTGCGGGATTTCTATCAGCGCTTCAGTAAGGCCGCAGCTCTTGGTCACTTTGAGAGTGCCCACGACGTTTCCGAAGGCGGTGTGCTGGTGGCGCTGAGCGAGATCGCCCTCGGACCCATCGGTCTTAGCACCGCGCTGGCCGGTGACTGGACAGAGCTCTTAGGTGAGGCGCCGGCGCAAATTCTCGTGTCCGTGCAACGACAGAAGATCACCGAAGTGCGCGACCACTTCAGCGGCTTCGAAGTGTGGGAGCTTGGAAGCACCACGAGCAACTCCGGCCTGCGGCTCGAAGCCTTTGATTGCTCCCTGAGTGCGGCGGAGATCGTCACCCATTTTCGCGGAGGTGAGCGATGAACATACTTGTCCTGCGCGGCGAAGGCATTAACTGCGAACGCGAAAGTGCCCGGGCCTTCGAGCGCCTCGGCGCCAAAACCACTCCTTGCTCCGTACGTGACTTGGTGCGAGCTCCAACGAAATTGTTACAGGCCTCGATGCTGGTCTTCCCTGGCGGCTTTAGCTACGGCGACGAAATGCAGTCCGGGCACGTTTTAGGTCTGGCGCTCAAAGAGGCGCTCAAGGAAGTTTGGCCGGCGTTCCTCGCGCGCGGTGGCCTCGTGATTGGAGTTTGCAATGGCTTCCAGACCCTGATGAAGATGGGCGTCTTCGAAGCTGGCCCGCGGACGCTGGCGCTGGCGCACAACGAATCACATCAGTTCATCGATCGCTGGGTGAGTCTTGAAGTGCGCTCCTCCCGTTGCATCTGGACGCGGGGCCTCGAAGGCAGAGAACTTGTCTTACCTTCGCGCCATGGAGAAGGTCGCATCTGGAGCGAGACCACGAGCTTCGAGATGCTGGACGATCTAGGCCAGGTCCCGCTGCGCTACCGCGAAAACATTAACGGCAGCATGGGCCGCATCGCGGGCCTGTGTGACCCAAGCGGACAGATCCTGGGAATGATGCCTCATCCGGAGGCAGCTCTCGATGAGTGGCTCTTCCCGGCCGAGTACCGCTCTCCAGAGAAGGCGCAGCTGAACGCACTGCTCTTTCAAAATGCCCTCAAGCACCTGCAAGGAGCCTCGCTATGATTGATCTGTGGCCCATCCGCACAGCACTGCTCTCCGTGACCGACAAAACTCACCTCGAAGCTCTGGCCCGTGACCTCTACGAGCGCGGGGTCACGCTGATCTCGACCGGTGGCACCGGCGCGAAGCTGCGCGAGTGGGGGATTCCTTTCGTAGAAATCTCACAGTTCACCGGTCACCCCGAGGCCTTCCAAGGTCGCATGAAGACCATTTCCTTTGCCTGTGCTTCAGCGCTGCTCTACCGACGGCGAGAGGCGAGCGACGAGCTCGAGGCCGCTCAGCTCGGCATCAAAGCGATCGACCTCGTCGTCTGCAACCTCTACCGCTTCGAAGAAGCCGTCGCCAATAAATCCGAAGAAGCAAAACTTATCGAAGAAATTGACATCGGTGGCCCGCTGATGATCCGGGCAGCGGCCAAGAACTTCGCCTCCGTGTCGGTGCTCACTGATCCCGCGCAGTACGGCGAGTTCCGCTCGCAGCTGACGTCTTTCCAAGGTCAAACTCCTTTTGAGTATCGCCGAAAGCTCGCCGCTCGGGCCTTCGAGCGCATCGCTGCCTACGACGTGGCGATCGCGGAAGAACTGGGCCAGCGGGCGCTTGCCTCGGAGCCGCGCCAGCGCTTCCTCGCTCTCAGTGAACCGAAGGTCCTGCGCTACGGTGAAAACCCGCACCAGGGCGCGACCCTCTACCGCTGGAAAAACCACCAGGGGAAGGGCCTCGGGGAGGCGAAGATCCTCCAGGGCAAAGAGCTCTCCTTCAACAACATGCTCGACGCCGACGCGGCCTGGAAGGTGGTCAGCGACGTGCAGGCGCTGAGACCCACGGCGGTTGCGGCAGCCGTGATCAAGCACGGAAATCCCTGCGGCCTAAGTTCTGCGCCCAGTCCGGTCGAGGCCTTGCAGAAAGCGTGGGCCGGAGACCCCGTGAGCGCCTTCGGCGGCGTGCTCGCCATCGGCGCCAAGGTCGACGAGGCCTGTGCTGCGTTTTTGAGTGATAAGTTCATCGAGATCTTGCTGGCACCGGCCTTCGACGAAAGTGCTCTCGCTCTGCTTGCTCAGAAAAAAAATGTACGGGTCCTCGAGCTGCCCTTGTTGGCGCCGGTGCGCGCCGAGCAGACGCTGAGGAGCTTTTCCGGCGGCATTTTGTGGCAGGAGGAAGACGAGTCGCTTTCCGCAACGATGGACGCGGTGACGGAACTTGGCTTTTCGGCCGAAGACAAAGCACTGGCCTCCTTCGGCGTTCTCTGCGCCAAGCACCTCAAGAGCAATGCGATCGCGCTGGTGCGCAGCGAGGGGAGATCCTTCGAACTTGCCGGCGCCGGCATGGGCCAGCCCAATCGGATCGACTCACTCTTGCGCTTGGCACTTCCTCGTTTGAAAGAGAAGTCACTCTCACCCAGTGATGTCATGCTGATCTCAGACGCCTTTTTCCCATTCGCGGACACCGTTGAGACGGCCGCCCGCGAGGGCATCAAACGTATCGTGCAGCCCGGCGGTAGCATCCGCGATGCGGAAGTTATCAAGGCGGCGAATGAACATAAAGTGGCCATGGCCTTCACCGGCGAGCGCCACTTCCGTCACTGAGAGGATTTATGGATTACAAGAGCGCCGGCGTCGACCGAGACCTCGCGGACAAGTTCGTTGAACGCATCAAACGCATGGTGGGTAGCACCCACAACGAAAATGTGGTCGGCGGCATCGGCGGTTTCGCGGCACTCTACCGCATGTCGGACGACCGTCTGCTCGCGGCAAGTACCGACGGCGTTGGCACAAAACTCAAGCTGGCGATCGACCTCGGCATCCACGACACCGTCGGGATCGATCTGGTGGCGATGTGCGTGAACGATCTCATCTGCACCGGCGCGTCGCCGATGTTCTTCCTCGATTATTTCGCCACCGGGAAACTCGAGCTGGGCGTGGGCGAGGCCGTGCTCGCCGGCATCGTCGAAGGGTGTCGGCAAGGCCAGCTGGCCCTGATCGGTGGTGAGACCGCTGAGATGCCCGGCATGTACGGGGCCGGAGACTACGATCTGGCGGGGTTCGCGGTGGGTGAAGTGAGAAAGGCCGATCTGCTGGACGGCGCTAAAGTTCGGCCAGGGCAAACGCTCATCGGCATCGCCTCCAGTGGTTTTCATAGCAACGGATATTCCTTGGTGCGAAAGCTCTTGGAACTTTCACCTGATCAGGAACTTTCGAAGGCGGCGCTTGCGCCCACGCGCATCTACGTTCAACTCATTCAACAACTTCGGTCTCACTTGGGCGAGGAGCTCACGGGCCTGGCGAATATCACCGGCTCCGGCCTTTTGAATATTCCGCGCATGAACGAAGGCCTGTCCTACCACGTCGAACACCTGCCGTCGCGCGCCGAGCTGCCCGCGGCCATGCAAGGCGTTTTAGCGCGCTCGACGCTCAGTGAGCGCGAGCTCCTGTGCACCTTCAACATGGGGCTCGGAATGGTTTTGGCCACCACTTCACCCGATAGAGCGATGCGCTTCTTTGAAGAAAAAGGTGAGAAGGCGTGGATCATCGGTATGACGGGGGACGCAGACGCGGGTGAGGTCTTCGTGCAGGGTCAAAAGCTCTAGAAGAGTGAGCGAAGCTCGCTCCAAACACTCCCCTTTGATTTCTCCGTTGGAATTTCGCTTCGGGCAGGGACGAAAGCCAGGGCTTCGGCCCAACTCGCATGGTCGTGCCCCGTGAGGATCGATGCAACGTAGTTTCTCTCTGTTAGAATTTCTTGGAGCCGATTCTGCGCATCCGGGTCGAGGATGCCAGGATGATAGACGAGGGTCACAGGGCGCTTCTTCTGTGGATCGCGGACCTGAACCTCCTGCGCGAGGGAGTAGAGTGGATGGGTAGCCTCGGACGGGTGCGCTGGAAACAAGGAGATGTCGAGTTCCGCCACTAAGGTCTGCTCGTATTCTGTGAGGACGGATGTCCCGAGGTACACTAGCTGGCGTGGAGTAAGGAAACGCTTGAGCCACCAGGGCGCACCTTCGCTGACTCCGAGGAGCCAGGCCAGTGACATGCTTTTGGCAAGGCCGCAGATGGAACGTGAGGGGGGAGTCGCACAGGCGTGCGGGCAGACCCACAGTAGAAGCATATCCGGGTGATGGTGGAGGAGTCCGTGAAGTGCGCCGAGGATGCTGCTTTCGTCTTCGCAGGCGAGGGTAAGGTGGGCCCGCTTGAGGTGCAAGGAACTGATATGCTGTGAGATTACATATGAGGCATCGGCGGCACCGTTGAGGCCATGGTAGAGGGGTGAGGGGGCGATGCCGAGGTCAATGATGTCCTGCAGGCTAAAAAGCTCTGCGCGAGCTTGGCGAAGAAGCTCACCAGTGTTACTGCTAAGTTTCGTATCCCAAAGATTTACCGTCGGGACCGAAAGAAAGAGAGTTTTCATCATCCATGAACCTCGATCACCATCATAGTGATTCTTTATTTCACCGTCCGTGAGTCTTGCGTTAAGACTATGTCAGTTGAGAGATCATTTTATGCAAAAAATACTTTCACAAAAGTCTAATGTGCAGAGGAAAAAACAAAAGTCTTTTGCTCCGACTTTTGTGCCGCTCGAGTGGCGGCGCCTGAATTTAAAACTAACGCTTGTGGGCGGTGCTCCTGTCGCGCTTGATTTTGTGGAATCAAAGCCGCGCAGAACTTGCGATGTCGAGACGATAAACAAGTGGCAGAAACATCTGCACGAAGCTCTGCGCAAAGGTGGAGCAAAGTATGTGGCCCAGTTGTCCGGGACGGATTTTCAGCGCGAGGTCTGGCAGAGGATCGCCGAGATTCCTTGGGGCAAAACGATCAGCTATAAAGAACTCGCTTTGAGCGTAGGACGGCCGAAGGCCTTCCGTGCGGTGGCAAACGCCTGCGGCGCCAATCCGCTGCCGCTTTTCATTCCGTGCCACCGCGTGCTCGGAGCCCATGACTTGGGCGGATTCAGCGCAGGCCTCGAGCTAAAGAAGATCCTCCTACTGGCCGAGGCGAAATGAAGGCTCCCTACGTGTCGATCCCGCCCGACGCGCAGGGACACATCCACTACCCGGTGGAAAACCACCACACCTGGCGCACGCTCTTCGAGCGCCAGCAGCAGCACGTGCAGGGCCGAGCAGCTCCGGAGTTCCTCCGCGGCATCGCCGAGCTCGGCTTCGAGGCTACGGGCATTCCGCAGCACCGCCAGGTGAGCGCTCGCCTCGCGCGCTCGCACGGCTGGGGCGTCGAGCCCGTCGCCGCGCTCATCCCGGCCAGCGAGTTCTTCGGCCTCCTGGCGCGCAAGCGCTTCCCCGCCGCGAGCTTCATCCGCCGCGCCGAGGACCTCGACTACATCATGGAGCCGGACATCTTCCACGAGTTCTTCGGCCACTGCCCGCTGCTCACCCACGGGCCCTACGCCGAGTTCATGCACGCCTTCGGCCGCGTCGCCCTTGAGGCCACGCCCCGGGACCGGGTGCGGCTCTTCCGGCTCTTCTGGTTCACCATCGAGTTTGGCCTCATCGACACCCGCGAGGGCCTGCGCGCCTACGGCGGCGGCATCCTCTCTTCCTTCGGAGAGACGAGCTACGCACTGGAGTCGCCGGCGCCGAAGCGGATTCCCTTCGATCCCATCGAAGCCCTGCGCACTCCCTTTCGCATCGACATCCTCCAGCCCGTCTACTTCGTCATCAAATCTTTTGATGAACTCTACCACCTGCTGGATCACAACCTGCATGAGCTCCTGGCCGAGGCCCGCGGTCTAGGGGACCGCGCTGCGCTTTTTTCACCAAAAACCAACTAGATTTTAGTGACTTAGAGAGATTCTCAGCTCTTAGTTCGCATCAAGTTCCAAGCTTTTCGCTCCGATAAGCGGGCATGATGCGACTTCTCCTGCTAGGTCTTCTGGCCTTGCCCATCTCTGTGTCCGCGAGTGTCCAAAAGCTTGAGACTGAGTTGGGTAGCGTCTACGTCCCGCAGCTCCCCCAGTGGGAGCTGGGCCGTAACATGTACGGCATGCCCTTCATTTATTTTTCTCCGCGCGCCAATGGCCAGCGCTCCAACATAAGCTTCACCTTCACCGGCGTCGACGTCGAACTCGACCTGGCGGTCATGGGCAAGGACGCCGAGGGCTTTCGCCGGCTGAAGGAGAACTGGGCGAAGACGGTGGAGGCACGGATCGATTCCGTGATCCCTTACCGGAGCTGGAAGAATCAGCACGATCACACCGTGCACGAAGTCGGCGTGAGTTATACTCACGAAGGCAAGCGCTACCTGGAAAAAAGCTTCTACGTCAACTGCCGCCGCCAGCTAGTCTATAGCAAGGCCCTTCGCCTGCTCGACAACGCCTCTCACGAAGCCGAGTTCACGCGCCTGGTGAACGAACTGGATTGTGGCCAATGATGCGTTCGATTCTGAGCTTCAGTCTGTCCTTCGCGCTGGCACTGCCGAGCATCGCCGGCGTCTTTCGTGCGCCGGCTTCGACGCCGGAGCAGGATCGCGAGGCGCGGGAGATCGAGCGTAGCTGCCCGAACGGGGAGTGCGTCGCGGAGCTCATAGGCCTCACCGAAGCGAAGCTCCGGCAGGCCCGACAAAACCGCTGCCTGCCGCCGGAAGGAACGCGCGACGAGGCGAAGTGGTTCGAAGACAATCCGGTGAGCATCCCCTGCCTTCGCCTCATCAAAGAGCTCGAGGAGAACCTCAAGCGTCTCGAGAAAATCCAGGCGCACTTCTCCTCGCTGCTGATCGAAAACGACGAGCTTCAGTGCAAGGCCGAGGAGGCGAACGCCGTCAACGCCGCGAACCTCGCTCAGCTCGACGCCGTTAACGCCGCCGCCAGCTGCACCGAGGCTCGCAAGCGCGAGATCTGGAACCAGTGCGCCGCCGACGCGGGCTGCGTCCTCGTGTCTTCTGCGCTCACGGTCGCGGGCCCCTTCGCGAATCGCTTGATCCCGAACTCCATGCGCCAGCAGGGCTGCAACGCCCATCAAGATAACTGTCTTTCGCAGCTGGCCCTCGGCTTCGTGAAGGCCGTGTTCTCCTTCTTCGAAGGCGCTTGGGGACTCCTGAAGTCCGCCGGGAGCGCCATCGCCAGCGGCACCGCGAACGCTGCGCGGGGCTTCTGGGGCTGGGTCACCGGAGCAGAAGATCAGTCGTCGACGGCGCAGCTCTCGGCGGCCAAGGCGTCCGAGGAAGAAGGCGTGTTCCAAGAACTGAAAAAAGACTTCAGCGGCACCATGAGCAAGCTCTGGACGGGGCTGATGGCGGCGCTCAAGCACTGGCTCGCTAACAGCATGTTCTGCCAGCAGTGGAGCGGAGCGCCCCAGTTCAGCGAGTGCCTGCGTCCGGCCCAGGGCCTCGCCTGCACCGAGTGCAAGGCAATGATCACCGGGATGTGCGCCATCTCCGGAGTCATCATCGCCGAGATCATTCCTGCCTTCCTGACCGGGGGCTTGGTCACCGTTGCGAAGTACGGCGTGAGCGCCGCGAGCCACGTGTCTAAGTCGATCAAGGTCTCTGTGGCGTCGAGCCGAGCGATTCAGAACTCGCGCCTGGCGAGCATGGCGGTGCGTCCGGTCACCGCCGCGACCCGAACCATCGTCCAGTCGCGCTTCACCCAGGCTGCGCTGCGAGCGATGGACGCCTCGGTCAAGAGCGTCGGGCGCTTCCTCGTGCGGCCCGCGATCGTTGGCCTCAAGAAGACCTTCGCGGGGATGCAGTTCGCCGCCCGGACTCTAAAGACGTTTTTGATGCTCACACCCGCGGGCCCCGTGCTGACCTTCGGCACCAAGGCCGCCTCGCTGGCGGGCCGCGCGATCATCTGGCCCTTCGACAACGCCATGGTGATCAAGTCTTTCCAGCTCGGCGAGCGCAGCCTCGATCGGATCTTCCAGAACGTTGGCAACGCGCGGCTCTTCAGCGGGGTGCGCCCGGCCCTCGCCGGTGAGGCCGGCAGGGCCATGAGTCTGGTCGACGACGCCTACATCGAGATGCGGGTCACGCAGCACACGCGCATTCCGGGGTCCGGGGTCGTCGTCGAAGCGAAGGAGAAGTACCTTCGCGTGCTGCGCCAGCAGCGGCCTCAGGTCGTTGACGACTATCTACTGAAAAAGCCGCAGGTCACCTTCGACCGTCTGGTCGACGACCTCTATCCGGAGCTGCACTACGGGAAGTACGCCGCGCAGCTAAAGACGGACGACGTGCTCGCGGCCGAGGCCCACCTCTACGAAGCGATCACGCGCATGACCAACGACGTCGAGCGCACGCGGCTGCTGGCCGATTTCAACAAGCACATCACCTCCGTCGCGCGGGCTGAGAACCTGGCCGGCGCTCCGACCTTCACGCGGCCTCAGGTGCTGAAGAACGCGACCCTCGGGGACGAGGAACGCGTGGCGAGTGCCTTTGCCTTAGTGAAGATCGACGTCACGAAGATTCCGGAGAAGACGGTGAACAAGCTGACGCTGGCCCTCCGAGAGGCGCACGAGGTCGGCAGCGCCGGGGTCTACCGCTACCGCTACAACGAGATCGCCCAGAAGTACCGGATCCTGACCGAGGCGGGGTTCACGAACCGTCAGGCAGAGCTGCTCATCCGCTCGGGCCTCGCCGGGAAGGCGCACCCCGAGGACGTCCTCGACGCGCTCGCGCGCGTGCACGTCCCGGAGGTGAAGCCCCAGGCGATCGAGGAGATGCTGAAGGTCCGCGGCTCCGAGCAAATCCTCAGCGCGATGAGCGTCGAGCGGCGCGCGTCCGCGGCGAAGGCCCTCAAATCCTTCGAAGACGCGGGCATGTCGGCCGACGAAGCCGCGGCGACCTACCGCCTCTTCCAGAAGGAGTTCGACCACGTCTACCGGCTGGCGCCGGAGTCGAACGCGGAAGTCATGATGGCGGAGATCATCCGCAAGCAGCGCCAGGCGGGACTTTCCGACGACGCCATCCGCGTGAAGATCGAAGAGAAGGTGGGTAAATGTCGCTGAGGCACTTCATCGCGATCGGTCTTTTTCTGCTGGCCTCCGTGGCGACCTTGGCCGCGCCCGAAGACGCGCTCGTCGAGATGCTGCACATCGACCGCTTCCACCAGTACACTCAGCGCTGGGCGCAGACCATGGAGACGCGCAACCAGAAAGTCGCGGCGGAAGTGATCAAGGGACTCTCGGCGGAAGACCTGGCCCGCTTCAAGTTCACGACGAAAGAGCTGAGCGACGCCTTCAACTACGACGACCTCATCCTCCGCGTCCTCGAGGCGAAGAAGCCGAAGGCCGGCTGGCTTAAGCGCGACCTCGCTTGGGAGTATAACTTCTACAAGCGCAAGCTCAACGAAGCCTACACCGTCGAAGACGTAAAAGAACTCTACGCGCTGACTCCGGAGGAGCTCGAACAGAAGCGGCTGAGCATCCGCGCCCGCAACAAAGCACTGGTCATGCTGGACGTCGACTCCTACGTCTCGGACCGCACCACCCGGGGCGTGTTCTGGGAGGCGTCTCAGCACCAGCGTCGCGTGGAACTCCACGTCGGTACTGCCGGGAGCTTCCGCGAGCACATCACGGCGACCGGCGCGAAGGTGCTCGGCGAGGTCACGACCACCGCGAGGAACTACAATCCGATCCTGCTAGTGCAGTACCCGGGGGAGAAAGACTTCGTCTACGCCATCACGGAGATCGCCGGCAACGACCGCGTCCAGCACCTGGCGGCGCAGTCGTCGATGGTACGCTGGGAAGGCACTAAGGGGAAACTCGCGCCGCCGCCACCGGTGAGCGTGGTGGGCGACGCCGCCGCGAAGCTCCTCGCCGAAGAGCAGCACCTCACGCAGGTGCTGAAAGTTGCGCCGAGAGCGGACAAGGTCATCATCGGCCAGAAAGGGGCCTGGGAAAAGACCTTCCAGCAGCTCGCGAAGGCCGAGGCCATGCAAGAGTTCCTGCGGGTGAACTCGAAAGTGAGGAACACTCTTCTTGAGGATTCGGCCCGTGCGATTGCCACGCGACTCCTGAGTTCGAATGACCTGATCAGCTACAGCCTTGCCTACGGCCCGGAGCTGGACAAGCTCGCCGAACTGCTCGGGCCGAGGATGGAGAAGGCGGGGACGCCGCTTCCGCAGGTGCGTGCGGCCTTCGACTACGACCGCGGCAGCTACGAGGTCTCGGACTACATCCTGAAGGGCAAAGACGGAAAGGAACAGCGCTGGCGTATCTTTTCGAACATGTGGGGCGACGAGGTCGTTCCGGTGGCGAACGCCCTCAAGGCCACCGGGGTGAAGGACGTGGTCTACATCGGCACGGCCGGAGCGCTGCCGGGGTCGGGGATGAAGGTCGGCGACGTGGCCATCCCGCGCACCGCCATCGACCAAGAAGGCGTGTCGTACAAGGTGAAAGAGAACTTCTCCCGCAAGGTGATCGCGACGACTCCGGGCGCTTCTGTCCACGGGATGACCAGCGACGTGACCGTGATCAACGTCGCGTCGCCGCTCGACGAAACCAAGCAGTGGGTCCGTAACGCCTCGAAGGTCGCGCAGGTGGTGGAGGTCGAAACCGCCTACCTCGCGCAGGCCTTCCAGAGTCGCGGCGTGAACCTCACTCCCTTCCTTCTGATCTCCGACGTCGTCGGCGCCGAGGGGGAGTCGCTCGCCGCCGCGAGTTCGACGGCGCGCCGGCGCGGCCAGGTCACCGTGCTCAAGAGTGTCCTGTTCGACGCCGAGGTGACATCGAGCCTACCGCGCAACGGCGCCGCGACGCTCATGGGGATGATCGAGGAAGCCTTCCCCAATCGCCATCCGCCCTCGGTGTTCCACCTGCACCAGGAGGCGATCCGCACCGGAGCCTCGACGCCGGCCGAGATTAGGAAGCTGGGAGAAAAGATCCCCGGGTTCACCACGGCGCGGCTCGAGAGCACTCTCGCCAACGCCGACATGCGGCTCTGGGCCATCGAAGAACTCCTCGAGGACGCTGGCGTCAAGGCGCGTTTTTCGATCAAGCGCGAGTTCCTCACGGGGCTCTGGGCACCGGGGAAGTCCATACCCGAGGTTCACATCCACTCGCGGTCGACCAAGGATCTGAAAGAGATTCATGATCTCCTCGCGAAGCTCCAGCATTCGGATCCAGAGTTTCGCAAGCACCTCAATGTCACCGTCGGAAGCATCACACCAGGCGACGAGTGGTTAAAGGTCGCGCATCTCCCAGACGAAGGCCTGTTCAATCTGACTTACCGCGAGTCCGCGCTCCAGCTCGGCGGCATCGCCGCCACGGAAACCAGCTCGGGGAACTTGAAGTTCGTGCGCGTCGCCGAACCCGACACGCGCAAGGTCCTCACGAACCTTGCCTATTTCCCGCCGGACGACGACACGGCGAAGCTCCTCAAAGAGCTCCAGGGCAAGGGTGACGCCGGGAAGGTCCTGAAGGCGGAGGTCGCGGCGATGAACGCCTTCGCGGGCCCCAACAAACCCTGGGAGGTCCACGTCGTCACGGTGGACAAGCTCCCCGACGGGCGTCTCGCGCAGATCGTTCCGAACGTCGCCGGCAAGGCCGACAACCTCACCATCGAGCTACGCATCACCAAGGCGGGCCTCGCGAACCCGGCGGTGGTGATGGAAGAACTCATTCACCTCCAGCAGATCACCAACGCGCCGGTAGGGTGGAAGAAGAACACTCAGCTGAAGGCCTTCGTGCATCCCTACCACTGGGCCGAGGTCATCGCCAACGCCCAGGCCGGGAGCGCGCAGGCCATCGAGAAGCTCGCGCGCCTCGAACTCGAAGCGGCGCAGATGGCCGACGACGCCATCAAGCACTACAAGAAGACGGGCCTCTTCAAGGCCGAGGCGGCCGTGATCGATAGTTACCTCGAGGCGCGGCTCGCCCACGCCGACGAACTCTACCGCGAGGTCGCGAAGACCGCTCGGGCCGACATGAGGAAGCGCAAGGAAGGATGGGACCGCGCGCGCACCGTCTTCGACAAGCTCGAGAAGCAGGCCGACAAGCTCAACGACCTCGTCGCCAAGGGCGATCGGACGGGCGTCCGGAAGATGATCGAGGCGTACCTGCCTTGGTCGCTCATGGAGCCGACGGAGCAGAAGGTGTGGAAGGAGTGGCTCGACGCCATGGAGAAGCCGAACCGAAAGAAGGTCGACCTCGTCTTCCGCGGCATGTACGACGACACGATCCTGCGCGCCCGCGACGGTAAACCTTACCTCATGTCGACGGTGCTCACGCGCAACCAAGGTTCCTACACGCGTCGGCTGCGTTCCCTGGCCACGATGCGCGAGAAGTTCGGCTCCCAGGCGCTGCGCGACAGTTTCTCATCCTACCACCTCGCCGGCGCGAAGAACCCCGGAGCAATCTCGGTGATGATGGCGAACCACGCCATCGAGGCGAAGGGGTCGCCCTTCCTCTCGACGGCGGCCTACGACGTGGCGACGAAGTTCGGCCCGCGCCAGATCGGCGCTTTCCACCTCGAGGAACGGCGCTTCGCGCTGAACGGCCTCGCGCCCGACAAGTATCTTTACCAGAAGGAACGGCTCACGCCGCTCATCATCTTCCCCGACGAAGTGGTCTTCTTCCACGACTACGCGAGCGCACCGGTGGAAGGCGTCGGGCCCCGGGACCCGAGCAACCGCAAGAAGCACTTCATCGGCGAGGTCGAAAAGGTCCTGGGCCGCAAGGTCACCGCCGCCGAGATCACCGGAGTCGGTTCGGATCGGGACTTCGTGAAGGAGAGTTTCGAGCGCCTCAAGCCGATGCTCCTCGAGAGCGACAAGCTGCCGAACGCCGGTGCCTGCATGGTGGGAACCCCGGCCTGCGACTGTCTCTTTCAGGGCCTCAATTCGCTGCTCAAGTGAACGTCAGGTAGCGTGAGCCGAGCGATGCGGCCACCTTCGGCCAGCGGAATGAATTCAAGTTTTCCGTCGTGGAGCTGCATGACCTGTTCCACGATCTGGACGCTGAAGCTTTCTAGTCCCTTCCCCGTCTGCTGAGATTTCCCGATCCGGCCGCTCCCGGCAGGGCCCTTCGCCTGGTCTTGGATGTCGATGACGTGAGTGGCGTTTTCTTTCCGGTAGCGGATCTGCAGGGTGCTCCCGGGCGGCGAGTAGGTGATGGCCTGGCCCAGGAGGTTCCCGAGCACGCTGTGGCCGAAGAGGCCGCGGTTCAGGTAGAGCTGCGCGCGCGAGAGCTCCTCCGGGTCGTACTTCAGGAAGATGTCCTTGCCGCGCAGGCGCTCGCTGAGGATGTCCGAGACCTCGAGGACGAAGTTCAATAGCGAGAGGCGCTCGCGCTTCCAGCTGTCTTTGGCAGAGTACTGGCGCACGAGCTTGATCTGGTCGAGGAGGTCGACGACGAAGCCCACGTGCCGCGAGAGCCGGTCCACCGGGACCAGGGCGGGGTCGTCCTTCATGAACTCGAGGTAGCCCTTGATGGTCGTGAGGCTCGTCGAGGTGTCGTGGATGGCGAGGCGCAGAAGCTGGTTAAGGTCTTCGAGCTGGGCGGAGGCCATCTTGCGACCTTCGAGGAGATAATAGACGTAGGTGAGGAGGAGCCAGAACCCCAGGCCGATGAGCAGCGGGGGAGCTTTGAGGTACACCGGGACCATGAGCTCGTCGGTGAGCCAGAGCTGGATCTCGATCTCGCGGCCATGGATCTCGATGCGGTTTGTTTTGACCAGGCCTGGTTCGATCTTGGACGGAAGCTCGGCCTTGTCGGAGATGTACGACAGGCCCGTCCGCGACTCGATGGCCCGCAGGTCGTAGCTCTTGCCGCTGTCGGTTTTCTTCAGCTCTCGGAAGAGGGCGTCGGAGCTCACGACCAAAGCGATCCAACCGCGCGGCTGGCCTTTCGCGTCCTTGATGAGGTGGTAGACGCCGAAGCCCATTTCCTCTGTCTGGTAGAGCTTGAAGGGATTGCTGAACCAGAGGTTCTTCTTGCTCGCCCGCGCCTCATTGAGGCTGGCGAGGTTTTGCGTGACCCTCCCGACCGCGCCGCGGTTACTCAGGTAGGGCCACGCCTGCGTGATGACCCCGTCGAGCGAGAGCTCGCTAAGACCCTGGACCTCCGGGGTCTCCGCGATGATTTGCTCGGCGGTCTCGGCGAAGTGCTGGCTCTGTCCTGACGACCAGATCGTTGACACGAGCTGTACGATCGACACGTAGTGGCCGAGCTGCGCTTCGAAGCGCTCGAAGATGCTACTGTGAAGGACAGAGGTTTCAGCGGAGAGAAACTTGTACCGGCGCGCGTCCAGCCAGTACTGGCCGGCGAGCACGACGGTGAGAACGATCGGAAGGCTGACCGCTGCGAAGATGAGTGTGCGCCGGAGCTGGGACGACACCTAGACTCCTACGGGGGCGAGGCTAAGCTGGAGGTGGAGGGTCTTCCACGCGTGCTCGAACTCCAGCCGCGCGAGTTCCATCTTCAGCCGGAGGTCGTCGCGCATCTCACGGGTGAGCTGACCCCGGCGCTCAGCGAGCTCGTGCTTCATCTTCTGGAAGCGCTCGAGGGAACTGATGATGCGCGCCTTGAGGGCTTCGATCTCCCCGAGGTAGTCCGCCCGGACCTTGCGGGACTTGAGGGACTCGATCTTCATCTGCAGACGAGCGCTGAGGATCTTCTCAAGTGGAGTGACCCGGAGCTTGCGCGCGAGCCCCACCTGCTCGAGGCTCTTGATGAGCCACTTCGTCGGGTCGAACTGGTACCAGCGGACGCCGTTGCGGTAGTCCGTCTGGAAGTAGTGGTGGAAGTTGTGGTAGCCCTCGCCGAAGGTGAGCAGCGCCATGTACCAGCTGTCCTTCGCGGAGTTCGACTTCGTGTAGGGTGTGGTGCCGACGCAGTGGCAGAGGGAGTTGATGAAGAAGGTACAGTGGTGGATGAGGACGATCTTCGCTAGTCCTCCGAGCGCGAAGCCCCCGAGGTACGAGCCGAAGAAGAGGCCCCCGACGAGGGTCGGGAGGAGCATGCCGACGGCGACGGCGATGTAGACGTAGTACTTGTGCTGCCACATGACGAGCGGGTCCTTCTGGAGGTCCCGCACGTACTTCTCGTGGCAGCGGGCGTTCTGCTTCAGCATGACCCAGCCCATGTGCGCGAAGAAGAAGCCCTCATTGATGTTGTAGGGGTCTTCGTCGGTGTCGACTTTGTTATGGTGCACGCGGTGGTCAGCGCCCCACTTGAGCACGGAGTTCTGGAAGGCGGAGGCTCCGAAGAGCAGGAAGAAAAGGCGCACCGGCGCACTCGCTTCGTAGGCGCGGTGAGAGAAGAGCCGGTGGTAGCCCGCCGTGATCGACAGGCCCGCAAGGAAGTAGAAGAAGAGCATGCCGTAGACCTGCCGGAGGTCGAAGCCCTCGGTGTAGATCCAGAGGCCTCCGAGCAGAAGCGCTCCGATGGGTGTGAGGGTCAGGAAAAGTGTGTTGGTGAGATCGAGATCTTTTAGTTGGTAGCGCTTGGACATGGAGGGCCTCGTTACGAAGAAGACAGCACACCTCAAGTTTCTCAGAAAATGCGAATTAGGACCAGCAAATAGGGTGCGTTGCGCGTTGCGCCTATGGGCGTAAGAGTCTGAAACTATAACGATGGTCTGGACGAGTCCTATGATCGGACTAGGATTTTTTTTCACTCGATCCTCGGGAGCGTGATTTTTTTTCATTTCACCTTCTCAGCTCTAGATGAAGGCCATAGAACCCACATTAAGAAATTTAAATCTTAACCCCTAGCAAGGAGCTTCGTGTGAAACCACTTTTCTTCATTCTTTCTCTCGTTCTTGCCTCCCAGGCCTTCGCGAGCACGAGCTTCAGCTGTCAGCGCGCGGGCCTCTCGGGTGCGATTCCAATGGTGCTCTCGGTGGATGCCTACGGAGCGAGCCTCGACGGCGTGCGCTTCGAGCGCACCTCCTCTGCTGATCGGGGTCAGGCGCGCTTCGTCCGTCAGGCGGCGCTTGCCGGTGAGTTCACGGAAGTCCGCGTGCCGCGCAACATGTCACTCAACCGCACCAACCGCGGCAACATTCTCGTGTTCTCTTCTTTGGGCAAAGAGGCGATCCACTGCTGGAAATAATTTCCCCCGGGCCCTCCCGGAGGGCCCGCCTTACACTTAGTGTGAGGGGAAACTATGGACGACTGTCTTTTTTGCAAGATCTACCAGGGGAAGGTCCCCTCGAAGAAAGTCTACGAGGACGACAACGTCTTCGCGTTCCATGACATCCACCCGCTCGCGGCGACCCACGTCCTCTTCATCCACAAGAAACACACCGCCAACGTGAATGGTCTCTCGACGATCCACGTCGGGCAGGTCTTCACGGCCATCAAGAACTTCACGACAGGAAGCGACCTCGAGCGCAACGGGTTCCGGATCGTGACGAACACCGGCGCGGACGCGGGCCAGACCGTCTTCCACGCGCACTTCCACCTGCTGGGCGGGGAAAAGCTGGCGGGCTTCGGCCGCTAGGGGCACAAACTACCGGCTACAGGTCCCGGTGCGGAATCGGTTAGCATGGAGGCATGAAACGATCCGTCGTGCTCGGGATGTTCGTGCTCTCCACACTCGTCTTCGCCGCCGACCCGCCGCTCGGGAGCTACCCGATCGACGAGGTTTGTTCGCGCGAGCAGACGCGCGAGCTGGTGCAGGACTGGAAGTGGAAAAAGAACAGCAGCAACGAGCGCGAGTTCTGCATGCGCTTCACCTGCCGAGGCGCCAACGAAGCGCGCGAGGTGGAGCGCTGCCTGCGGAACATGGGGCCCCAGAACGTGATCGGCATCCTTACTCAGCAGAGCATCCACTCCCCGGATTCCTACCGCTCCGTCGGGAACTACGAGAAGCTCGTGCTCGATCCGCGGGACCAGTGCTTCGACGCCTGCCGTCCGCGCGAGGAGGGCAGCGGCCTCTTCGGGAAGGAGCAGCGCTTCGGCGTCGAGCGCGAGGCCTGCCGCGTCTGCGTGATCAGGCACAAGCCGGCCAGCGGACTTCGCTCGTTCCGCGAGCCGACGTCCGGCCGAGAACTCATCCGCGGAACGAGCTGCTACCGCGCCTGCGCCCCGCAGGAAGGCGACTACGCCGCGACGGTCCCGCAGGAGCAGCAGAGTCGCTGCGAGGCTTGCGTGGCGGGCCTGGATGCGCCGAAGCGCTTCCGGTATCTGCTGAATCAGTCGGGCCACTGCTTCGAGTACGACTCGAGCGAGCAGGCGACGGTGGGCCACATCGTGGAGAGCGTCGCCTGCCAGCGCGACGATGTGCTGACGACGGTCTTCGAAAAGAAGAGCGGCGGATTCTTCGAGTCCTTCTTCGCCGGTGTCCGCGCCGGAGAGTGCCTCGAGGTCGACGAGTCGACCCAGGGCAAAGTGTACAAGCGGAGCGTGAGCATGGACTTCTGCTTGAGCGCCGCCGTCAGCGACTCCGATCGCACCGCTCCGGGTAAGGCGGGCGCCGCGGCGACTGGCCCGACCCGGCCCGCCCCGGGAGCCACGGGGCGCTAGCTAGGCCTGCAGGCCCTTGAAGAGGGCGCTCAGGAGGCTGCGCTGGAGCTGCGTCAGGGACGTGATCCGCGCCATGAAGATCAACGGACTCTTCTCGATCATGACCGTGGCGACGAAGCGCGCTCGCGAGGCGTCCCACTCGGTGACCTCGAAGGCTTCGTTCCACTTGTCGAGGTACTTCTCCATGAGCAGCGCTTCCTTGCCGCCGCCGGAGATGAAGTTCGCCGTCTTCGAACCGGTGAGCAGCGACTGCGTGAGCTTCGGCTTCTGTTCCTTCTGACCCTCGTCGTTCTTGTGCTCGGCCTGGATCACGTCGTTGAAGACGATGGAGAGGTCCACCGCCGCGAGGTTCTTCTTCAGCCAGTTCCAGAGCTCCTCGAGGA
>DAIPJL010000155.1:0-7267 GCA_036770305.1 Bacteriovoracaceae bacterium | reverse complement strand
CTTGAAGTCGAAGCGCTTGATCTGCGGCGTCCCCGAGCGCGTCTCGAACTTCGCGATCTTCCCGAGCGGCACGAGGTTCCCCTGGCGGTCCATCACCGGGATCGCCGCGAGGTCAGCGTAGCTCTGGCGGTTTTCGTCGCGGAACTTGACGTTGAGCTTCACTTCTTTGTTGTTGAGCGTGACCTCGGAGACCAGCAGGCCCCCGAAGGCGGTGCGCACCGTCGTGCCGATGTCGCTCACGCTAATGCCGAGGCGGTCGGCCAGCGGGTAGTCGACGTTCACCATCACTTCGTCGGCGTCGACGACGTCGTCGATCTTAAGGTCGAAGATCCCCGGGATCGCCTTGAGGTGCTCCATCACCGCGTCGAGGCTCGCCTGGAGCTTCTCGGCGTTGCTCGACCGGAAGGTCGCGTTGATCGGGGCGCCGACCGGCGGGCCGTTGACCTGCTCTTCGAAGATCACCCGGCCATACTTCTCCGTCGGAATCCCCTCGCGCAACGCCTTGAGGAAATCGACGTAGAAGACGTTGTATTTCGCGTACTCAGTGGCATAGATGGTGAGAAGGCCCTGGTTGTCCCCTTCTCCTCCTTTGGCGTCTCCGGGGCCCGCGTTCGAGGTTCCCGCGCGGGCGACGACCTCCCGGACGTTGCTGCCGCCGACCTCGAGGATCTTCTCCGAGAGCTCCATCACCAAGCGGCGGGTCTCGTCGAGCGTCGTGCCCTTGGGGGCCTGCACCCGCGCGAGGTAGATCTCCGTCTGCTCGGCCGGGAAGAGGATGAACTTGTTGCCGACGGCGTTGAGCACCAGCGAGGCGACGATCATGGCCGTCAGGGTTCCCACCGTGAGGTAGCGGTGCTTCACGGCCCAGGCCATGAAGCGCTCGAACTTCGCGCGGTACGGGGCGAACCAGTCCTTCCCCCCTTCGGCGAGGAGCTTCACGCGGTTGCCGACGAAGGACAGGCGCACCGGCAGGAAGAAGAAAGACTCCATCAGCGATACCAGGAGCGCGATGGTGACCACGATCGGAATCGCCATGATGAACTTCCCCATGATCCCTTTTGTTACGAGCATCGGGAGGAAGGCGGCGATGGTGGTGAAGGCCGTGGCGGTGATCGGCGCCCAGAGGTCAGCGATGGTGCGCACGAGCGCGCGGTGGGTGGGCATGCCCTTGCGGCGCAGGTCGACGAAGTTGTCGGTGATGACGATCGAGTTGTCCACCATCATCCCCATGGAGATGATGAGCGCGAGGATGGTGATCGAGTCGAGGTTCATGCCGAAGCTGGGCATGATTCCGAGCACGGTGAGGATCGCCAGCGGCAGCGAGAGCGAGGCCATGATGCCCACCCAGCCGGGCATGAACACCAGCAGGGCGGTGAGCACGATCACCAGGCCCGTCAGGGCGTTCGAGTTGAGCGTCTCGAGCTTCGCCCGCACGCGCCGGGCCTCGTTGTTGTAGATGTTAAACTGGGCCTCGTTCTCGTAGGTCTTGGCGTAGCGCTGAACGATCTCCGCTACGCTGTCGGCGAGCTTGATGGTGTCGGCGCCGGCCTTCTTGTTCACGATCAGCAGCACGGCCTTCTTGCCGTTCCAGCTCGCCAGTGCCCGCGCCTCCTCGGCGCCGTCGACGGCGCGCGCGACGTCCTTCAGCCGGACGGTCTGCCCGGCGAAGTTCGAGCGGATGACCAACTCGCCGAGCTCCTGCGCCGTTTTGACCTTGGCGTCGAGGCGCACCAGCTTCCGGTCGCGACTGCCCTCGAGGTCCCCGCCGGGGCTCGAGATGTTCCGGGCCTGCGCCTTCGCCAGCACCTCGGGAACGCCGATGTTCAGCGCGCGCAGCTTCGCCATGTCGAGTTCGACGGTGAACTCGCGGTTGCGGAAGCCCGAAAGCCGCACGTCCTTCACGGACTTGAGGTCTTCGATCTCTTCCTTCAGGAGGTCGGCGATGTAGTCCTGCTGGCGCTGCTCCTCTCGGCCGACGATGGCGATCTCGATGGCGGGGAACTCCGCCGACTTCATCTCGAGGAAGTCGGGCTGCTGCACCAGATCCGCCGGAAGCTTCGAGACGCGCTGGACGGCCTTCTGCAGGTCGTCCATCACCTTCACCTCGTTGACGTTGTCCATGTCGACGCGCACGACGATCTGGCTCTTGCCGGTCTGGGAGATCGACTTCACGTCCTTCAGCCCCGAGACCTTGCGGATCTCGTCTTCGATGGGCTTGGTGATGAGCGCTTCGATGTCCTCGGGCGAGGTTCCCTTGTAGTTGGTGGTGATCATCGCCGTCGCGAAGTCCACCGCGGGCCAGGACTCGGCGTTCATCTTGCGGATGCCCTGCAGGCCGATGACGATCAGGAAGCCCATTAGCACCAGGCTGAGTTTGTAGTTGCGGATGAAAAAGTCAGCGATGTGTTTCATGCCTTAGATCCTGTTGAACTCGCAGGGAGTTTCCGTGAAGACGACCAAGTAGTCGAAGATGGTGTTGATGATCTCGAGCTGCGTCTGGATGGTGACGAGGTTCGAGTTGAGGTACGCGTCCTGGTCGAGGATCAGGTCGTTCACCGAGACGCGCGCCTCTCGGAACTTGCGGTTCTGCACCGCCAGCCGGCGCTCGAGGGCGAGCGAGTTCTCTTTCTGCGAGCGCACCACGTCGGCCAGCAGGGCGATGACCTTCACCAGCTGCTGGTGCGTCGTCGCGATCTCGCTCTCGCGCTCTTTGACCTTGGCGTCGAAGCGCTTGCTCTCGTAGAGTTCCTTGGTCTCGCGGGTCTTCTCGCGGCCCAGCGGCATGGTGAAGCGCAGCCCGGCGCTGAAGCCCGTGCGGTCGTTCTGCTGCCAGTCGCGGAAGGCGTCGTCGTAGGAGCCGGTGTAGTTTCCATTCCCGTCGCCCTCGCTCGCCACGCCGGTGGTGCGCACGCCGCCGACGAACTTCAGGTCGACGTCGTCGTAGGCGCTCGCCAGTTTGGTGCGCTCGCGCTGGGTCTGGCGCAGGAGTGCCGTCACCTCGTCGAACTTAGTGAACTCCATGGGCACCGAGCTCTGCGAAGCGATGGTCGCCGTGCAGGCCAGCACGGTCTGGATCATCTTCGGGATGTCATAGGGCGCCAGCGCCACCTCTTTGCTCTGGAGCTCGGGCAGCAGCACCTTGAGTTGCTTCATCAGGAGTTCGCGCTGGTAGAGGTAGTAGAGCCGCGAACCTTCGCGCGAAGCGACCTGGGCCTCGTAGCGGGCCACCTCTCCGTCGTCGGTGACTCCCGCCGCACGTCGCTTCCTGGCGTCGGCGAGCTGCTCCAGGGCGATCTTCTTGAGGCCCTCGTAGACCTTGATCTGTTCGTTGTTCGCCACCATCGACCAGTAGGTGCGCCGCAGGCCGAGGGTGAAGGTCTTCTGCTGGATCTCGCGCTCGATCTCCGCGCGCTTGAGGTCGAACTCCGCGCTCTGGCTCTGCGCCTTGCTCAGGCGGCCGAAGAGGTCGCGCCAGAGATCCACCTGGAGGTCGACGCGGATGGAGGACGTCGAGATGCGCTCGAAGCGGCCGTTGGGTGTGCTGGCGCTGCGCTGGTCGGTGCCGAAGGCGGCGCTCGCCGAGAGGCCGCCGCGGAAGGCCTGCCGCACCCCGAGCTGAGTGTTCTGCTGAGGACTCCACACCGGGGCAAACTGAATGATCGCCTTTTCCTTCGTCTCGTTGTGGGCCGCCTCGCCGAAGAGCTCGGGCCGAAACTGATCCCCGACTTCCAGAGACTGCGCCTTCGCTTCATTGAAGGCGGCCTCGATCTGATCCCACTGCGGAGCGCTGGTCAGAGTGAGGCCGAGGATGGATTTTTCCGTCAGCTGGAAGCTTTCTTGAGAGTGGGCAAAGTAGCTAACTGAGGCGAGAGCAAGAGCGAGAAAGAGGTGGCGCATAGGTTTCCTTAGCTCAATCAAACGATTGTTTGAATCATACGTTTGACGAATTATGCCTCTAAGCTATTTAAAACGCAATATTGGTCCATGAAAATTATGAAATAAGGTGGAAAGTACCGGATTTCTAGATTTTTTACCGGTGTACCGTTTTGTCTCAATTTTTGTCCTACCAAGCTATAACAAAACATGGGAAACCCATAAGTGAGTTCAACTTCCTCGGGGAGCTCGCAAGGCCAACTCGAGGTACTCTCCTTACAAAGGATCTCCCATGACGCCTCCGACCCTCACCGATCTCAAATCCTCGGTCAGCGACAAAGTTCTTAACTGCGACGTGCAAGACGCCACCGGGCTCAACGACTTTCAAAAACTCCCTGACCGCCAAGGCATCGCCATCCCGCGGGTGGGCATCAATCGCTTCCGCATTCCGCTGAGCTTCAAGCACCGCGACGGCGCGCTCATGAACCATGACTGCGAAGCGAGCATGTACGTCAACTGCCCGGCGGGCAAGACCGGCATCAACATGAGCCGACTGTGCTCCATCCTGCAAGACGAGGGGATGAAGCAGAGCGTGTCGGCGAAGTTCGTCAAGCAGGTGCTCGCGCGCTACCGCAGCGAGCTGCGCGACTCGGAAGACGAAGACAAGCTCGACGAAGCCTTCGTGCGCATCGCCCTGAACTTCCCCGTCAAGCAGCTCTCGCTCAAGAGCTCGAACTGGGGCTGGCAGTACTACCGCACGGTGATCGAGGGCCGTGAGTCCATTGATCGCGGCGTGGAGATCTTCCTGACGCTCGAGTACGAATACTCCTCGACCTGCCCCTGCTCGCTCTCCATGGCCAAGCAGTACGAGGCCGACTACGCCCAGGGGCTGACCGACGAGGGCAACGGCATCGGCGTGGCCCACGGCCAGCGCTCGCGCGCCACCGCGAAGGTGAAGCTCGCCCCCGACGCCCAGTACGGCATCGAAGACCTCATTGGTCTACTGCGCCAGGCGATCCCGACGGAGACGCAGAGCCTCGTGAAGCGCGTCGACGAGCAGGCCTTCGCCATCCTGAACGGCATGAACCCGATGTTCGTCGAGCACGCCTCGAAGCGCCTCTACAAGGAGCTCGAGGACGAAGAGCGCATCCTCGACTGGATCGTCTCCCTCGAGCACTTCGAGTCGCTGCACTCGCACAACGCCTGCGCCGTGATCTACAAGGGCGTGCCCGGAGGCCTCTGCGACTCGCCCGTTTTCTAAAAGCGTGCCGCGAGTGTCCCGCAGAGCGCCCGGCGGTAGCGGCGGGCACGGTCTTCCTCGTCGGACATGAGCTCGATGGTCACGAGTCCCAGGTCACGGCCGGAGCGGAAGTAGCGCACGCCGCTGTCCTCCAGCAGGAAGAAATTCTCGCAGGGGTCAACGGCGGCGCGCGGAACGACGTTCGGATCTCGCACGCAAAGGACTTCTTCGCCGGCAATGTCCCGGGCGCCTTGCACTAAGACGCCGTGGTCACCGGTGAGGGCGCCGTCGATGGCGATGTAGGGATGGTGCCCGAGTTCGGTACGGCGCTGGAGTTCCTGCCAGATCAGAGCGCGCCGCGGGCCCGCGCCGCTCATGCCCAAAGGTCTGGCGGAATAGCGCGTGGGACGGTTGATGATGTGGCCACGCAGGAGAGCGGCCACCCGCGGGGCACGGCTGAACTCCGCGAGGTTGGCGAAGCCCGGAACGGAGATCGTCTCATAGCGCTCGAGCCGCAGCAGTGCTTCTCGCACCTTGAGCGCGCAGCGCTCGGAGGGCGCGCCCCGGCACTCCCACTCGTCTCCGCGCTCGGGCCTGAAGCGCGCGAGGTAGAGGAACTGCTGCGTGAGAATCGCGTGGGCGCGGCAGCGTCCGACGCCCCGGAAACCGAAGTTGGGAAAGCTGAGGTAGCCGTCGCCCGCGGGAGTCGGCAGCTTCCCTTGCTCACACAATGAGCGCGGGGGCGGCGGAGTCCCCTCCTCGAGCGGCGGCGATGCGCCTGTGGCCTTCGCGCCCTCCGGCGCAGGCCGCCCGCAGCTGAGCAAGACAACCAAAAGAAATGGGCCCCAGAGTTTCGGGGCCTCTTTCATTTCTTCTTCTCGGTGATCAGCGAGATGTTGTCCAGCTTGTGCTCGCGCAGCAGATCCAGCACCGTGACCAGGCGCTCGTAGCGCACCTGCCCGTCGACGCGCAGGTTGACCAGCGTCTTCGCCTCGGTCTTCTTGAACCACTCGGGCAGCTCGGCCATGCCGACCTGCTTACCGTTGACGGCGACCGCCGTGTCCGAGAGTTCAATGGTGAGGTCCTTCAGCTTCTTCTCGTCACCCTTGCCTTGCGTGGACTGCGGGAGCTTCAAGAGCAGCGCGAGCTCGTCTTTCTTGAAGACCGAGGTCACGAGGAAGAAGATGAGCAGCAGGAACACGACGTCGATGAGCGGCGTGAGGTCCGTGCTGAGCGACTCGCGGCGGTTGCGGCGGCCCATGACTAGTTCCCGGCCAGGCGAGGGAGCACGCGCTTCTCGAGCTGGATCTCGAGGACGTCGAGCTTGCCGGAGAGGAAGTTGTGGGCGATCGAGTGCGGGATGCCGACGATCAGGCCCGCGATGGTGGTGATGAGCGCCAGCGAGATGCCCGAGGCGAAATCCCCCGGATTGTCGAGGCCCTTGGCGGCGATGATCTGGAAGGCTTCGAAGATCCCCACGACGGTGCCGAGCAGTCCCATGAGCGGCGCGACCGTGGCGATCACGCGGATGACGGTCATGCCGTACTCGAGCTCGGAGACCTTCGCGGTGATGAAATCTTTCGCGATGCTCAGGGCGTTGCCGCCGGCGGTTTTCTTCAGCTCCTGGGCGATGCCTTCTGCTCGGTCGTCGAGCGCCTTGCCGAAGTCGCGCAGCACCCAGAAGCGCCAGAGGATCAGCGTGAGGCCCGTGATGTTCATGAGGACGAGGAGCCAGGTGATGGCGCCACCTTGGTTGACGTAGTCGATTAAGCGCATGGGAAATCCTTTTTTGAAATCAGCGGTTCAGTTTGTACTCGAGCGGTACGTCCACCGTCAGCTTCGCCACCCCGAGCTCGGGGGGAATGGGCCGAAAGCGCCGCACGTCGGCCACTGTCGCGAGCGCCGCTTCGTTGAGGCGCTGAAAGGGACTGGGGCCGATCAACTTGGCATCGATGATATGGCCCTCTGCTGTGACTGTAAATGAGACTTGTACCCGGCCCGTTTGTCCGAGGCGCCGCGCCTGGATGGGATAGGTCTTGCTGCGGTCGATGTAGGCGCGCAGCTCGGAGAGATAGATTTGCTTTAAGTCCTGGGACACCACCGGAGCGTGCGCCGGCGCTGACTTGACCTCCGAGAGCTCGCTCGGTGCAGCGC
>DAIPJL010000154.1:0-7289 GCA_036770305.1 Bacteriovoracaceae bacterium | reverse complement strand
CTGCACGCTCACCAACGTCTTCTTCCATCACCAACCCTTCTCGCTGAAGGACCCGAGAGAGAAGTACCCGCTCGTCGGCTCGATCTTCCACGCCGGCATGGAGGCGAAGACCTGGCAGGACCTCCAGGAGTACGGCTTCGTGCAGTACATCCGCGGCTGCACCTTCGAATCGCGCGTCGGCAGCAGCGGAAAAATCCGCCGGCGCATCGGTGAGGTCATTCGCCACTTCGGGAAACGCCAAACCTTCGTCTTCCCTAACTGGACCTTCGACGCCACCAGCACAGATCCGCTCTACTACGGGCCCTCGAAGGAAGACTCGGAGCTCGCCGGGGGCCGCCTCGCGCTCTACGAGTGGCACCCGGTGCGCGGGCGCTACGAGTCCAACCGCGTGCAGTACCACAACGTCCTCAAGCGCAGCGAGGCCCAGCGCCGGCGCATGACTCCGCGGCTGGTGGTTAAAGACACGCCCTCGCCGGCCACCTACCGCCCGTCGTCCAAGGCCTTCAACAACGTCGCCCTCGAGTTCAAAATGTGTGTCTACCGCCTGAAAGACATTCCGCTGGTGGTGGACCACGAGACCGTGCTCCAAGAGGCCATCGTCTGCCACGAGTGGGAGAGCCAGTTCGAGTTCGACTTCGACAGGGACCGCTACGTCTACAGCGCGAAGAAAGGCCAGCACGAGTTCTGCGCCTCCCAGGTTCCGCTCAACCCGGCGCAGGCCTTCCAGCGCGAGCTCGAGCAGGGCGAAGAAGACTAGCCACTCATGCGCTTCGACACCAAGTGGAACCAGCTCGGCCTCTACCGGATTCCCTCCACCGGAGCCTACCAGAGCTACTTCCTCAAGCGCAGCTGGGGGAACTACCTCTTCTTCCCGCACCCCGACGTCGAGCGGATGTATCCTTTCATCCTCGCCAGCGGCGGCATCTACAAGGTCTTCGACAGCGCGCTTCCCTACCCGCACTTCAACAAAGTGCTCTTCGACAAGTTCGGCGCCGCGACCATCGGCCCGCAGCGCGACTTCCACGAGGATTTCCTCATCGAAAAACTCGGCGCCGACTACTTCGACGTCGACCTCCGCTTCGCCGCCGGAGTCTTCCGCCTCCAGGTGAAGGAGGAGCTCTTCCTCTTCGTCGACACGCTCGCAGAGGCCACGAGCTCCGAGGGGCACGTGCTCCTGCGGGTACGGTGATCACCAGCGCTGCGGCACGACCACCAGGTCCCCTACCGAGTAGCCCTTCTCCTTCAGCTCCGCCAGGATCTTCTCCAGCCCGCCGGCCGGCAGCACCGGGGAGCGCGCCATGATCCACAGGTACTTCTGGTCCGGGACGCCGATGGCCGTCCATTCGTAGTCCGGCGCCAGCGCCACCACGAGGTAGCTGAACTTCAAGGGCCAGAAGGGGCGCACCTTCCAGTGGGCCTTCGTCTTCTGATCGTGGACCCACGCCTTCTGTGGGATGGACTTGAGCTCGCCGTCGAAGGAGTCTTTGCGGAAAGTGAAGTCGACGTCGATGCGCTCCTCCTTCTTATTCCAGCGGTACACTTCCACAGCGTTGTGCGCTCCCTTCTCGAGGAAGGTAAAGCGGCCCGCGATCACGTACCAGCGTCCCATGAAGCGGTCGATGTCCACGTTATCGACGGTCTTGTTGTAGCTCATGCTTGAACACCCTAGTTGCATCAGGAGGAAGAAAATCGCTGCGATAGTTTTCATTGCCTCAGTCTACCACCTGTGGGGCATTCACTGAAAAGAACCGGCGCTTGTCGAAGCGGAAATCAGGATCGATCCGAACAAAAAAGCCTCCCCGAAGGGAGGCTTTAAAGTGGTGCCCAGTGAGGGACTCGAACCCCCACGCTAACGCACCAGATCCTAAGTCTGGCGTGTCTACCAATTCCACCAACTGGGCACAATTGAAATAGCGTCGGGAGACAGCATAGGGTTAAGGGGGCAAATCGGCAAGAGTCAGCTGGCTAGGAGGCTTTTTTACTCGCAGCAGCAGGAGCGCCCGGCTTGGCCTTACTGGCAGCTTTTTCCATGTCTTTTTTGAGCTTCTCGAGCTGATTCTTAAGCGCCGTGCTTTCGGCGCGGGCCTTGTTGATTTCTTTCTTGGATTCCCCGAGCTGATTCGTCGCGGCAGCGAAGTCCGCAGATAGCTTTTTGACTGTGGCTTCCATCTGCGCCATCTTCGCCTTCGTCGCCGGATCCCCGCCTGCCGACGTGGACTTCGCCAGCATCCCGGTGAGCTCGGCGACCTTGGCCTCGAGTTCTTTGATGTTGAGCTCGTACTTCGAAGCCTTCTGCGTCTGCGACTTGAGCTCCTCCTGCAGCGAAGCCACCAGCTTGTCTTGCTCCGGGCTCGCCTTCGCCTGGGCCTGCGCCACAGGCCCCGAGCTCGAGATCGCTGACTTGAGGGCCTCCTCGAGGCGAGTCTTCTCGGAGCGCAGGCGCGCGAGCTCACCCTGGTCCAGGTCGAGCTTCGACTTGAGCTTCACGGCCTCTTTCTGCATCGCCTGGAGCGCGACCTCGGCGCGCTGCTTGTCGAGCGTGAGCTTGCGCACTTCTTCGTCTTTCTTCGGGTTACTCGCGGCGCCCTGTTTCTCCATGTTCGCGGCGAAAGACGTCAGCTTATTCTTGTAGACCTCCACGAGGCGCGTGAGCGACTGCTTGTCCTGCTCCAGCGCCTTGATCTTCGCGGCCTGGTTCTGCTGGTCGGCCGAAGCCTGAGAAGTGACGAGCGCGCTGATCTTGCCGTGGAGATCCTGGATCTCCTTGTCCTTCTTACCGACGATCATGGTCATGCTATCTTTCGCTTTCTGGACGATGAGGTCGCGGGACTTGAGCGCACGCTGGGCCTTCTCGATCTCCTGCTTGAAGAGCGCGTCCTTCTGCTGCATCTCGAGCTTCGCCTTGCGGATGTCGGCCTCGGCCTGGCGCGCAGCCAGGATGATCTTCTGCTCTCGCTCGAGGGCCTCTTTTAACTTTTGCGTGTCGACCGGATCGATCTCTTTCCCGGCGGCGAGGTCCTGGATGATCTGCAGTTTCTCCTCCACCGGCAGAATGTCGTCGGCCTTGATGACCACCTTGTCTCCCGCGGCTTCCTCCGCGAGGGCGTCGCGCACCTTCTCCCGTGCGTCCTGGTCCATGCGCAGGAGCTGCGCCTTCGAGTCTTTCAGCACGCGAATCTCGGTCATCGCAGCGCTCAGCTGGCCCTTGACCGTGCTGTTCTCGGCCTCAACGGCTCGAAGTTTTTCGATGAGGATCGCGTTGGCGGCGTCGGCGGAAGCTCCGGTCTGTGGCGTCTCGCTCGTCGGAGCGGTGTCGAAGAGGCGCTGGATGACCTCCTGGGTCTCCTGCTTCTTCACCGCGTCCTGAGCGCCGGAGATGATGGTCTTGATGCTGCTCTCGTCTTCTTTGAGCGTGCTCGAAAGCGCACTCACGAGGTGCGCTGTGCTCTTGTCTCCGTCCGCGAGCACCGCCGTTTTCACACTCTCGCGCACGACCTCCCGCATGAGCTTTTCTTGCTCCTCGGCGGTGATGATGCCGGCGATCTCGCCGGAGGATTTTCCAGGGAAGGCCGTCGCCAGCTTCGCCGCCATCTGGTCCTGGAAGGCCATGCGGAACTTGTAGTCCGGTAGCTCCGGAAGCACGGTGGCGGGGATGACGAAGCTCTCGTCGACGGTCACCATGTCGTCGAGGATCTTCGGCAGTTCGCTCTGGGCGAAGAGCTGGAGGTCGCTGGTGCTGAGGCGCTCGAGGGTCTGACCCATCTTCGCCGCGAAGCGCTCGAGGCTGTGGCGCATCTTGTCCGGCGCCAGGTTCTGCGCCAGACCGGTCTTGAGCTGCCAGTCGCCCTTCACCTGCTCCCCAAGGCCCGCGCCGACGCGCATGATGAAGTCGTCGGGCCTAATGGCTTCACCCTTGATCATCTGGTTGCTGAGCTCTTCGGCGATGCCGCCGCTGATGCGGTTGATGAGGTCATCCTTCGTCTTCTGGCCCTTGACCACCACGCCCGGCTCGGCGCCGTCTTCGCCGCCGCCGACGACGACCGGCACGTCCGCCGCCGGAGCGCCGCCCTTCACGAGCTGCGCCAGGGCCTCTTCGTCCAGCGCTCCGACGACTTTCTGCGCGACCTCGTCGGCGAGCTTCTCCCCCATCACTTTCTGGAAAGCGTCGTCTTCCTTGAGGCCCGAGCGCACGCGCTCGATCTGCTTCTCGTAGGCGTCGGAGACATTCACTTTGCGCACGCGCTCCATGACGTGCTGGAGGTCCGCATCGACGAGGTTCGCCACCTCGTCGGCCTGGTAGAACTCCGTGAGGATGTCCGTGAGCTGCGTCTCGGTCATTTCGCCAATGGCCCGGTCCGGGTGCTGCTGGTGCCACTGGTCGACGGCGAAGGCGACGAGCTGCTTGGCGAGGTCCGGGTGATCCTTGAGGTACCCGTCGTGGCCCGCCTCCGGCATCACCATCTCGAGGAGGTGGCCCGGGAGAGGCTTGTCTTTGAGTTGCTCTGCTTTGCTGGAGAGCTGAGTTTCCGTCGGAGGCGCCTTGAGCCGCAGCTGCTGCTCGATGCGGCGCTCGATCTGGGCCGTCGTGGACACGTGGTTGATCATCAGGCCACTGAAGCGCAGCGTGCGCGCGCGCTTGCGGTCTTGCCAGATCCCGGTGAGCACCAGCTTCCCGGCGCTCTGGATGTACTGGACCTCGGTGAAGTCCGCGCTGTGCACGCAGACCGCCAGAAGGTAGCGCAGCGGGTCCTGGCCGTTCGGCTGGCCGAAGCTGTCGAGGAGGTACTCGGCGACGTAGTTCTTCACCGGGAGATGGAGCTGGAGCACCGTCTCCTGAGCCGTGCGCGCGCAGTCGAGCTCGATCGGCAGTCCGGCGATCCCGGCCTGCTTGAGGTACGTGAGGTAGTAGACCGCGTGGTCGACGAAGGTGCGCACGTTCACCACGCTGCCGCCCTGGTCGTGGACGAACTGGCAGAGGCGATCGAGCTCGTGGCCCATGCGCAGGTGGTTGGTGAACTTGATCGCCAGGCCCTCGCGCGCCTCGGGGAAGTTCTCCGCGAGCTGGATGCTCGCCTGGCCGAGGAAGTACTTCTCGAGGACCACTACGCCCATCTTCTCGCCGAGCCACTTCTGGTCGACGACGAGCTTCCCGTTGTTCGTGACGAAGGAGGGCAGGTCCTTGACGTCGGAGAGCGCGATCACCTGGATGTCGTTTTCGAGAGTGTTGAACATGCGGTTCACACCGTGGAAGTCTTGCTCGCCGGAGGTGAGGATGTGCGTGATCGGCATGTCGATGTCGAAGTCCGGGAGCGCGACGAGGGCGAAGCCGTGCTGCTTGAAGAAGTCCTGGAGCTCGCCACTGAGCTCGCCGGAGTGGTGGAGGATCAGAGTCGGTCGCACATCACTCACGCGGCCTCCTCTTCGTTGTAGGTGTTGTTGAGCCACACCTTGAGCTTCGCGATCACGTCGGAGACCGGGAGGTTCGCCAGTGGCTGACGCAGGTATGCCGCCCAGAGGTGCGCGAAGGACTCGGCGAGGTTGCGCTCGAGGATCTCCTCGCGGTAGTCGACCATGTGATCGGCGAGAATCACGAGGGTCTGCCAGTCAGCGAGGCCCGAGAGGCTGAGCCCCTGCGGGAAGCCGCTGCCGTCCGCTTTCTCATGGTGATTGAGAATGCACCCCAGCAGTTCCGGGAAACTATAGTCCGCTCCGAACTCCGTGGTCGCGCGCTGGTGCCCGAGCTCCGGGTGGGTCAGGAAGAGGTCGAGTTCGTCGCGGCTCGCACTCTTCTCTTTGAGGAAGGCATCGCCGGCGCCGGGGTTCGCCTTCTCGTGCTGACAGGCGAGCGCGACCCAGTAGCTGAAGCGCTTGTCGACGAGCCCGAGGTCGAGCAACCAGGCCGTGCGGTAGATCTCGCGGAGGAATGCCACGTCCTCGTAGCCGCAGGCGAGGCTGAATGCCACGGCCAGGCCCGAGACCAAGAGCCCTCGGCGGTAAAGCACGATGTGCTTCTCCTGGAACTCGCGGACGACCTGCTCGTCGAACTTAAAGCTCCGGTGGCAGACCAGCGCCCAGTCCAAGAGCGAAAGCTCCGTCGTCGATCGCAGGCCCCGGCGCAGCGATTCCGCGAAGTCTTCGCGCGCCTTGATGAAGAGCTTCGGGTCCGTGGCTTCGCACCACGCCTTGAGCTTCAGTGCGAGCACGTTGACGGCTTCGACCTTCGCCACCGGCTCGAGCCAGAGGTCTTCGCGAGGCGCGAACTTCGCGAGCCACGCGGCGTCCAAGAGATCTCCCGCACGCCGGAGGCGGAGTTTCTTCCCGTCTGCCTTCCGCCAGTAGATGTCACCGGGCGCGATGGGCCAGGCCGCGAGTTCTCCCGCAGCTAACTGGCGCATCGGAGTTCGCACTCGAACTCCGGCAGTTGGTGACTTCTTGGTGTCAGACACGGTCTCTTCTTCCTCCTACTCCCTCGGCTAATCGGTGTTTTGTCTGGTGAAATCGAGGAAAACTAAGGCTTTTTTCCTTGTACCCGAGCGCTCGGCTCGGCCGTCGAAGTGGACGGCGAAGGCGAGGCCGCGTATCATGGGCCATGGGCATCGGAGAAAAAATGGCCAACTTAGACCTCTGGGTTGTGATCGCCTACGTGGGCGTCGTGTTTTGGCTCGCTTGGCGCGTGGGCGGTGGCCGACTAAACGCATCGGCTAGCGCCGAAGACCAGTACCTCGCCGGTCGCAGCCTGAGCTTCACCGAATCAATTCTGTCGATTATCGCCACCGAAGTTTCTGCCCTCACCTTCCTCGGGATCCCGGCCTTCGCCTTCAACCAGCACTTCGGGTTCGTGCAGATCTACTTCGGCGCCATCCTCGGCCGCCTCCTCATCGCTCTCGTCTTCCTCCCGAAGATCTATGGCCAGGGACTCACCATCTACGAGGCGATGGCCCGCGGAAGTCGCAGCAACCGGGGCCGCAAGACCGTCGCCGTCTTCTACGCCCTCAGCAAGATCTTCTCCGTCGGCGTGCGCCTCTTCTCGGGTTCCATCCTCGTCGCTTCCTTCCTCGGCATCGACGTATACCTGGGCCTTGCGACGGTAACCTTCGTCACCTTTCTCTACACCCTCATCGGCGGCCTCAAGGCGGTGGTGCGCACCGACATCATGCAGATGGGGATCTTCGTGCTCGGCGGGCTCGTCGCGCACGTGCTCATCCCGCATGTCGCGGGACAAAGCTGGAGCGAACTCATGGCCCTCGCCCACGGGGCCGGCAAGACGATGATCTTCGACTGGTCTCAAC
>DAIPJL010000153.1:0-7343 GCA_036770305.1 Bacteriovoracaceae bacterium | reverse complement strand
CTCTGACCACGTCGGCGGCGCCGAACGCAGCCTGCTGGAGCTGGCCCTCGTCATGGGCGTCGAACGCTGCGAGGTATTCCTTCCGGAGCTCTCGGCGCGGCCCTCGCCGCTCGAGCGCGAGCTCCGGCGCCGTGGCTTCGCCGAGATCCACACATACCCCTACCCACGGGCGCTCTACCGGCTCTCGCGCCGGAACGCGGCCTCGGTCGTGGGCCTCTTGCCTGCGCTCGTCGACTGGGGACAAGCGCTACTGCGGCTCTCGCAGCTGCTGCGCGAGCGCGAGAACTTCTACCTCAACGGCAACAAGGCGGCGGTGCTGCTCCTGAGCTGGGGCCTGTTCACGCGGCCCCGGAAGTTCGTCTGGCACCTGCGCGACTTCCCGCCGGCAGCGCTCATGAGGGCCGTGGCCTGGGCGCTGCGCTTTCCGCGAGTGCGCCGCCACTGGGAGCTTCGGTTCGTCGCCAATTCCCACGCAGTCGCAAGAGAGCTCCGTGCGCTCGTGCCCGACGCGCGGCCGCGCATCCTTTACAATCTCCCCGGGGAGCTCGCCGTGCGAAGGGCCGCGCCGGGCAAGATCACGCGCATTGGTGTGGCGGCCATGGCAGGCCCGTGGAAGGGGATCCACGAGGTCATCACCATGAGCGCACTCTACCAAAGAGAGCTGGAAGACCTAGGCGTCGAAGAGGTCGTCATCTACGGCGCGGAGATCTACTACACTCAGGGCCACGGCGGCAGCTACCTCGCCGAACTGCACGCGCTCGCGGAGAAGCTACAGGCGCGACTGGTGCGCTTCGCAGGCCAGCGGCCACCCTCGGAGATTTTCCAGGAGATCGACCTGCTGGTCCATTCCTCCCTGGAGCCCGAGCCCTTTGGTCGGGTGATCATCGAGGCCTTCCGGGCACAGGTCCCGGTCGTCTCGACGGGCCTCGGTGGCAGCCGGGAGCTGGTCGGGGAGTCGCAGCAACGCGCGCTGACCTACCTAGTACACGATTATCACGGGCTCTTCGATGCCATCCGGCGTCTGGCGACGGATCCGAAACTTGTCCAGTCGCTGACCCAAGAGGCCCATCGCTTTGCGGGCGCACTGGAAGCGCAAACCCGAGAGGAACTCTCGGACCTGTTTTAAGACTCCTTAATCATCGGCCCTTTTTTCCTCCCCGCGCGAAAATGTTAAGCGAAGGATAACATTTTCTAGGGGAGTTCCGAAAAGTCCATCGATGAGTGCCAAACCAAAAATCCTAGACACCACTTCGGCAGAGCTGCAAAGCCCCTTCTGGGAGCGCGAGTCGCTGCTCAACGGCCGCGTGATTCTGCACACCATCAAAGGCCCAAAAGTTGTGGCCCAGGTCAAGCATTCGCTCGAGAAGCAGAACTACGAACTCACGCAGCAGGAGAAGGCGCAGCACCTCTCCATCACTCCCAAGCATCCGGTGACCACCACCGAGACGCAGGAGATCCGCATCGACAACATCCGGGTCACCGAGGGGAGCATCGTCAGTCTGACGAACTCCCGCGGCGAGAAGCGCACCGTGAAGATCGACGAGACGGCCAAGCCCCCGCTGGGGAGTAAGGCCCTCGCGGCACCTCTGGTGCAGGCCGACTTCCGCCACGTCGAGCACGAACGCCTGGTGTACAAGAACGAGGTCGCGCGCCTCAAGAACAGCTTCTTCTTCCGCGTCACCAGCGGCGAGAACCTCTTCAAGCTCGGTGACAGCTACTTCCGTGACTTCAAGGACGGGAAAAAGTTCTTCGGCTTCGCGCAGCTCTCGGACCGCGCGGCCCAGCAGCGCAGCGTCCTCGGCGTCGCCACCTTCATCCACTACTACGAGAACGTCCGCATCCTGGTGGTGACGGACTCGCTGGCCGGGTCCTACTTCGCGAGCTTCCTCGGCTCCGAGCACGCCGCCACGCACGCCATCGGTGGCGAGCCGGAGATCCGCTACGAGGCCTTCACGCACGAGGGCATCAGCTACCTGTCGCTGGCCGACCTGCAGCACGCCGGAGCGAGCTTCGCGCAGAAGGGGATGGACTACGTGCTCCGCCAGCTCTTCGCCGACTACGACCTGGTGCTCATTGACCTGCCGTCGCTCACGCAGACGCGCGAGCAGACCCAGCTCTACTTCCCGCTCTTACAGGTGCTTCAGTCGGTGACCCTCGTGCTGCACATGAGGCGCGACCACTTCTCCGAAGTCGACGCGGCCCGCAGCTACTTCGAGAACTACCAGATCCCCGTGAAGGGCCTGATCATCGAAGGGCCCGCGCGCACGAAGGAGCTGCGATGAACGCCCGCAAGCTCTCCGAAGCCGAGATCGCGCAGCGCACGCTCAAGGCGCGCCAGCGACACCTGCGCATCATCGACGGGAAGAAGAACCGGCCCACGGATTTCTTCTACCGTATCACCAACCCGGGCCAGCTCGCGAAGGTCGGCGCGTCCTACCTCGAGGACTTCAAGAACGGCATCAAGAGCTTCGCCATCACCTCGACGAACTACAAGTCGGCCCAGCAGCGCACGGTGCTGGCGCTGGCGAGCTACTTCGACCACCTCTTCGACATGAAGATCCTGATCATTTCCGACGGCCTTGGCCAGGGCGTGTTCGAGGAGATCATGGAGGAGCGCACGGTGAAGCCGCTGCAGCTCGCGAAGGGCAAAAATTTACCGGTCAACCAGTTCCATCACCACTTCGACCTCGTGGACCTGGGCGATCTTCTTAGGCTGACCAACGAAGAAACGCCGAGCTACGACTTCGAGCTTGCGATGGAGCAGCTGCTGGCGCAGTACGACCTGGTGCTGTGGGATCCGCCGATCATCGATACAGCAAAAAACCATTCGAAGCTCTATAATCACATCATGGGCCACTTCGAATCCCTCACCATCATCGTCTCGCCCTCGATCTCGAAGGCGAAGGATCTCAACGAGATCCGCAGCTACTTCACGGGCATGGGCGTGAACGTCAAGGGCGTGCTCTTCGACACGCCCGGCGAGCAGAAGAAACCGCTCGGGGTGGCCGGCGGATGAAAAAACTCAATAGCCTGCTCCACGACGTCACCGTGCTCAACTTCCGCTTCATCGCGAAGCTCATGCGGCGCTACCGCCGCCTCAGCATGGGCGCCGTGGTCGGCGTCGTCGCCGTGGCCATGGGTCTCTACCTGACTCAGCCAACAGTATTCCAGAAGCAGGCCTTCTTCGAGATCCAGAACCGTGCGGTGGAAGATCCGCATTCCAAGGGCGGCATCTCCGACATCATCCAGTCCAAGGCGCAGGGCCTCAAGCGGCCCGAGCTGATGGCCATCATCAACAGCTACCGCTTCCGCTCGCGCCTGGCCGAGCTCATCGTGCGCGACGAGCGCTTCGGCCGGCTGGACCTGCGCGGGACTCTCGGGCGCAGCGAATCCATGGAAGCATTCAGCTGCGGCTCGGAGGAGTGCCACATCGGTAAAGTCCGCGAGGCGGCCCCGAAGCTCTTCACGGTGGACGCCGAGAACGGCACCGGCCGCTACATCCTCACCGTGCTCACGCGCTCGCGCGACACCACCTCGGTGCTCCTCGAGTCCTTCCGCACGGCCCTGCAGGAGGTGCGCCACGCCGAGGCCCTCGCGCAGGTGGATGGCCTGATGGGCCAGCTCGAGGCCCTCATCCAGACCCGCAAGGCCGAGCTCGAGGCCACCGGTGGCTTCGACAAGGTCGCGCGCAGCAACCTCCTCGACACCCTCGTCGTCCAGCAGAAGGACGAGCTCCTGAAGCTCTCGACGAAGCTCGCGCACGAGAAAGAGCAGCTCAACTTCCAGCGCATCCGTCTGCAGGAGAGCTCGCAGGTGGCGAGCGCGGAGATCGAGGACCAGTCGAAGCTCAACTTCGAGCGCTTCGTGAAACTCAAGAAGCGCGCGGAGGACCTGCGCCACAACATCGCCTCGCTCTCAGTCTCGAGCCCCGAGCAGCAGTCGAGCACCGAGCGCAAGATCTTGAGCGAGCTCAAGCGCGAACTCGAGGAGGCCGAGCGCGAGCTGGCCCAGGCCGCCCGCGGCCCGAAGCGCAACATCGCCGTCGACGGCAGCTTCATCGATGGCCAGATCTCGGGCCAGAGCGCGCTGGAGTTCGACGTGAAGGTCGTCCAGGCCAAGGTCAAGGGCCTGGAGCGCGACTACGACAAGGCCAAGGCCAAGCTCGATGGCCTCTACTCGCAGAAGCTCTCGCTCGACAATGAACTCCAGGGCCTGAAGGCCGACA
Organism: Bacteriovoracaceae bacterium; assembly: GCA_036770305.1. GTDB lineage: Bacteria > Bdellovibrionota > Bacteriovoracia > Bacteriovoracales > Bacteriovoracaceae > UBA6144. The sequence continues at coordinate 3,118 of DAIPJL010000153.1, read as the reverse complement.
TCGAGTACCTGAAGATCCTCGAGGCGAAGCACCTCTCGCTGAAGCTCAAGCGCTCGACGCTCGGGGCCGAGGTGTTCTTCGACGACTACGGCCCGGACATGCTAGTGTTCAAGCGCAGCTCGCTGGTGCAGATCGTGCTCTTCGCCCTGCTGGCCCTGCTCTTCTTCCTGGTCCTTGCCGTGGCGCTGCTCTACCTCTTCGACGACAAGATCTACGACGCCGAGGAAGTGAAGTTCGTCTGCGACGACCTACCGGTCCTCGGGCAGGCGCCGCGCTTTGACTGAGGCCCGCAGCCAGCGGACGCCGCCGAGCAGGACAACGTAGCTCAGGCCCGCGAGGATGTCGAGGCCGTGCTCGACCCAGTGGCTGGTGTACACGAAGGTGTCGAAGTACTCCTTGACGGCGCCCGCGACGAGGAGCGCGAGAAAAATCCAGCGCAGGCGCACGCCGAGGCGCACTCCCACGAGCGTCACCACGAGGCCCAGGGCGAAGTGCAGAGTCTTGTCGAGCGGGATGACTCCGAAGATCTGGTAGCTGGAGATGATCTTTTGAACTTCTCGAGGAAACATAGGGGTCCGGCGGAGTGGTTGAGTCGGGTGCTCGGCGGCGGTTTTTTCTTTTACTCCGCCGGGCTTCGGGTAAGATTTTAACATGAAAACAATTCTTTTGAGATCTCTTATCACTTTCCTCACCGGCCTCCAGCTCTGCCTGCTTCCGCTGCCGGTCGCGGCACAGGAGAAAGGGGCCCTCACCATCGATCTCAATGAACTTGCGCTGCCCTCGGACATCAAGGACGTCGGCAAGCGGGGAGGGGCGGTGTACTACTCCACCACGTCGAAGAACCGCCCGCTCATGCCCATCCATTTCTGGGGAGAAGTGAAGAACTCTGGCCTGCACTACATTCCGGTGGAGTCAAAGCTCGTGAAGGGCCTCTCCATGGCGGGAGGCGGAACCTCGCAGGCGAAGCTGAGCGACGTCTTCGTCACGCGCGTCGAAGACGGCAAGGTCAAGCGCCTCGAGTTCGACCTCAACGAGGGCGGCACGCGCGACGCCTACGACTTCACTCTGCGGCCCGGGGACACCGTGTTCATCAAGAAAGATACCTTCCGCCAGGACCGCGCCTACTACACCAGCCTCGTGAGCGTTGCCGTGAGCATCATCAGCGGTGTCTTCCTCTACATCCAGATCGAGAACAGCCGCCGATGAGCCGAGGCCGCGTCCTGCAGCTCTCGAAGTACTACCCGCCGACCTTCGGGGGCCTCGAGCTCGTGGCGCAGTTCCTGAGCCGCGCCCTGCGCGACGCGGGCCATCCCGTCGACGTGCTCTCGCTCGGCGCGGGGCCCAGGCGCTACGCCGGAGACTTCGGCGAAGAGGTGTGGCAGGAGAACGAAGACCTCAAGCTCTCGTCGGCGCCCTTTTCCGTGGGCCAGGTGCGCGCCTTCCGGCGCCTGCTGCGCGAGCGCACACCCCGGCTCATCCTGGTGCACCTGCCGCACCCCTTCGCCCACGCGCTGGTGCATCACCACCGCGCCGAGCTGCGTGGCCTGGGGGTCAAGGTCGTCGGCGTCTACCACAGCGACATCATCAACCAGGTCCTGCTGCGCGACGCCTACAACCTCTTCTTCCTCTCGCAGGCCGACGTCTACGAGCGCTTCCTCTGCGCCAGCCCGAACCTGCGCGACAGCTCGAGCATCCTCTCGCGCCTGCCGCGCTCGCGCGTCGGCGTGATCCCTTTCTGCGCCGAGGCCATCCCCGGCGAGCGCTGGAGCCTGGCGCAGTCGCGCCGGGCCTACCTCGCCATCGGTCGGCTGGTGCCCTACAAGGGCCTGGAGTTTTTGATCGAGACCTTCAACCGTCTGGCGCTGCCGCTCACCGTCGCCGGCAGCGGGCCCTTGGAAGAGAAACTGCGCTCGCTCGCGGGCCCGACCGTCACCGTGCTCGGGAAGGTGAGCGAGGAGCAGAAGTACCAGCTGCTGCGCTCCCACCGTGCGCTCGTCATGTCCTCGATCAACCGCTCCGAGGCCTTCGGCATGACCATCGTCGAGGCCTTCTCCATCGGCCTTCCGGTGATCGCCGCGGACATCGACACCGGCGTCTCCTTCCTCGTGCGCGACGAAGACACGGGCCTTAAGTTCCCGATCCTCGACGCAGCGGAGCTGGCGCGCCAGGTGCGCCGCCTCGACGGCGACGACGCGCTCGCCGAGCGGCTCTCGCGGCGTGGCCTGGAGTTCTTCCAGCGCGAGCTCTGCTACGAGGCCTTCCGCGGGAACCTCCAGCGCTTCGTCGCTGCGCTCTAGCTACCGCCGACCTGGCGCTGGAACTCTTGGTGGATGTCGCGGGCGACGCTCTCCATCGAGAAGAGACGGAAGTTCTGCTCCACCGCGCGCGCCAGTTCGGCCTCGCCGGCGGGGGTGGAGAGGCGCTGGCGCAGCTCGCGAATCTTGCGCGCTAACTCTGCCGGCGAGTCCTCCTGGAACACCCAGTTCCAGCCGGCGCGCGAGAGCACTTCGGGGATCGAGCCGCTCGAGGAGCCGATGACGGGCCGGCCGGCCGCCAGTGACTCGACGATCACCCGGCCGAACTGCTCTTTCCAGTGGGGCCTGGTCTGCGAGGGCAGCACGAAGCAGTCGATGGTTTCGTAGAAGGTGTGCGCCTGACTGTGCGGGATGAGGCCCAGGTAGCGCACGAAGGGGTGGCGCGTGAGCTCGTCGACCAAAGGCCCGTTGCCGCCGACGACGAGCTCGATCTCATCTCCCTGCGCGCGCAGCTCTTCGACCGCGGCCACCAGCACCGCCATGCCCTTGTCCTCGGAGATGCGGCCCAGGTAGCCTAGGCGAAAGGGCGAGCGCTGTGGTGAAAAGGGGAGCGGGCGGTAGGACTCCTCGTCGAAGGGCAGGGCGAAGTAGTGGCAGTGCGTGCGGATGCCCTTCCAGCGCAGCACGTCTTTGACGCCCTCGGAGCAGTAGAGGAAGGTCGTCACGAAGCGGGCGACGAGGCGCTCGTAGGGATGCAGGAAGCGCAGCTTGTGCTTCTTCAGGTTTTGCTGCACGTAGAGCGACAGCGGCGTGCGGCGGTTCGGAGAAAAAAGCTTCGCTAGCAGGATCACGAGCGTGACGAG
>DAIPJL010000152.1:0-7371 GCA_036770305.1 Bacteriovoracaceae bacterium | reverse complement strand
AGATAACATCCTGTGATGATGCGAGGTTATTGTCAATTTCTGGTCTCGATCTTCTTGCTTGCGCAGGGCGGTTGCTCGATGCACAAGTCGCAGCCACCGGAAGCGAGCATTTTGACCAATCGGATTGAGCCACGATGGTTTGCGAGGAACGAAGAGATTCGCCTCACGAACCTCGACGGCGCACCTCAGCCGCACCTCTTTTTCGATGCCTTCGCGGGCCTCAGCAAAGGCCTCAACTACATCAACTTCGTGCCATTGAGTTTGGCCGGCAAGCGCGAGCAGTACACCATCCATCTCACCTCTGGTCAGCGCGTCTTCTCGCACTTCAATTGCACACAGCCAGACGTCTGGGGTCAGCGAGGCACGGTCTCGGGCACCACGGAGTTTAGCACCGGCTTCGTGCCTCGCTCCTTCGACCAGCTCAACGAGCCCCAGCGGATCATCGTCTTCGGCGGCGAGGGGCGTTTCCGCCTCGACGAGCCGCTCTACTACCGCGTTCGCCTGGTGGGCGGCTACGTCGAGCAGAGCTGTCCGCTCGGCGCCTGCGCCGGGGTGAAAGAGTGGCGGGGCCGCCTGGTGCTCATCGGCGTCGACGAAGAAGACGCGCGCTGGGCGCAGGTGAAGGTCCTGGCGGACCTCCTCAAGCGCGTGAACTGGGACGAGGTGCGCGCGCAGCTCGAAACGCTCCCGGGCCACAACGTGCTCGGAGACAAGAAGCACCCCGCGCTGAAGGTCGGCAAACCCATCGACGGCCCGACGGCCCTCGAGTTCATGCTCAAGCGCTCGACCATGCTCTCGCGCAACGAGGTGGCGAAGACCCATGGCGTCTGCCAGCAGTTGTACGAGCGCTTCTGGGAGTTCGCCGGCAAGGAGACCTTGCTCGATCGGCCCGTGAAGTCGCCGGAAGAGGCGCGCGAGCACGCCAAAACGCTGGCCGAGATGCGCAAGGCCGGGAAGCCGCCCTACTTCAACATGCGCTTCGGAGAATTCGTCGCGCGCATGGGGGGCAACCTCGCCACCTGTCAGCGCCTGGTGTACCCCGGGAACCCGAATCACACGCTGGAGAAGACGAATTTCTTGCTCTGGAGCTTGATGTTCATCAAGCTCCACCGAGAAGGCTGGCACTACAGCTGTCGCGACAAGGCCTGGCAGGTGACGAACGACGGCAAGCGAGCGCTGCGCGAACTGCGCGAGAACCTGCGGACCTGCAGCGTTCGAGAGATCGACAACGCGATGAACTTCTTGCCGCCCTTCTTGCGCACATTGCGGGGACTCTCGGGAGAGCGCTGGCGCTTCGTCGGCTGGGACGAGCACGCCCACGGGTCCCACGCCAAGGTGCACGCCTGGGTGGCGGTCCCGGAGCGCAGTTTCTCCTGCGAGAAAGACGAAAACGCGAAGGTGCGGGAGAGCTGGAAAGAGCTCCCGCCGGAGAGCCCGTGGAAGCCGCGCTACTCGCCGAATAGCTTTAAAGACTCAGAGTATATTTTCTAATGACACCAACCTTCGATTTCACCAAGACCTTCCTTCATCACTGGGCCCATTCGCGGCGGGTGCGAGTAGCGGTGTTTGGCCCGGGGGCCTCGCTCGGCGAGTGGCTGAGCCTCTCGACGCTCGCGTGGAGAGAGCTGCGGCCCGTGGTCGAGGTCACGGCCGATCCGCGAGAAGCGGACCTGCTGGTCATTGAGGGACCCCTTTCCGGCGCCAGCTGGCCAGCCCTGGAGGCTTGGTGCGTGGCCGGAAGGCCAATCCTCGGGGTCGGCCCGGACCTGCCCGTCGACGGCGACGGGCGCCTGCTCATGGCAGGCGGCGTGGCCTCTGCGCTCAAGCTGAGTGGTCGAGTGGGTGGTGTCGTGCCCGCTCCCGCGGAGCTCCGCCGTGCAGCGCTCGCGGTACTGGAGGACTTCTATGCTCGTCACTGAGCACCGCTCACACGCGGATCTTTTGTCTGGAGTCTTCGGGAGCCGCTACGAGTTCGACGAGGGCCAGCACCACATCGCCGTGCGGACGCGCGACGCCCGGCGCGTGCTCGGCGTCCTCCGGCAGGACCTCGGGTACACGCTGCTGAGTAGCGTGGCCCTCGTGACGACCCGAGGGCACGAACACCTGCAAGGCGACGAGAGCACGCACTGGGATCTCACGCTGAACCTCCTGAACCTCGAGGAGCACCAGCGCTGTCAGGTGCACGTCCTGCTGGGTGCAGGCGAAGAGCTCCCGGACCTCGAGGGACTCTACCCAGGGCTCGCGAAGAGTCTCCAGCGCGCTCGCGCCGAGGCCGAAGGCCCAGCGCCCGTGCCCCTCGTGCTTCCCCGCGTGCGGCGAAATCCGAATCTCTCTGAGGCGCCGTATCCGGAAGAACTCAACCAGTGGTACCTCTTCGACCTCGCGCACCCGCTCACGCGGCACCAGTGGGAACTCGCCGTGGAAGCCTTCGACGGAAAAGTTCAGAATACCATTTTCCAGAGCGGCTACTGGCGCCGCGGGCTCAGTGCCAAGGCGCCGCAGCTCCACCTTCGCAGTCTGGCCCCCTTGCTCGATGTCGTCATGCCGGCGGCGGCGCCCTTCGTGAACGTCACCTGGGCCAAGGGCCTCGAAGATTTTTTCCGCTGGGAGATTCCGGAGCGAGCGCAGGCCCTGCGCATGGTGTTCATCGAGCTCTCGCGCCTTGGGGCGCACCTCGAGCTCCTGGCCCGCATGGCGGAAGAACTCCAGATCACCGAAGCCGCACAGCTCTGCCGAGAGGGTGGTGAGCGGATCAAACAGGCCTTCGAGTTCTACTCCGGTGCCCGGGTCACGACGAACCTCGCGACCTTCGGTGGGATGCCGCACGATCTTCCGCCCGGGTGGGTGCAGGAAGCCTTCTCGCTGCTGCGATCGGTGGAGTCGGTCCTCGTCCAGTACCTGCGCCTACTGACACAGAACCCGCTCGCGCGCCGGCGCCTCCAGGTGGCCGGCATCAGCGGCCAGACCGCCCTGGGCCTTGGGCTCACGGGCCCGGTGCTGCGAGCGGCGGGCGTGAACTTCGATCTTCGCAAGGCCGAGCCCTTCTACTTCTACCGAGACGTGGACTTCGAGGTGCCGGTGGGACTGCGCGGAGAAGCGCACGACCGCCTGCTCATTCTCCTCGAGGAGTCACACCAGTCTCTGCGGATTCTGTGGCAGTTGCTCGACCACCTTCCGCTCGGAGCCGTGGCGCTCGATGATGATTTCCTCGTCCGGCTGAACAGCTTCTCTCTCGCCGAAGCGGACTGGCGCGAGCGCGTGCAGAGCGCGCGGCGTCCCTGGTGCTCCCAGTACACCGCGCTCGAAAGTCCCTACGGCGAGTTCGGCTTCCACGTCGTCTTTTCCGCCGCCGGTCCCTCGCCCTGGGCCCTGAAGATCAAGACCCCGGCGGAGGCGCTGCGCATGGGGCTCCAGGAGATCCTGCGGGGCTGCCCGGTGCGTGACCTCGCGCTCGCGCTGAGTTCCTTGGACCTGTCACCGGGAGCGCTTGACCTATGATCTTGAAACGCTCTTACTTCGTCGACGTGTCGACCTTGCGCTGGCTCAAGCTGCGGCTCCAGCTCACCTGGCTGCGGCTCACCGGGGGCTACGTCCGGTCGCTGGGCCTCGCGACGAATCTGCCGCTGGCCCCCGCGCCCATTCGCCTCCGGCGGGCCGTGCCGCAGGTCGTGGAGGCGACGCTAACCGACGAGCTCACTCGCGCGGCACGGATCTGTCCCACGCTGGCGATCACTCAGACCGGGAAAAAGTTTTCGATCGAAGACGAGCGCTGCGTGCGCTGCGGACTCTGTTACCTCGTCGCGCCCAGCGCGCTCGCGCCGCAGACGCTTCCCTAGGCCGCGCGCTCTCTTTTTTCTTCGACCAGGCCACGGCGGATGTCACGCACGGAGGTTCCGTAGAGTTTGATGGCGGCCATCAGCTCACCACGCGTGATCTGCAGCGAGGTTTCCCACAGCGAGAGACTCTCTTCGCTCAGGGGGTCGACGTGGGCGGGAGCGGGGGCGCGGTAGTAGCCAAGCGCACCCATGCCGGAGCCACCTTCATTATCGATTTTAAAACGACTCATGAAGGTATTTTATCATGCTTCGGGCCCGGCCCCAAAAGCGAGTCTTTACAAGGATTTCGCCAGCAGCTCGAGGAACTCACTGCGCTCGATGTAATGGCCGCCGAGGGATTCCACCACCGGAGTGACCATCTGGGTATCAAGCCACTCGATGCCCTCTTGTTCAAAGGCGTCGATGGCGTGGAGGAGGGCGAGCTTGCCGGCGTTGTCTTCTAAGGTGAACATGCTCTCGCCAGAGCGGAAGTTTTTGAGTTTTACGCCGTATACACCACCGACAAGGCGCTGGCCTTGCCACGCACCCACGCACCACGCGTGGCCTTGCTGGAAGAGTTCGCTGTAGCCCTGAACGATGTCGGGTGTGATCCACGTGCCCGGCTGATCTTTGCGAGGTACGCGGGCGCAGAGGCGGATGATTTCGCTGAAGCCGCGGTTCATGTGAAGTTCAAAGGGGGATTGTCGCTGAACCTTCGCCAGACTGCGCGGGATGTGAAGCTCGCGGAAGTCGAGGACGCCGCGCGGGTCCGGGGAGAACCACGCGAGTGGAAATTCTGGCGAGAGGGGCCAGGGGAAGATGCCTTGGCGGTAGGCCTCCAGCAGCGTCTCGGGAGAGAGGTCACCACCGACAGCGACGAGGCCGTCTTCGGTGGCCTCGGAGACCGGCGGGAAAATAATCCTACGCATGCACACCGAGGGCCCGCACCAGCGCGCGCGCCATCGCCGCGGCGACGGTGAGTGACTGAGCTTGTTCGTTGTTCGGACGCGGATTGAAGTTGACGTAGGGAGCGACCTCCATCAGATCGGCGCCGGTCACGGGGAAAGCTTCGGCGACGGCCTGAATGATCTCCTGGCAGACGATGGGGTCAAGGCCCTGGGCCTCTGGTGTGCCCGTAGCGCTCGCCCAGCGGGCGTCGAGGGCGTCGATGTCGAAGGAGAGGTAGACTTCTTTAATGCCAGCGGAGCGGTAAAGGTCGATGATCCGCTGGGCGATCTGCCGGGCGCCGCGTTCGTGCACCTCTTGTGCCCAGAGCTGCGTGAGACCGAGGCCCTCCCAGTGGCCGCGCTCCTTGCCGGTGGAGCGGATGCCCACTTGCACGAGCTGAGCGGCGGAGGGAAAGAGGTCACGAACGTGATAAGTCCAGGTGCCGAAGCACAGGTCGATGCCCAGGCGCGCGTCGAGGAGATCGGTGTGCGCGTCGAAGTGCAAGAGAGCGATCTGCGAGTGCGCGCGGCTCTTCGCCCAAGCGCGCACCAACGGATAGGAGACGGAGTGATCGCCGCCGATGCCCAGGACTTTCAGCTTTTGGTTGTGGCGATAGATCTCCGTGAGGGCCGCTTCGGCGATGGAGAGCGGGGCCACCGGCCAGTCCTTGGAGGCGTTACCATAGAGCGCCTCGCGACAGGCCCTGAGGGTTTCGGCGTTGAGGTACTTGTCATGCAGGAGGTGTGGGATCACACGCACGTCACCGAGATCGGGGAAGAGAGTTCCGTCGTGGAGCAGGGCCTCGCGCACGGCGAGCGGGCCCCAGTTGGCGCCGCGGTGGATGCCGCCGCCGTTGTCACTCGGAATGCCGAGGAGGGCGACGGGTTGCTGAAGAGTGTTGCCGAGGGACCTTTCCCAAGCGCTGCGCACATCCTCGTCGCCGTAGAGCGCGCGCTGCAGGCGCTGTCGTTTCTCTTTGCCGGTGTTCACGGTGTAAACGCCTTCCCCCGGAGGAGCAAGCCACGCCTTGAGACTCATCGGTAGTATCCTTGAGAGGTTTTTCGTTTTTCGAGCAGCGCGAAGGTGGGGAGGTTGTGCTCGAGCACCGCGCGCAGGGCGCGCGCTTCGAACTCGAGCATGCGTGCGATGAGCCCGCCGCTCACGCCGGCGACGTGCGGCGTTGCGATGACCTGTGGCCAGTCGCTCCAGTAGTTGGCGGGGTAGGGTTCTTGCGCGTGCACATCTAGCACGGCGCGCGCCCGCGGGTGACGCCGGAAGAAGTCGCGCAGCGCTTTCTCGTCGACGAGTTCGCCGCGGGCGGGGTTGATGAGGAGGAAGTCGTCGCCCTGCTGGGCGAGGAAGGCCTCGTTGATGAGGTGGCGAGAGCTGGGGTTCAGCGAGCAGGCGAGAATGACCACGTCGAAGCGCTGGTGGAGTGAGAGTTCGAAGCCGAGGTAGGGGTCGGAGCGCTGGGGGGTGGCACCCAGCGCCGCGAGGCTCTCGCTGATGAGGGAGCCCACCGGCCCCATGCCGATGACGAGGACTTTCAAACTCGAGAGGAGGGGTCTGTCCCACCTGCGGTCCTTGGGCCAGTGGGAATGGTGGCGCACGGGAATGAGATTTTGCAGCAAGGCCGCCAGCGTCCACTGGGCGACGGCTTCGGCGCGGATCTCATTTCCCAGCAAAGTGGGGACCTCGCTCCAGTCAGCATCGATGAGATTATCAAACCCGGAGTTGGGGTGAATGACCGCTTTGGTGCGGGGGCGAAGCTGTGTCCAGCGCCCCAGATCCGTATGAGTGTTCGTGATGAGAACCACTTCGCCGGAATCGGGGAGGGGGTCGCCGGTGCCGAAATAGCGGACGCCGGTGAGGCCCTCCATAACCTGGCGTTCCATCTGCTCGAAAGCAGGTGGAAAATAGCTCGATGAGTCAGTGCGTTTTACTAGCATCCATCAGAGAGTAGCGCGGCCCAGGGTATCAAATCAAAGTGAAATCCGGTATAAGAGGCCCATGATCAGCATTAAATCTGCCCGTGAAATTGAACTGATGCGTGAGACCGGCCAGCTGGCGGCGAAGACTCTGCGCTTCATCGAAGACAAGCTCGAAATCGGCATGACCACAGAGGACGTGGATCAGCTGGTGCACCAGTACATGGTCAAACGCGGGGCCGTCCCTGCGACCTTGAACTACCACGGCTTCCCGAAGAGCTGCTGCACCTCGCGCAACGAGGTCATCTGCCACGGGATCCCGAACAAGAAAGAAAAGCTGCGCGACGGCGACATCCTCAACATCGACGTGACGACCAAGCTCAAGGGCTTCCACGGTGACACCAACCGGACTTACCTCATCGGCAACGTGCGGCCCGAGATCAAACGGATGGTGGAGGTGACCTACCAGTGCATGATGGCCGGCATCGCCGTGTGCCGCCCGGGGGCCCGCACCGGTGACATCGGCGCGGTCATCGAGGAGATGGCGCGCGACCACGGGTACTCGGTGGTGCAGGAGTACTGCGGCCACGGCATCGGCCGCGAGTTCCACGAAGAACCGCAGATCCTCCACTACGGCAAGCGCGGCACCGGCGTCGAAATGCGTCCGGGCATGACCTTCA
>DAIPJL010000151.1:0-7454 GCA_036770305.1 Bacteriovoracaceae bacterium | reverse complement strand
GGGATGGTCTTGAGGCCTTTGAGCTTCTGGTGGGGGAGAAGGGCGCGATTTATTTCTTCCAGCCCAAGCGCGGCTTCGCTCACCGCCCAGAGCTGGGCGCCGTCGCGCTCGTCAGGCAGGGCGATGAGCACGAGCTCGGTGCCGGCGAGCTGCTGCAGCCGGGCCTCGAGGGCGGTGAGGTCGACGCGCTCGCCGCGCACTTTGATGAGCTGGTCGAGGCGGCCCAGGATGGTGAGCTCCCTTCCTTTGAGTTCGGCGCGGTCGTTGCTCGCCCACCAGGCTTCCGTGCGTTCGGTGAGCTGGAGTCCGGTGTCGGTGAGGCGCAGGTGGTAGCGGAAGAGAGCGGGAGACTTGAGGTGCAGGCGCCGATCCGTGTCGATCTTCACTTGTGCGTGGTCGAGGAGCTGGAGCGCAGGATTTTCCGGCGTCGCGGTGGCGAGCTGGGAGCCGCACTCGCTCATGCCGAAGCTCAGGAGCACCGGCCAGCCCAGCGCTTGTGCTTTCTGCAGCAGGACGGGATCCAGGCGATCGCCGCCGACGACGAGCGTGCGCAGAGACGCCGGGGCCCTGAGGTTGAGGTGGGCCAGGTCGAAGAGCTGGGTGGGCACCAGCGAGAGGTGCTGCACGCGCGTGCGCGCCAGCGCTTTGGCATCCCAGCGCGCGGGCATGAGCTCGTCGATGAGCTGGGTGTGATCTTTCGTGGTGCTCTGGAGAAAGGCGCGGGCGTGGATGCCGAGGCCTCCGACGTGGGCCAGTGGGAGGGCGAGGCCCCAGCGCTCTTGGGGAGTGACCTTGAGGTGGCGTAGCACGGAGAGCGCATTGGCGAGCAGGGCCTCCTTGCTGAGGCCGATCCACGAGGTCCCCTGTGCCCCGGAGAGCGTTCCGGAGGTGGCGATCCACACGATTCTCTGGGTGCGGGGAAATTTTTTGCTCAAGGCCTTGAGGTCGGGCCTCTCCGTTTCTACCCAGCGCGAGAGCGCCAGCAGTTCGCTCTCGCGCGAGTCCCAGAAGTTGGCCGGGAGATCGGCCAGGCGTGAGGCCAGGGTGTGGATCCTCACAGCGCGCTCCACGAAAGTTTTTCCAGCTCGAGGTGCACCGGCCAGCCAATCGGTGAGCTCACCGTCGGCCACAGGGCCTGGTCGCGCGTCTCGAGCCAGTGGGAAGCGGCGTGTGTCTCGTAGACGTCTTGGGTGCAAAGGCCCGTGCCGAAGATCTGCTTCGGCGCTACTTTGTGCAGGCGCTGGGCGAAGTGCAAGGCCTGCAGCTGGCCCAGCGGGTGGTCCATGTTACTGGTGAGCACCACCTGCCCGGGGAAGGCGCGCACTTCGTCGAAGAGGTAGTCCGGCGCGAAGGTGGTGGGCTTGATGACCCACAGGAGGTCTTCGATCTCCGGCAGGCCGCGGTCCAGCGCCAGCCGCGTCGGCGCCACCAGCTGGTGCAGCTCTTCGGAGTGCATCAGCGCCGGGCCCGTGAGGTCTTCCAGGAAGTCGGTGCGCGCCTTGAGCTCCGGCGAAACCTTCTGCCAGAACTTCTGCGCGTCCTCGAAGTGCTCGAAGAGGGCGTTGAAGTCGAAGCGCCAGCGCACGCCGGGGTGACGTAAGCAGTAGGCCTCCACCTCTTTCCACTGGCGCACGTCCGCCGCGGAGATCTTGAGTTTCGCGCTGGACGCTCGTACCTCATCGCGGCCGGTGAGGGTCTGGTGCGAAGGAATGGTTCGTGTCGCATCGTAGAGCGAAAGGCCCTGGGCGACGGCGCGCGCTTCGTACTCGGCCCAGGCCAGGGCCGCGGCGCCGGCGCGGAAGGGCACGTCCTTGAGCGCCTTGAGCTCTTGCGGCAGCGTGGCGTCGCCGAGCTCGGGCCAGACGAAGAGGTCGGCGTGGCCGAAGGATTTTAAGTGCGGGAAGTAGACGCGCAGGAGGGCCCCCTCGCGCAGCGCCTTCGAACTCAGGCGATTGGGCGCCTGCGTGGGCCTCAGCGCGTAGCGGTGGATGAGGATTTCTCCTAGCTCCACAGCAGTGCTCCGGAGAGAAGAAGGCCAAAGAGCAGAAGGTGCAGCGACGCCTTGCCGAGGAAGGCGTTCATCGCCCGCGAGGGCGGAGTACGCTTGAGTCCCCGGACGATGTGCAGGGCGAAGGGCAGCGCGACGAAGGGCAGCGCGAAGGCCTTGGGCGTCTGGAAGCATAGGTACCAGCAGGCGCCGAGGAGGTAGGGGCCCAGTAGCGCGCCGTTGATGACGAAGCGGATGAAGCCTTCTCCGAAGCGCGCGGCCAGGGTGCGCTTGTGATTCTTCCTGTCTCCCTCCACGTCGCGCAGGTTGTTGATTGCGATCATCGTCACGCTGAGAAGTCCGACCTGCGACGCCGCGAGGTACACCTCGGCCGTCGGGGCGCGCAGGGTGAGGGCGTAGAAGAGGCCCGCGACGGCGACGTGGCCGAAGAAGAGGAAGACGAACACTTCGCCCAGCCCGAGGTAGGCCAGGGGAAAAGGGCCCGCGGTGTAGGCGACCGCCGCGAGCACGCTGAGCGCTCCCAGCACGACGAGCGGCAGGCCCGCGTGGAGCATGAGCGGAAGGCCACTCGCCACGGCCAGCAGGATGCAGAGGCCAGTGCCGATCCACACTTCTCTCGGCGTGAGCCAACCCTGGGCGCAGGCGCGCGCGGGGCCGAGGCGCTCGTCGGTGTCGGTGCCTTTCTTGAAATCCGCCACGTCGTTGACGAGGTTGCTGGTCACCTGCAGCGCGAAGGTGGAGACCAGCGCGCAGAGGATGAGCAGGGAGGACACCGGAGCACCACTCTCGAGGGCGAGGGCACTGCCCACGAGGATCGGCGCGAGGGTGGCGGTGAGGGTGCGCGGGCGAGAGGCCAAGAGCCAGGCGGAAACTTTAGTCATGGGTGAGCTCCGATCGCAAAAACTCGGCGATGGAGTGCGCGAGGTCCTGCGGGTTATCCAGTGGAAGGCGATGGCCAGCGCGGACGCGGGCGCGAGAAATTTTTGGCGGAAAGCGCTCCTGCAGCTGGCAGAACTTCAGGTCCTGCTCGCCGCACACGGTGAAGAGTGGTGGGAGCGCGAAGCACGCCTCGAGACGGGGTGGAAAAAACTCCTGACCACCCGTACTCAGCGCCTCGAGGAGCTGCGCCCAGCGCGCGCGCTCGGCCGGCGTCCAGCTGAGCTCTGCGGGGGTCACGCTCCCGAGGAGCGCGGGCCTCTGGTGCCAGCGCTGCCAGAAGAGCCGCTCGTCGCGCAGCAAGAGTTCGGCCCAGGCCGCGTCTTCTTCGCGGCGCGCTTTTTTTTCGTCGTCGGTGTCGAGGCCCGGGTGCGCGGAGAGCGCGACGACGCTCTCGAAGGCGCCGGGGGCCTGCAGCGCGGCCTCGATCGCGAGACGCCCACCCATGGAGTAACCGATGAGGATGGGGCGCTGGCCTTCACTGAGCGCACGCTGCGCGAGGAAGCGTCCGGCCTCGGCGAGGTCCCGGGCGCCGGCGACGTCCGTCGCCCAGTCGACGAACTCCGGGCGTACGCCGAGTCGCTGGGCCAGCTCCTCCGGGAAGGTGCCCCAGTGCGCCTCATGGCCGCCGAAACCGGCCAGGAGCCAGATGCGTGAGTTATTGGTCACAGCTTCTCCCAAGCGGCGCGGAAGGCCTCGGTCTGCGGGGCCTGCGGCGTGAGTTCGATGAGCGCGTGGCGGGCCTCCGTGTGGAGCTCGCGGCCGAAGCTCAGGCCCCAGAGCTGCGCCAGGGGCTCGAGCGAGAGCTCGTGGCCGTTGAGGAAGAGCGGGGAGGGGAACATGCGCTTGAAGATCTGGCCGCCGCCGTTGTTCATCACCACGACGCGCGTGCGCGTCGCTGGACTCAGGTAGCGCAGGGCCCAGGGGCCTTGCAGATCGTAGAGCGCGGTGAGGTCTCCCACCAGCGCCCAGTTCTCCAGCTCTGGCCGGCAGGCGCCGTAGAAGGTGGAGAGCTGGCCGTCGATGCCGTTGACGCCGCGGTTCTCCTCGATGAGAAAGCTCTTCGAGCGCAGCGCGTGCTCGTTCCAGTCGCGCACGGGCCGCGAGTTGCCGAGGTAGACGTGGGCGCCCGGTGCGGCCTGGATGGAGAGTGCCCGCACCAGCGCGGCCTCCGACTGCGGATATTCCTCGAAGAGACGGTTGTGCTTCTCGGAAACGAGCTGGTCTTCCTGGTGAAGATCTACTCGCAGCTCACAACGTGGGCCGGTGTGCATCCAGTCGCGCAGCCAAGGTGAGAGCTCCCCCTGCGAGTGCGTGCGGTCCGGCAGGCCTGGCCAGGGAAGATGGGAAGCGCTGATGACGGGGCCCTGGTAGAACTCGAGGTCGCGCCACAGGCGCCAGGAGGGCACGGCGCCGAGGCGCAGGACGCCGTCGAAGTGCTGGCGCTTGAGCCAGCGCGCGGCGACGCGGTCGGCGGCGCGGAGCAGGTTCGGGAGCTGCGCTTCTCGCAGGCCGGAGCTCGCCTCGGCGAGCACCGGTGCGCGGTACCACTCGAGGAACGCGCGCACGCTCGCTTGTTCGTGCGCGGGCAGCTGGCCCACCAGCACCAGCGGACGCTGGAAGTTCGGAAAGCTTGCGGTGATGGTGCGAGAAAGTTTTTTTGTCGACGCAGTCTCGGGTGCCGTAGGAAGGTCGGGGACTTCTGCCGCCCACAGTGGCTCCGCGAAACAGAGGTTGATGTGCACGGGTGTGGTGTGCGCCAAGATGGTCGGCATGGCTTCGCCCTCCTGCCAGTCGAGGATGGTGGGCGCGTAGTCGCCGAAGAGATCGACCTGCTCCATGCTCTGCGGAGAGCCGGAGCCGCGGTGCGAGCGTGGCCGATCGGCGCTTAAGGCGATCAGTGCGCTGGCGGTCGCGTGGGCCTCGATGAGTGCCGGGAAGAGTTCTGCCGCCGCGGTTCCGGAGGTCACGCAGATCACGACGGGCGAGGGGTCTCGCTTCGTCAGTCCGAGAGCATAGAAGGCAGCCGCACGCTCGTCGAAAAAACTCTCGAGGCTCCAGCCCCAGTGCGGTGCGAGCGTTTCGAGGAGCTGCACCAGGGGGGCGTTGCGGCCGCCGGGACAGATCACGGCGCGCCTCGCGCCCTGGCCATGCAGTTGTTCGAAGAGCGCGATCAGGCTTTGGGTGCGAGTCCCCACTGCCGCTTCACGCTGAGAATTTTTTGCTGAATCTCGTTCCATTCAATCTCTTCCTCTGAGCCCTGAACCACACCGCAGCCGGCGGGGATGCAGAGGGCCGTCTCGCTTAAACGAATCTGGCGTAATCCTACCAGGGCCCAGGCCCGTTGATCGAGGTTGTTCACCACCAGCCACGGAGCTCCGAAATCCTCTCGCCACTCATGGCCGGGGAGACCCCACAGCCAGCGCTGGGCTTCTTCGCTGCGCGGGAAAACGCCCACGGCCGGAGTCGGATGCAGCAGTTTTACCATCTGCGCAGCATCTAGTCGCGTGCTGGCATGAAGGGTGATAGGTGTTTCTAAGTGCTCGAGGCCTTTCCCCGCTGCGCGCCAGTGCGTTTTGCCGCATTCCAGAGCGCCAAAGTCTCCGAGGCGCGCGCAGACGTCATCCACCACCAGCTGGTGTTCGTAGCGGTCCTTCGCTTCCTGCTCTTCGGTGCGTGCTTGATTCTGCCAGCGTGTCCCGGCCAGGGCCATGGTGCGCAGGCGCGTGCCGTCCTGGTCGATCTTGAAGAGCCACTCCGGGGTAGCACCCAGCACCGATTCATCGCGAAACTGTGCGCCATAGAGCACCAGTTCCGAGCCGATCTGCGCTGCCATTTGCCAGAGTCTTTCCCAGAGAGCGCGTGCCTGAGGAAATGAGGCCCGCTGGTACGACCAGGGTACGCCCTTCTTCACGTGGTTATTTTGGATAAGTTCTTGAAGTGACTGAAATGACTGATGAAATTCAGCTTTAGGCCCGCTCTTCCACTCTAAGGTATCTAAATCAATCGTTTTGCCACAGTGAGACAAATCTTCACGTTCAACAATTCGTGAGTGCTGGGGCCTAAGAAATCTTGGACTATTCTCTAAGAGAGGTTTAAAAGGCAGAACGGCCACCATCCATTCATCGTGAGTCGTCGCAGGCGCCCAAGGCCCCTCGGCGAGGAGCAACTGGTTGGGGGCGATTTCGAACACGAATTGGCCTTCGATCATGTGAGGGTCATCATAGGGAGGACGCTGCATGAATGTAAAGTTCGCAGGTCTGGACATCGGGGGCAAGTACTTCACCGTCATCGCGGGCCCCTGCGCGGTCGAAAATGAAGATCAGATGCTGCAAGCCGCGCACGCGGTGAAAGCCGCCGGCGCACACGTCCTGCGCGCAGGCCTCTACAAACTGCGCACGCGCCCCGACACTTTCCAGGGCCTGGGCCGTGACGGTTATCCGATTGTAAAAATCGCTAAGCAGAAGACCTCGCTGCCCTTCCTCACGGAGATCACCTCCGTGTCGCAGGTCGAGTCGCTCGCCGAAGTCGCCGACTTCCTCATGGTCGGCACGCGCAACATGTACAATTACGACCTCCTCAAGGAGCTCGGCCGCGTGAAGGTTCCGATCATCCTCAAGCGCGGCATGTCGGCCAAGGTCGAGGAGTGGATCAACGCCGCCGAGTACATCGCCCGCGGCGGCAACGACAAGATCATCCTCTGCGAGCGCGGCGTGCGCACCTTCGAGACCGCCACGCGCAACACGCTGGACCTCGCCGGCGCCCTGTGGGTCAAGCAGCGCTCGGCGCTGCCGGTGATCGTCGATCCCTCGCACGGGACCGGCATCCCCGCACTCATCCCCGGCATGTCGGCGGCGACGCTCGCCGCGGGTCTTGATGGTGTGATGGTGGAGGTGCACCCGCACCCCAGCGCTGCGCTCTCCGACGGCTCCCAGGCCCTCACCACCGAGCAGTTCGCCGACATGATGGAGAAGCTCAAGCGCCTCGGGGAGGTCTGTGGCCGCCCCGTGCACGCTCCCGGAGGCCACCTGTGAGTTCGAAGGCGGAACGCGTCCAGAGCATCTTCTCGGCGATCGCTCCGCGCTACGACCTCGTCAACGACGTGATGACTTTTCGCAGGGCCCACGCCTGGCGCGCCAAGGCCGTGCAACTCTCGGGGGCGAAGCCCGGCATGAAGGTGCTCGACGTCGCTACCGGCACCGGGGACTTCGCCATCGCCTTCAAGAAAGTCGTCGGCAGCACCGGCCAGGTGACCGGCGTGGACTTCTGCGCGGAGATGCTGGTGCCCGCGCCGGCCAAGGCGCAGGCGCTCGGCTTCGACATCAAGTTCCAACAAGGTGACGCCATGAACCTCGCCTTCTCCGATGCGAGTTTCGACGTCGTGAGCATCGGCTACGGTCTGAGGAACGTCGCCGACACAGACAGGGCGATCAAAGAGCTGGCGCGCGTGCTCGTGCCCGGCGGGACGCTCGTCGTGCTCGAGACGGGCCGCTCGGAGTGGCCGCTCTAC
>DAIPJL010000150.1:0-7468 GCA_036770305.1 Bacteriovoracaceae bacterium | reverse complement strand
GAGGAAGAGCGCGCCGAGCGTGCGACGGTAGATGTCCTGGCCCTGGATCCTGATGCGGACCTGGCGCTTGCTGGGCGCGAGGATGTGCTCGAGGCAGCGCCGGGCGAAGACACCGGCATCCTTTTGAGGGCTTCGGGTGGGCTGGCCCAGCTCCGGCGCGTCGACGCCGGCGAGGCGCACGTGACGGCCCGAGGCGAGCACCACGGTGTCCCCGTCCAAGACACGGGAAACCCGCGCTGGAACGAGGCGCGGGCCAGTAAAAATCTCCCAGTGAAAAAATAGGCCCCACAAAGGCCAGAGAAGGCGGTACATTGCGCGCACTCTAGTCGATAACCTGGCCCGGGCGAAGCTCCCGTGGCCCCGCGCCCAGGAGTTTCTCAGATATGAAAACCAATCAGGCCGTCCGCGAACACTTCCGCTTCGAACTCCAGCACGTCGACAAAAGCTGCGGCGCCCGCGCCGGCGTGATCCACACGCCCCACGGGAAAATCGAGACGCCGGTGTTCATGCCGGTGGGCACCCACGGCGCCATCAAGGCCCTGCAGCCCAAGGAGCTCGTCGACCTGAACATCGAGATCATGCTCTCGAACACCTACCACCTGCACCTCACGCCGGGCTCGGAGCTCGTCGCCAAAGCGGGGGGCCTGCACAAGTTCATGGGCTGGGACCGGCCGATCCTCACCGACTCCGGCGGCTTCCAGGTGTTCTCGCTGCAGAAGAACGCCATCACCGAAGAAGGGGCCTTCTTCCGCGACGCCGAGGGCAAGGACATCAAGCTCACGCCGGAGATCTCCATCGGCGTGCAGCAGAACCTCGGCTCGGACATCATGATGGCCTTCGACGAGTGCATCCCCTTCCCGGCGACGGAGAAGTACGTCGAGAACTCCATCGCACGCACGCACCGCTGGCTGGATCGTTCAATTGAAGCGTGGACCAATCCCAAGCAGGCGCTCTTCGGCATCATCCAGGGCGGCGTCTACAACAAGTACCGCGACATCTGTCTTGCAGAGGTCGTGAGGCGCGACCTGCCGGGCTACGCCATCGGCGGCGTGTCGGTGGGCGAAGGCCCGGAGCACATGGAAGCGATCGTGAAGTACACGGCGCCGAAGATGCCGGCGGACAAGCCGCGCTACGTGATGGGCGTGGGCCTGCCGGAAGATCTGCTGATGATCTGGGAGAACGGCGTCGACATGAGCGACTGCATCATCCCGACGAAGTTCGCCCGCGGCGGAACGCTCTTCACCAACCGCGGGAAGATCCGCATCCAGCACAAGAACTACCGCCGCGACTTCTTCCCCATCGAGCCGAACCTCAAGGACTACGTGAACTCGAACTTCACGCGCGCCTACCTGAAGCACCTCTTCGACTCGAACGAGATCCTCGGCCAGATCCTCGCCACCGCCCACAACATCGCCTTCTACAAATCGATGGCCGTGCGGGCGCGGGAAGCGATCCTGGCGGATCGCTTCCTGGAGTTCAAGCGCGACTTCCTCGCCGGCTACAACAAGAACTAGGGCCGACGGCGGTAGTCGTCGAGGCCGTTCTGGATCGCCTCGCCGAGGCCCCGCAGCCAGCCACCGACGACCTCACCCGTGCGGCGCAGGCCCTCTTCGATCTGCTCTCCAACGCGACTCGAGGAATCGCTTTCGCGATAGGCCGGAGCGTCCTCGCGGCTTTCCGTGATGTCGACGACGGGAGCAGGCGTGCGAGGGGTCGTTCCCGAGAACCGCTGCTGCATCACCTGCTCGCGGATCGACGTGAGTTCGCCGCCGGCGCGGGTGACGAAGGCACCGGCCGTGAAGCTGAAGTGCTCACGATACGGGGCCTGGGCCACCTCGAAGGCCTTGCTTTCAACTTCCGCCCAGCGCTCGAGGTAACAGGCGTCGCGCTTGCGCTTGTGGAGCAGGCGGAGGGCGGCGTTACTCATGGGATACTTCGCGATGCACTGGTCGGCCCGGAGGTTCGCTTCGACGCGGTACTGCTCGAGGAAGCTCCTCAGGACATCCGCCTCGACGGAGCTGCGCTTTTCCTGCAACCAATTCTTAAAATCCGCCGAGCGCAGTACGTCCACACAGAGACGGCCGACGAATTGGTTATAGACTCCCCGGGGTTCGTGGTAGCGCAGATCCCGGGGAAGCTCCGCGAAGACCATGCGGATGCAACTTGCTTCGATCGAGCGTCCAAGTTCTTGCGCCCAAGAGAAATCGGCCGAGAGCTTCCGCCGGATCGTTTCCCGCTCGGCGGTCATGACATCTAGGACGCGGTTGAGCTCGTCGAGCGTCGCGGCTTCGTAGAGCCGAGTGAGCTCGAGCACGAAACTCGGGACGGCGAGGTCGTAGAGGAGCTTCGACTCCTGGGCGTCGGTGACCGCGAAGCCCTCGAAGGCCATCTCGGTGATCGAGCGGCGCACCGACTCGGGGATCTTTCGGTTGAGGCAGTTGAACTGGCCGGACACCATGAAGCCCTGGCCCACGCTGAAGAGACCGGCCTGCGGGGTTTCGCGGTTTTCAGGGCCCCGT
Source organism: Bacteriovoracaceae bacterium (assembly GCA_036770305.1). Taxonomy (GTDB): domain Bacteria; phylum Bdellovibrionota; class Bacteriovoracia; order Bacteriovoracales; family Bacteriovoracaceae; genus UBA6144. The sequence continues at coordinate 4,949 of DAIPJL010000150.1, read as the reverse complement.
GCGAGACACTCGTCCCACAGGTCGCGCGCCTCGGATACGATGACGGCACTTTGCGAGCGCAGGAAATCAAGGTGCACCTTGCGCACTTCGGCCTGGACCACCTCGAAGCGGTTCGCGTCCAGGTACATGCGCCGCAGATCCTCGCGCATGCGCTCTCCGGTCGCCAGGTCGCGCGGCAGGAGTTCCTCGATGTGCGCGCTCAGCGCGCTCTCGTAGCAGCTCGCCTCGTCGCGGTCACCGTAGCAGCCGGTGGCGAGCTGGAGCGGCGCCGCCCGCGACTCGAGGTCCTTGTAGAAGGCCGAGAGGAGCTTGTAGTGCTCGAGGTTCGCCCGAGCGACCTTCACGTGCTCGACGATCTGATCCGTCAGCCGCGTCTGGATCCCGAAGCGGAAGCTCTGCGCGTGGGTGTTGTTGTCGAGCACCTTACAGCCGTCGACGTGGTTGAGCTTCGCCTCCACCAGCGCCTGGTCCACGGCGGTCCGCAGGCCCGCGGCGAGGCACCGGCGGACGCTCTCGCTGACGCTGAAGGGGAAACTGTCGGCCGCGAGCGGCGCCGTCTGAAGGCCACTGCCCGGGTTCTGTTCGCAGTCGAGGGCGAGCTTGAAGAGGTCCTGGGAAAAGAGCGGGACGACGTCGCGCTCGAACTGCAGGAGCAGGCCCCCGGAGGTGTACTCTTGTTTCTCGAAGACCTCGCTCTGGAGGTGGGCGTAGATGTTCGCCGGGACCTTCTTCTTTGTGGTGTCTCCGTCGTGCCGGAAGTAGGCGGCCGTGTCAGCGAAGTGCTCCGCGGGACTGGTGCGCGCGTAGCTGCGGACGAACTCTTCGTCCTTCAGGCCGCTCACCCACTCGCGCACGGTGCGGTTCTCCGCGGCGCTGAAGTACTCGCGCAGCTCCCACTTGCCTTCTTCTTTCCAGCGGCCAACCTGGGAGTAGTACTGCGCCCGATTCGCGCGCGTCTCTCCGAAGTGGTAATCGATCTGGTGCGCCAGCTCGTGGGTCGTGCCTTCATAGATGAAGCCGCGCTCGAGGCCGGGGCCCCAGAAAGAAAGACAGCCGTCGTTGAGCTGGACGTAGCCGTTCGACCACGCGAGGCCACAGGTCGTGGCCGACATGCCTTCGAAGAGCGCCGTCCGCGGGACGCGCTGGATCTCGCGCAGCTTCGGCAGCGTCTTGAAGGGCGTCGAAAGGGAATGGCTCATCTTCCAGAAGGCGTAGAGCTCGTCGCGCGAGTAGAGGTAGTCCTTCAGCGGGTAAGCTTTTCCGTTGTACATTCCCGCGCGTTCTTTCTGACTGTAGACGTGGTTCTTGAATGTCAGGATGTTCCCCATCTTGAGGTACCACAGGTAGGTCACCCACCCCTCGAGTCCGTCCTGGCTCTGGTAGACCGCGTTGACGACACAGACTGCGTCCTGGCAGCTGCGCACGTCCGCGCGCTCGGGGAGATTCAAGTCTCCGAAGTTGTCTCCCAGCGCAGTCAGAAACCGCGCCTGGGGCACGGGTAACTTCGAGAGCTCGAGGTGCCGCCAGCGACCTGTCAGCCGGCGCTGGGACGAGAGCTGGTTTTCGTAGAACTGTGCTTCGCGCCTCACCTCGTCGACGGTGAAGAGTTCGCTGCGGCACTTCGGATTGGTGTTCGAAGCAAGCTGGCGGTTCGGCACGAAACGCTGCCGGCCCTCGAGCCAGGCGCCAGTGACCACTTTGCTCGGTTTGCTCGGGCCACAGCCTGCGAGCAGGGCGAGCACGCTCGCCGCGAAGATGACTCTAGTGCGCATGTTCCACCACCCGGACAACTTGGTCGACGTTCGGGTCGTAGATCACCACGAGCCCGGTACTCTTACAGCGCAGCTCCTTAAGCGGCTGCTGGTCGTGCGTCGCCTTCCCCGCCGTCACGAACTCCGTCTCACACGCCCGCAGCTTGTGCCGCCAGTGCAGCAGCGAGCGCTCCTCCGCCGTCGGATCGCGGAAGCTCGCCTCGACGATTTCCTCTCGGTTGATTTGGAACTTCTCGTCGTTCTCGTAGACCAGGAGCTCGGGGCCCTCGGCGCCGACCGGCTTCTCCACTCGCTGGGGTTCCCCTTTCTGGGTCACCAGCGCAGCCTTGGTGGTCTTGCCGGGCTCGATCGGAATGCTCTTGGGTCCGCAGGCCGCTGCGAGAAGCACCACGGCCAGAATGTGATAGGTCATAAAAAAGCCCCCTGCGATGACTTATCGGAGGGGGCCCGCATTAATTGACTTTAAAGATCAATCTCGCAGCGATTCTAGGCGCTTAGTCGATCACCGGCGAGTAGATCTCGTTCAACGAACTCATGTTGAAGCCCTTGGCAGCACCGAAACGGCTGGCGGCACCTTTCATCCAGATGAAGTCCGGACGGCCTTCCGAGATCCACTCCCCACCGATGATGTTGCCAGCGCTGTCGAGTTCGAGCAGGTACTCGTAGTGGCGAGAGAGGTAGTTCTGGTTTGGAGTCCCAGTGACCGGATCCATGGAGACGGTGCCGCTCTCCTGAGCGTCTTCCGCCGAGTCCGGATCGAGAGTCACGGCTTCTTCTCCGTAGGTCATGCTAGTCTTCACCTTGAGAACAGTGGCCACGCCGTAGCCGGCCTGGCGCGCGCTGACGGCAACCCGCCCGAGGACCTCCGTCTCGAAGCCCACGATCGGCTGGTTCCAGACATCAGCGTAGCGATCGACGTCCGCCACGAAACCACGGTCCTGCAGACCGATGATGTTACTCAGAGCGAGGTGGAAGGCACCGGGGTTCACGCCCTGGCACGCCAGGCTGTTGGCCTGCCAGCCAGTCGGGACTGTCTGGATCCGATCCTCCGGGTAGGCCTCACCGGGAACTTTGCCCTTCGCGCGGCACCGATCCGAGAGCCGCGTGTAGACTTTCGTCTGATGAACCTCGGCGTAGTAGAAGCTCAGCAGACCCTTCACGTCCGTCGCGCCGAAGGGGACCGTCACACTGCCGTCCTTACTCTTCAGATCCACGCGCTTCGGCTCCGGGTGATTGATGCTGGCCGGCGCCCAGCCGTGACAGATCCCTTCCCACCACGCATCCGTGGGCTTGTAGAGCGAGCGAACTTTACGCGTGAAGGGGAAGCCGTAGTCGCCGTTGTAGATGTCTAGCTTCTCCGCGGGAGAGAGCCGCTCGAGCTCGGCCGAGCTCATCTTCGCCACTTGCTCCTTGGTCAAAAATCGGTAGGTGAAATTCTGCGGGTTCGGTTCAGCGTTCCAGCGGTAGGAGATCCCACCCCACATCGAAGGCCAGTAGGTGTCCGACCAGCCGATATGTGAGTTAGTGAGGAAGGCCTTCTGCGGGAGTCGATTGAACTGGAAGGTCATAGCCTTTCCAGTTACCTTCGTGAGCTTGTTCGGGTCATTGGTCGAGTCCCAGCGGGCCGCGTGGACTGAAGAAATGGTTAAAAGGGCGAGAGCGGGCGCGAGTTTGCGCATAAAGGTACTCCTGTTCAAGGTTTTCAAAACGCAGGAGATATACAGCAAGACATTGCTGCGTTGCGAAAAATCGTGTTCAGAAGGTAATTTATTCAGCAGAAAGGGGCCAACTACCTTAGATCACATGGGGCATCACGCAGTTTTTTGATTCCTCCCGAGGCCATGAGCTCTGGGGGAAGGCGCTTCACTTCTAGGATGCGCTCAACCTTCAGGCCTTCCTTCTCGTGCAGGGAAAGAAGGTAGCGTCCCCGCGTGGACACTCCCACGTAGGGTGCCATGCGCGCGAGCAGGTCAATGCCAAAGGGAAACATCCGCTGCGACATCCCCGCTTCGTTCACCACCAGGACCACGTCGTCGCTCTCGTAGCGCGCCTTTCCGGTGAGTTCGTACTCTGCACAGCTCTTGGCCCAAGCGGGCAGCGCCAGCGAGAAGAGCAGGGTCAGAAATACAAAGGCCCGGCTCATAGCTTGAACTCGTAGCACGGGCCCGGCCTCGGGTCGAGCGCGCGGCGCTGCCGGTAGAGTGCGTCGTAAAGCCGCGCCGAGCTGTCTGCCACGCGCTTGGCGTGCTCGCGCGTCTGCGCCTCGAGCCGCCCGTAGCTAGAAAAGAAATTCTTCTGCCGCTTCAGCTGCGGGTACTGCGCGAGGAGCTCCCGGATCCGCCGCTGCGCCTTCTCCAGACTCTGGAGCTTGGCCCGCGCGCGAGCGCGCGTGCCCGGGTTCTCGCTCTTCTCGAGCTCGCGGAAGACCCCCGCGAGAGATCTAAAGTCGAGGGCGAAGAGTTCGTCGAGCGTGAAGCGCATGCAGTCCGCCTCGTCTCCCGTCTCGAGCGGCGTGCAGAACTCCTGGTGCTGAATCTCCGCGGGGATCCGCAGCGCCGCGAACTCCTCCGTGAGCCGAGCGACGAAGCGCTGGTAGTCCTCCAGCGCTCGCAGGAAATCGTGCGCCTCTCGCTCGGGGAAGTTCTCAGCGCCGAGGACCTCGCCGACGCTCCCGAGGAGCTCGCGCAGGGCCCGGTGCTCAAGCTGGTCCTGGCACCGGAAAGCTCCGGCGTCGCCGGCGCGCGTCTCCACGAAGGGAGAAAACTTATCCTCCAGCGGGTTCTTGCGGTAGTAGAAGAGATAGGAGGCAACGCGCTCGTAGAGGAGCTCGTTCAGCTCTAGGCCCGTGGCCGACGAGATCATCGGAAAGTCGCGCTCGCTGCTCTCGCGCCGCGCCCGCAGGAAGGCCTCTTCGAGGGAGATGCCAGGCGCCAGGGCCTGGGGAAAGCGGCGCACGAAGGTGTCGCGACCGGCGTGCGCGAAGTTGCGCGGTCCGGTGGCGGTGACGATGCAGACGTCGGGGTGCTGGAGGGCAAGCGTGTGCCCGGAGTGGCAGCTTCCGTCGTAGAGCGCGAGCCTTACGCCCTTCTGCCGCGCGAGTTCGATGATCCGCTCGAGGCGATCGAGCGACACGCTCTCAGCGCCGGCGCCGGTGTTGAAGTTGGTCACCGTTCCCCC
>DAIPJL010000006.1:0-40067 GCA_036770305.1 Bacteriovoracaceae bacterium | reverse complement strand
CTTCAATCCATCGCGCACTCCGCGTCCCCTGTGATAGAGTGAGGAAGATTTTTCCCTTCCTCGCCGGAGCCCACACGCATGAAGAAGCTCAACCAAATTTTTTTCCAGGGCCTCATCCTCGTCCTGCCGATCTCGCTGACTTTCTACCTGCTCTTCTGGCTGAGCCTGAAAGCCGAGGGCCTCTTCGGCTCCGTCGTCGAGCTCGTGCTCGGCAAGGAACTCTACTTCCCGGGCACCGGCATCGTGCTGACGATCCTCGTGGTCTTCCTGGTGGGCCTGTTGGCCCAGAGTTTCGTTACGGCGCGCATGCTCCGCTGGCTCACCGGCCAGCTGGAGAAGTTCCCGCTCATCAAGGTGATCTATAACCCGCTCAAGGACCTCATGGCGCTGCTCCCGGGCCGAAGCCAAGCCGCCGGGAACCAGCGCGTGGTCCTCGTGCCCTACGCCGGCGCCCAGGTCCTGGGCCTCATGACCCGCGATCGTCTCCCCGAGCTCGGGGCCTCGAACCTCGTGAGCGTCTACGTGCCCTACAGCTACATCCTCGGAGGCATCACGCTCTTGGTGCCCGTCGATCAGGTGGTGCGCGTCGACATGCCGGTGGACCAGGCCATCAAGCTCTCGATCACCGCCTGGATCAAGGCGCAGGACTAGCGGCGTCCTTCAGCGTGCGATGGAAGTGAGCGCTCAGCTCGTCGATGACCTGGGCGTCGAGGCCCAGCTGCCGGTAGGTGACGCCGCTCATCTCGAAGATCTTCTTGGCGATGCCGTTCTCGATGGTGCCGGCGTACTTGTCGCTCAGGTAGATGACTTCCTTGACCCGCACGGTGGCGATCATCTTCGCGCACTCGTGGCACGGGAAGAGCGTGACGTAGAGGCGCGTGCCCTCGAGGCGGTCCTTGGCGTGGAGGATGGCGTTCGCCTCCGAGTGGACGACGTAGGCGTACTTCTGCTGGTCGAGCGGCAGCTCCTTAGCGTTCTGCCAGCTGAGCTTCGACTCGTCGATGCCCGCGATGCGGCCGTTGTAGCCCATGCTCACCTGGTGGTTCTGCGTGTCGACGAAGACGCAGCCGACCTTGGTGTTCGGGTCCTTGCTCTTGAAGCTCGCGACGATCGCCTGGAGCATGAAATACTGGTCCCAGTTGATCGGATGAGTCACGGGGTCCCTCGCGCGCGGAAGATCAGGGCCTGCTGCACTTCCAGCGTCGACTCTTCTTGGAAGGCGGGGAAGTTCATGCCGTCGACGACGTTGAAGAGGCAGTCGTAGAAGCGCGAGTCCCAGCTGGAGCTTTCGTCGAGCCAGAGCGTCTCAAGGGCGCCGGTCGGGTTCAGGCGGAAGGTGAGTAGGACTTCCAGGTTCTTTTCTGCTTTCGCGTTCAGGTACTTTCCGCACCGCTGGAACTGGCCCTGCTCGCGGCTGAGGATCTTCTGCACCTGGGACTCCCAGTCGGCTTTGTGCGGACGGGTGTCGATTGTGCAGGCCGTGCTGAAGATTGCGGCGAGGCACAAGACGAGGAATGGGAGGCGACAAGTGGTGCGCATGGGGGTACTATAGACCCACATTTTCAATCTTGCCACGTCCCTAGTGAGGAGAGTTTTTTATGATGTACGAAATTCCCCGCGAGATCTTCAAGCAGCGCCTCGAAGACAAGCTCAACTTTGCTTTCGTGGACGTCAACGCCACCCCGGGCATCGTCTTCGACGGGAGCGTGCACCTGCCCTTCAGTAGCGGTTTCGCCCAGGCCTTCGCCGCCAAGTACCCGAGCAAGACACAGAACGTGATCCTTTACGCAACCATGAGCGAGAGCGAGCTGCCGGCGCAAGCGGCGCAGGAGCTGACCAGCGCGGGCTACCAGTTCGTGTACTTCTACCGCGGAAGCGAGAAAGACATCGTGCTGGACAAGGGTTTGAACTAGTTGCCGGAAGACTTAAAAGCCCCGCTTCCGCGGGGCTTTTTTTTTATTTAGAAGGGGAAGCAGCGGATGTCCGAGCGGCCGCGCACGAAGGGCGCGTAGACGTTGGTGTGCACGAAAGCAAAGCGCCAGTCCCCGGGGAGGATGACGTCGCGGAACCAGGCCGCAGCTTCGTAGCCATTAGGGAACATGCCGTAGGTATGGCCTTCGCAGAGAACTCGGAAGGGTGAGTTGTTGACCACACGCGCACGAACAAAGGTGGGGTAAACCTCGACGAAGGCCTGGGCGCGAGCCTCGCTCAGGGGCGCTAGGGCCGAGAAGCTTAGGAAAACGATGGCCAGGAACTTGTTCATGTAACCTCCAGCTTGCAAATTGATGTGCGGCGGTTGTAGAAATCTCAACGCACTTTGCCAATAGAAAATCGATTCAACACCACGCGAGTCATCCAACGTATGGAAATTCCTTCACACCTCCAGCTCGAACCGGCCCCTCTCTGGCGCCATTTCTATCATCTGACCCAGCTTCCGCGCCCCTCAAAGCACGAAGATAAAGTGCGCCAGCACTTGCTTGCTCTGGCCGAACGCACGGGCCACCGCGCTCGGGTCGACGAGGTCGGAAACGTCGTCATCTACGTGCCGGCCTCAAAGGGGAAAGAGGGGGCCACCCCGGTCATCATTCAGAACCACATGGACATGGTGACGGACGCCGGCCCGGACATCAGCATCAACTTTCACACCGACCCCATCACCACCCGCCGCGAGGGAGATTGGATCAAGGCCAGTGGTACCACCTTAGGAGCAGACAACGGCATCGGCTGTGCCGCCGCCATGGCCCTCCTCGAGGATAAGGCGCTGGTGCATCCGCCCCTCGAGCTCCTCTTCACCATCGACGAAGAGACGGGCCTCAAGGGGGCCTGGGGCGTCGACGGCAGCTTCTTTGAAGGAAAGCGCCTCCTGAACCTCGACACCGAAGAGTGGGGGAGCTTCTACATCGGCTGCGCCGGAGGCATCGACTACGAGCTGGAGGGAGAACTGGGCCTGGTCGACGGAAGCTTCAGCGACCCCTGCACCCTTAGGCTCACCGTGAGCGGTTTCAAGGGCGGCCACTCGGGCGTCGACATTCACCAGCAGCGCGGCAACGCCATCAAGTTCCTCGCCCACGTGCTCACGCGCTTCTCAGGAGAGGACTTCCTACTGACGGAGCTGCGTGCCGGGAAGGCCCACAACATCATCCCGCGGGACGCCTGGGCCCGGCTGGTGGTGGAGAAGGAGCAAGTGGCGCGACTGGAAGAGGTGGCGCACGAGGTCCGCGCCGAGTGGCTCGGATTCCTCCCGTCGGAGGACCAGGGCCTCGCCCTGAGCTTCGAGGTCTGTGACGACGAAAGCCGTGGCCTCGGCGGCGCGGACCTCCGCCGCGTGCTGGCCTTTCTGAGTGCCTTCCCCCACGGCGCCCACAGCTTCGACCTTGCCAGTCAGCGCGAGCTGGTGGCGCTCTCGAATAACCTCGCCCTGTGCTACTTCGTGAAGGGCCGCTTCTACGTGCTGAGTTCTCTGCGCTTCTTCGACCGCCACGAGTGCCGGCCCCTCGAGGCACAGGTGCAGGCGCTCGGAGCACTGCTGGGCCTCAAGGTGACGAAGCACGGCGAGTACCCGAGCTGGAAGCCGGTGCGCGAGAACCGCCTGCTCGACCAGATGTGCGCCGTCTACCAGCGCCAGCACGGCAAAGCTCCGCGCATCACCGCCATCCACGCTGGCCTCGAGTGCGGCATCCTGCGCGACAGGATCGGCCCCGTCGACGCGGTCTCCTTTGGCCCGACGATCGTCAACGCGCACTCGCCGGACGAAGCGGTTCACATTCCCTCGGTCACCCAGTTCTGGCAGCTCTTCGTGAGCGTGCTCGCAGAAATCTAAAGAGAGGTCCCTATGATTTCCTATGAGGTTTATAAAGTTCTCCACCTGACCAGCCTCGTGCTGCTCTTCTCGGGCTTCGCGGTTCAGCTCTTCGGCGTGCGCGACCGCAAGGCGCTCAAGATCGCCACCGGCGCGGCGACGCTGCTGGTGCTCGTCTCGGGGATGGGGCTGATGGCCCGTCTGGGCATCGGCCACGGCGAAGCCTGGCCCCACTGGATCTTTGTGAAGTTTGCCATCTGGCTCGTGGTTGGCGTCGGCGCCGCCGTGGTGGTCAAAAGATTTCCTGCGCTGGGGCCCAAGGTGTATGTCATTCTCTTGGCGCTTTTTGCTCTCGCAGCGACCACCGCGAATTTAAAATTTTGATTTCAAAAGCGCGCCCCGGCCCGCTATCATGTGGGTATGGTGCGCGCTCTCATCGACATCTTCGTCCTCCTCATCGTCGTCGACGCCGTGTTGAGCTTCGTGCCCAATCCCGAGATCCGTCGCCACCCCGTCGTCGCGCAGTTGCGGCGGCTCTGTGACATCCCTCAGCGCCCCATTCGCCAGCTCCTGCCACCCAACATCCCCTTCGATCCCTCGCCGATCATCGTCATCCTGCTCCTGCGCATGCTGGGGGCCTTCCTGTGAGCGAGCTCCCGATGGACGACATGAGTTTCCTCGTTGACGAGACCTATCGGCTCACGGAGCTGCGGCTCTTGGGCGAGCTGGAAGACGGGGAGGAGACATGGGACCCCGTTGCCTCCGTCGCTCCAGCGCCGGCGGCAGCTCCGGTGGCGCTCCCTCAGGCGCCGGGGATCATCTACCTGGTCGAGAAAAACACCGGCACCTTCGTCGTTCGAAGCTTCGTGGCCAAAAACCTCAAGGCCGACTTCGCTGCCGTCCTGAACGCGCCGGAGGATTTCCCGAGTCTCAAGCTGATCGAGGGGGCACAGCCGCGCACGGGCGAGCTGAGGTTCTTCGAGTGCGACTCGGACCTCGAGGCGCGCGCGCTCCACGAGCGCCTCGGCCAGCGCCGCTTGCCCCTCGACGAGGAAGCGCTCTGCAACCTCTCGGACCCTGGGTTCAGCTGGTGGCTCGAAGAAGAGCCGCAGGGCTTCGTGCTCCACTCCAAGCTCAATTCCCTGGACGAGAAGCTCCAGCGCCTGGGCCCGCTCATGGACGAAGCCGCTGGCAAAAAATCCTGGGCACTCCTGGCGACGACGCTTGGCCTCTTCCCGCTCGGCATCGACGCACGCGTAGAAACGGGCCGCTTCTGCTTCCAGTCGCCGGCGCACCCCTTCATCGCGGAAGCTTTCCTGAGAGTCTACCGCGACGGCGTGATCGGGGAGGAGCTGGTGGATCTCTTCAAGCTCTTCGCAAAAAAGAGCGAACTCCACGCGGACCTCGAAAGTCTCTGGACCCACCTCAGCGAGGCCGCCGCGACCCGCCGACTCTGGCTGGCGATCCAGCGCCGGCTCGCGGAACTCCCGAGCTACTGAAGCTGTCCGAGCTCGGACTTCGCGGCGAGGTACCCGGTCACCATGATCTGCGCGAGGTTCCCGAGCTCTTCCTCTTCTTCGATGCCGTAGAAGTCTTCAAGGTGACGGACGAAGAGCTCGAGGTCTTCGTCGGAGAGATGCTTCTCAACCAGGGCGGTCATCTGGTCCGCATCCATCTCGTTCATCATTTCAAAGAATTGGCCAAGGCTGGCGGTGCGCTTCGAGCTCATGCGGGTCCTTTTTATCAGAAGGAAAGTTAGCCTATTGATAAACCATTTCTAACGAATTAAGAATTCCCCTTTCCTAAAAAGGGGTAAAAGTGAAGAAAGAGTTGCTGGTAACCGGGCTGCTGCTCTTCGTTCTGTCGCAACTTTGCCTCGCCCAGGACCCTAGCGAGGCACCGGCCGCGAAGCCGGCGCACAAGGCCTTCTCGCTGGTCTATTTTTCCGAACTCCTCGGGCCCGCCGTGAGCGGCGGCGACGGCTTCATCCCGAGCACCGATGGCCGTGGAAACAAACTCCCCGGGACCGACGGCTACAACGTCTGGAACCAGCTGAGCTTCCGCTACAAGTTCGAAAACGGCTGGGAGCCCTTTTTTAACCCGCGCTTCACTTGGACCTTCGGTGACCGCTCTCGCCTTGGGCAAGACGACGGGCCATTTCGCACCGAGGACCCGGTGGTCGGTGTGCGCAAGATGCTCTTTTCCCAGGGGGCCTGGTCCTTCTTCGCCCAGATGGGCTACCGCGTCCCGATGTCGCGCTTCACCCGGGACTCCAACTGGCAAGGACAAGTGGAGTGCTTCTGCATCCTCGACTGGAGCCCGAACAAGGAGTGGAGCTTCGGGGCCTGGATGCAGCCGCGCGTGTACGTTCCCACTGGCGAAACGACGACCGAGCGCTGGCGCTTCTACTTCGCACCCTACTTTCGCCGTCGGCTGGGGGATCGCCCCGCTTGGCTCCAGGGCTTTCTGGAGCAGGAGCTTCAGCACAACAATCCCCGGGGGGAGCAGGCCTATAACTACGCCACGCGGACTCTTAACTCTGCCTACCTGGGTGTGGAGTTCGAGGCCACGAATAGCTTAATCTTTTACCCTTTCTTGCGGGCCTTTGATCTGGCAAAACCCTCTTGGCAAACCACTGCTGTGGGCTTCTGGACAATAATTTTGGCCTATTAGCCTGTAATTCTTACGAATAACGACTCTCTTCGTCATTTAACTGGCCAAGGTGATGACGCAAGGACTAAGTTGCGCCGAACAATCTCAATAACTCTCGGAGACTCCGTGAAATTTACAGAATTAGGCCTTAGGGCCTCGACCCTCGAAGCCCTCAATAAACTAGGCTTCGCCGACGCCACAGAAATTCAAGCACAGGCCATCCCGCTGCTGCTCGCCGATGACATCGATTTTATCGGCCAGGCACAGACCGGCACCGGAAAGACCGCCGCCTTCTTGCTCCCGCTCTTCGAAAAGCTCGACCCGAAGGCCCGCCACGTGCAGGCCCTGATCCTTGCTCCTACCCGCGAGCTCGCTAACCAGATCGAAGGCGAGATCGCCAAGTTCACCACCACCGGTGACAAGGTCCGCTCGCTTTCCGTCTACGGCGGCACGCCCATCAGTGGCCAGCTGCGCTCGCTGCGGGCGGCGGCTCCCTCGATCGTCGTCGGCACTCCGGGCCGCGTCCAGGATCTCATCGACCGCGGCGCCCTGAAGCTCGAGGAAGTGCGCTACGTAGTGCTCGACGAGGCCGACGAGATGCTCGACATGGGCTTCTTCGACGACGTCCAGGCGATCATCGCCAACAGCCCGAACAAGAAAGTTTGGATGTTCTCGGCCACCATGCCGGGCCCGATCCAGGACCTCGTGAAGCGCCACTTCAACGATCCCAAGATCGTGAAAGTCACCAAGCAACAGCTCACCACGAATGCTGTTGAGCAGACCTACTTGGTCGCCCGTCCGGGCGACATGGTCGAGGCGCTGTGCCGCTACCTCGACAGCATCGACGACATCTACGGGCTGGTGTTCACGCGCACGAAGCTCGGCGCCCAGCAGCTCGCCGACGCACTAAACTCTCGGGGCTACGCGACGGATTCTCTGCACGGAGACATGGAGCAAGACGCTCGCGACTTCACCATGAGGCGCTTCAAAGAGAAGAAGTGCAAGCTCGTCTGCTGCACCGACGTCGCCGCGCGCGGCATCGACGTCTCGGACCTCACGCACGTCATTAACGTCGAGCTCCCGCTCGATCTCGAGAGCTACGTCCACCGCATCGGCCGCACCGGCCGCGGCGGCGCCAAGGGCGTTGCCCTCTCCATCGTCTCCCCCATGGAGTTCCGCAAGATCGCCCTCATCGAGCGCATCACGAAAGCTCCCATCAAGCGCGTCGACCTCCCGGGCGTCGACGAGATCCGCGGCCGCCTCATCGCCAAGGCCGTGAAGCAGTCGAGCGAACTCGCCCAGAGCGTGAAGCCCGAGACCCACCCGGAGTTCAGCGAGTTCCTCGCCGCCACCGAGGCCATGAGCAAGGAAGATCTGCAGAAAGCGCTCTACGCCCGCACGCTGGCGCCGACCATCAAGAAGTACCGCGAGGCCCGCGACCTCACTGCGCAGGCTCCGGCCCGTCGTACAGACGGCGCCCGGGGCGTCATGGGCCCCGGCGCGACTGGCGCCCGAGACGTGAACCGTGGCCCGGCCCGAGGCCAAGGCCAGCGCTTCATCCTCAACGTCGGCAAGATGGACGGGGCGAACCCCGGCGACATCCTGAAGTTCCTTTTCCGTACCGCTGGCCTGCGCGGCTCGGAGATCGGCAAGATCGACGTGCGCGACAAGGTCTCCTTCTTCGAGATCGACCCCTCCATGGGCGCGCGCCTCCACAAGATCAAAGGCAGCTCCTGGGGCCAGCGTCGCGTGATGGTTGACCTCGCCGATCAGGCACCTCCGGTGCGTGAGCAGCGTGCTCCTCGTCGTGGGCCCGCAACTCTTTGATTGTGTTGGGCTTAGCACGGTGTTAAAATGGGTGAACCAGGATGGTTCACCGTGCAAAATGATTTTGACGACGAGTACGAAGAAGTACCCTCACCCTTTCAGAAAACTACCACGCTGAGAAAAAACCTCTCCGGGCACACGAACCTGTTTTCGCGGCCCATCGGCGTTGTGCCGAGCGAAGCCCCCACTATCAGTACTCCCTCGCGGCGCTCTGTGGCGCGCCCGGAGCAGACGGATTTTCTTGCGCCCAAGCGCGTGAAGTCAGCGCCGCAAATCGAGTATCTCGAAGAAATCGAAGACGAAGATGAGATCGACGAAGAGCAGGAAGAGGAGACGCTTCCCGCCAAGCGCGCACCCGCGAAGCCGCGGGTGAAGGCCAAGAGCAAGGGTAAGGTTGATTATCTGCCACGCGTCGGCTGGGCGATCGTCTTGATGTGCATGCTGCGCCTCGTGTTCATGGAGCGCGGAGTGCTCGCGTACATGCAGATGGATGGCCAGATCGAAGCGAAGCAGCAAGAGATCACGCGCGTGCAGCGCGAGAACGACGACATCGGAAAAGAGATCCGCCGGATTACCCTCGACAAGAGCTACCAGCGCCAGATCGCCAAGGAGATCCTCGGCGTCATCGCCGCCGACGAATTTCTTATTTTATTTGCGGGGGAGTCGTCGGAGAGTCCCAGCGAAGCTGATCACCAACTCTAAGGCGCGCCGCCACTGGTGAGCTGGCCTTCAGCTCGAGCACGTGGCGCGCCCACACGATGCGTGCGCGCGGGACTCGATCCTGCGGGTGGCGACCAATGAAGTGCGGCACCTTGCGGTCGATGTCGATGATACGTAAATCCTTATCCAGAAAAAACAAATCGAGGTCGAAGTAGGTGTCGGGCATCCAGAAGCCGCGTTGGCCGTCTTCGTCGAAGAGAAAAATGATGCCGTCGTTGTCCGGCCAGTCTTCGTTGCGAATGCCAGAAAAGCCGCGCTGCTGGTCTTCGTCGCTGATGGCGACACGCACGAGAATGCGATCCTGCGGCGCTTGCAAATAGGCCCAGTCCTTGGGGTTTTGCGCGACCTTGTCGTTGCAAGCGGCCAAGAGCGTCAGGGCCAATGTAAGAAGGATTCGATGGAGCTTGAAGCGGCCCTGTGGCATGATTTCCATGGCCTAATCCTAGGCCAATACCTCAGGAGATGACAATGTCGAGTGTTCGCGATCTGGCAGGCCTCATGCGCACCCATAGCTGTGGAGAGCTGCGAGATTCGGACATCGGGAAGACAGTCACCCTCTGCGGCTGGGTCAACAAGGTGCGCGACCTCGGCGCGCTCCACTTCGTCGACCTGCGCGACAAGTACGGCGTCACGCAGCTCGGCTTCGAGCAGTTCAAGGGCGACATCGCCGTGCTGAAATCTTTTTCTCTCGAATCCGTGGTGCGTGCTACGGGTGTGGTTAGCGCTCGTCCCGACTCGGCCAAGAATCCCAAGATGGCCACGGGCCTCGTCGAGGTGCAGGTGCACTCTGTAGAACTGCTCTCCCACGCCGAGGTGCCGCCCTTCCTCCCGCACGGGATGGTGGAGGCGACGGAAGACCTACGCCTCAAGTACCGCTACCTTGACCTGCGCGGCTCCCGCTTGCAGGAGATCCTGAAGCTGCGCTCGGACGCGACCCGCAAAGCGCGCGAGACGCTCTACGAGCTCGGCTTCATGGAAGTGGAGACGCCGATTCTCTACAAGACCACGCCGGAAGGCGCGCGCGACTACGTCGTGCCCTCGCGCGTGCACAAAGGAAAAGTCTACGCGCTTCCCCAGTCGCCCCAGACCCTGAAGCAGCTTCTGATGATCGCCAACAGCGACAAGTACTTCCAGATCTGCCGCTGCTTCCGCGACGAAGACCTGCGCGCCGACCGGCAGCCGGAGTTCACTCAGATCGACATCGAGGTGAGCTTCCCGACCATGGACTACATGAAGAACCTCGCGTCGCGCATGGTGGCACGCCTCTTCGGACTGGGGGATCATTTCTCTCTGCGGGGGATCACCTACGACGAAGTCATGGAGAAGTACGGCTCGGACAAACCGGACGTGCGCTTTGGCCTCGAGCAGATGAACGTCACGCGGCTCTTCGCGACCTCCGGCTTCGCGACCTTCGCGGACATCGGCAAAGAAAAGCACGGCCTGGTGAAGGCCATGTTCCTCCCCGTGAAGCTCGGCGCTCTGGCGCGCAAGGACATCGACGCGCTCACAGAGGTCGTGAGGCCCTACGGCGGCAAGGGCGTCGCCTGGTTCAAGGTCGAGGCCGGCGCCGTGAGCGGCGGCATCTCGAAGTTCATCACGCCGGAGCTCCTCGCGGGCCTCTACGAGAAGTCGCCGGAGAAGGGCGATGGCCTGTGGCTCTTCTGTGCGGATAAAAAAGACACCGTCGCCCACGACTGCGCCGACGCCGTCCGCCGCCACCTCGGCAAGAGCCTGAAGCTCTTCAACCCCGACGAGTACGCCTTCCTGTGGGTCTACGACTTTCCCCTCCTCGACGTGGACTTCGAGGCGAAGACGGTGGGCGCCAAGCACCATCCCTTCACCATGCCGCGCCTCGACCAGGTCGACCTCTTCATGTCGAACGACCTGGAGAATCTCGCGGCGTGCAAGGCGCAGGCCTACGACATCGTCTGCAACGGTTACGAAATCGGCGGCGGCAGCCTGCGGATCTTCGACAACAAGGTGCAGTCGCGCATGTTCGAAGTCCTGGGGCTCTCGCCCGAAGAGGCGCAGCACCAGTTCGGCTTCTTCGTCGAGGCCCTCAAGTACGGCACGCCTCCGCACGGAGGCATGGCCTTCGGCATGGAGCGCCTGGTGATGCTGCTCGCGAAGACCGACTCGATCCGCGACGTCATGGCCTTCCCGAAGACCGCCACGGCGACGGACCTCATGGCGAGCGCGCCGTCGAAGCCCAGTGATGCGCAGACCAAAGAGCTCCACTTTAAGTGGCTCGATTAGGTCGAGGCTAGAGGCTTAGTTGAAGACCTAGGGTGAGTGTGGCCGTGTTCAGGATGCCGTAGTCGCTGCCGAATTCGGTTTCACAGTGTTCGCTGACGGTGCTCGTGACTCCGATGATCTTACCGGCGAAGAGCACCGGGCCCCCGGAGTCACCGTCGCTCGCGAACGGCGACATCGGATCCGCGATCATCCCGATGCGCTGGGAGCTGACTTTTGAGACCGTCGTGCTGAAACGCCGGAGACCGAAGTCTCTGGCCGAAAACGCCCCATGGCCCGTGAAGGGACTGGTCTGCGATCCGCGGCCGTACACTTCGACGGTGTCGCCGAACTGCGGAGCATGGTCACTGAGCTCCAACCAGCTCGCTGCGTAGGGTGACGAGACTTCGACGAGGGCGACGTCTGGAGTGGAGGTCCGTGGGAGTGGCGAGTTCGGAGTGTGGCAGATGGAGCCTTCTGCACGCGAGTCTTCCAACGTTTCGAACACGTAACTGGTCTGCGCACGCGAAAGGGGGATGAGGGTGAAGGCGTTGTTGTGTTCAACGGCGAGGTATACGTTGAGCCTTCCGGATTCACCGACGACGCAGTGGCCGGCAGTGAGAAGCTTCGCAGGTCCCACGAAGGCAGCTGTGCAGCTCGAGAACTGATTCAGTTCCCGGCGCGAGTATTCTCGGAGATTGAGTGGAGTGTCGCTCAGAATGAGAAGGGCGATTTCGCCCCTTTCTGGGACGAGCTCACTGTTCGTGATCGCTCTCGAGGGTGTCGCGAGCACCGCCCAGATCACCACCGGAACCCAGGCCCATGGCATTGATCTAGAAGGTGCGCTTAAGAACCGCAGTGCTTTGGACCACATCTCCGCATATTACTACTGCTTAGGCCCGTTAACGGGATGATCGGTAAAATCTATGCGGCGATTTTCTGCTCCGGCCCATCGGAAATTTGCTCTAAGTCCTCGACGAGTCTTTGCTCAAAGGGCTGCTCGGCCACCGGATGCGCGAGCGCGAAGCGCCAGTAGGCGAACTGCTCGGACACCGTCTCCGTCTGGGCGAAGAGGTCGGAGAACCCCAGCAGCACCGGAACTCCAAGCAACCCCAGAGCGACGGTGTGACTGAGAGCGTACAGGAGCGTCGAGCCTTGGGCGCAGACGCTGTGCTTGAAGAGCCGCAGGCCAAGGGTCCGGCGGTGGAGCGACAGCAAGATCGCCGTGATGCCGAAGAAGAAGACCGGCGTGAGCAGGAGGCGAAGGCGCAGGCCATTGAGCTCAATGACTTGCTTCGCTTCTACTCCGAGCACCGTGAGCCCTAGGGGGGCGATGAAGTTTTCCCAGGCGGCGAGCGCGGCAGCGGCGGCGAGGTAGGCGAGGCCCCAGTCCGCGAGCCACGCGCAGTAGAGTGCCCAGCTGTTCTGCTTCTCCGGGCCCGGGGAAACCGCGCCGTCCAGCAGGCGGTAATCGGCGATCGGGGAGCGCGTGAAACGGTGGAGACGTGGGACCATAGACACCTCAACCTGCTATCGGCAGATTGAGGCGCAAGTTTGAGGGGGAAGTGTTTCCGTCGGGTACCTAGTTGGCCGAGGGCGCGAGGGTCTCCGAGCGCATGGCGTGGAGCGTGTTGAGGGCCTGCAGCGGAGTCATGTTCAACACGTCGAGTTCGCGGAGGCGCTGGGCCAGGCGCTGCTCCTCGGAGGGGGCCTGCGCCGCTTCCGTGGGAAGCGCGAAGAGGGAGAGCTGCGCCGGATCCGCTGCGCCCGCGGTGTCCTCGAGCTTGTGGAGAATCGTCCGAGCGCGCTTGAGCACACTGCGCGGTAGCCCCGCGAGCTCCGCCACGTGGATGCCGAAGCTCTGGGTGGCCCCGCTCTCGATGAGCTCGTAGAGGAACTGGACCTTGCCCTTGTGCTGCTCAGTGCGCACGGTGAGGTTCTTCGCCGTCGGCAGCTCGTCCGCGAGGTCGATGAGCTCGTGGTAGTGAGTGGCGAAGAGGGTGAGCGCCTTGAGCTCTTTGGCGAAGTACTCGACGAGGGCCCAGGCGATGGAGAGGCCGTCGTAGGTCGAGGTGCCGCGGCCGATCTCGTCGAGGATGATGAGGCTGCGGTCCGTGGCGTGGCGGAGGATCTCCGCGGTCTCGCTCATCTCCACCATGAAGGTCGACTGGCCGCGGATGATGTCGTCGCTGGCGCCGAGGCGGCTGAAGAGGTAGTCGCAGACGCCGAGCCTGGCCTCGCTCGCCGGGACGAAAGCGCCGAGCTGCGCGAGGTACTGGATGATGGCAACCTCTCGCATGACGGTGGTTTTTCCGGCCATGTTAGGCCCGGTGATCAGCGCGAAGGGCACCTCTCCGTCGAGGTGAATGTTGTGGGTGACGAAACGCTCCTGCAGGTTGGCGCGGATGAGGGGGTGCCAGGCGCCCTTGATGGCGAGGGCCTGGGAGTCTAGCAGCTGCGGGCGCACGAAGCCTTCCTGCAGCGAGACCCAGGCCAGCGACTGGTAGACGTCCATCTGCGCGAGGCGCTTGGCCACTTCCATGACCGGGCCGCGTAACTCTTGGACCTTTTCGATGAGTTCGTCGAAGAGCTGGCGCTCGACGCGCGAGAGCTTTTCCTGCGCAGACGTCACCTCGGCCTCGAGAGCGCTGAGCTCTTCGGTGACGTAGCGCTCGCCGTTCGTGAGCGTCTGCTTGCGCTGGAAAGTCTTGGGGACCTTGCCGAGGTGAGAGTTCGACACTTCGATGAAGAACCCCGCCAGATTGTTCGATCGGACTTTCAGGTTCGTGATGCCGGTCTCCTGTCGGTAGCGCGTCTCGAGCGCCAGGAGCTCATCACCCGCCGAGAGAGAAAGTCTGGCCAGTCGGTCGCGCTCTTTGTGGACGCCGGACTTGATGAGGTTCCCTTTGTCGGCGCTGGCCCCGAGCTCCTCGTTGAGGGTGGCGGTGATTTTCTGCGCGAGAGTGCTCAGAGCGCTTCGGTCCCGCGCCTCGAGGGCGGGGAAGAAGCGCGCCAGTTCGTGCTGCAGCTCGGACTCGAGAGTGAGGTAGCTCCTCAGAGTCTTGGCGAGGTTCAGCAGGTCGGCGCCGTTGGCCTTGCGCGTGGTGATCTTCGCCATGATGCGATCGAGGTCGCGCGTCTCGGTGAGCTCGTCGCGCCAGCGGGAGAGAAGCTCCGGGCGCTGCATGAGCTGGGCCAGGAGCTCCTGGCGCTTAAGAATCTGCGAGCGATCCTTCAGCGGCGTCTGGAAGAAGTGGCGCAGGTGCCGGGCGCCCATGGCGGAGCGCGTGCGGTCCATGAATCCGATGAGGGAGTTTTTCCACTCGCTGGGGTTACGGGGAAAAATTTCCAGGCCGCGCAGGGTAGACCAGCTGACCTTGAGGCCCTCGTCACCGGCGATGAGACGGAAGGGGCGCAGGTGCTGGAGCTTGTCCAGGCCTTGGGTGGAGAAGATGTACCAGCTCAGGGCGCCGAGGGGAGAAAGAATGGCGGGGCGCTGTTGCAGGATGCCGTCGCGCTTGAAGCCGGGCACGAGCTTCTCGAGGTAGAGCTCGGAGTGCTTCACCTCGAACCATTCGGCCGAGAGGTGCGTGCGCAGGAGCTCGAGCGCCGCGATGGCTTCTTCGACCTGACCTTCGCTTTCCCACTGGCCCAGGGTCGAGAGAAATTCTTTCGGACGGTAGAGAAGAAGTTTCTGCGCCAGCTCCTCTGGAGTCCGGAGCGTGAAGCCGAAGAAGTCTCCCGTGGTGAAGTCGAGCAGGCAGAGCAGGTACCCCGACTGGTCGCGCGTCGCTGCGGCGATGTACTTGTTCTCCTCGCCGCTGGTGCGGTCCAGGTCGTAGGGCACGGCCGGCGAGACGATCTGCGTGACTCCGCGCTTGACGATGCCCTTGACCTCTTTCGGATTCTCCAGCTGCTCGCAGATCACAACTTTGAGGCCCATCTGCGCGAGGCGATCGAGGTACGCAGCCGCGGCGTGGTGCGGGATGCCCGCCATCGGAATCGGCGTTTCACCCAACTTACCTCGAACCGTTAGCGAGATATTGAGAAGCCGGGCCACTTCCCGCGCGTCCTCGAAGAACATCTCGTAGAAATCGCCCATGCGGAAAAAGAGCAGCACGCCGGGGTACTGTTTCTTTACGCTCCAGTATTGCTCCATCATCGGAGTGAGTTTGATGCCCTGGTCGACGAGCTGCGCGAGTGTGAGATTTTCCATGCACATATGCTCGCGAATCCGAGCAAACTAGTCATCTGAAAAACTCCCAACGAGGCGCTGCGTTATGATAGAATCCCCCTATGATTTTAAGGCCTTTTCGTTCAACGCTGATAATTTGTTTTTTTGTCTTTCTGAACCTTCTGGTGGCCTTCGGAATCTGGGCCCACCGGAGCGTCGAGAACTGGGGCGAAGACTCCGCGGCGGACCTGGATAAAATCCCCACGGAGCTCCGCGAGCTTGAGTACTTTCACCTAAAAGATCAGCGCCCCTCGCTCTCGCTCGTCGCCGATCTCATGCAGAGCCTCGGCGACGACCTCGTGCGCTTCGATAGGCCCCGAGGCACCTACGCCGGCAAGGATAGCTCCGAGGTGCTGCGCTACGAGGCCCGCGAGGCAGAGTTCGTGAAAGAAGAAGATCTCCTCAAGCTCTACGATGACGTGCGCCTTGAGCAGGGTCCCCAACGGTTCGAGGCGCAGGAGCTCAGCTACCGCGTGAAGGCCGGCGTCGTGGAAGGGCGGCGTAAAGTGAAGCTCTGGCACCGCCTGACGAGCTCCGGGCAGCAGCTCACCATGGCAGGGGAGACGCTCCGAGCGCGCCCGAGAGAGCGCTGGGCCCTCTTGGGTGGCGGAGTCAGTGGCCAGCTCCGGCCGCGCTTTGACTACCAGGCGCCGCTGAACTTCGCGGCGCAGTCGCTGGAGCTGCTGGGCGGCGAGGGCCTTTTGCGTCTCTCGGAGGACGTGAGGTTGCGCAGAGGCGACCTCGACGTAAGTTCTCGAAATGGCGAAGTCTATCTCGAGCAAGGGAATAAAAAGCTCAAGTATTTCATCCTGAATGACGATGTGAAAGTGCGTGAAAAACTTGTGGATTCGCGAGGACAAAGCATGGTGCGAGAAGCGTTCGCAGAGCGCCTCGAGGGGTTCGGGCAAGACAAGCTGGTGCTCTCCGGAGCACCTCGCGTCGTGCAGGATAAGGATACCGTGAAAGGGTACCGTATCACCATGCGAGAGAAGATGGAGTACATCGAGGTCGAGGACGCCCTTTCGGACGTCCAGGTGAGGCAGGACGCGGGCACCGAGAAGAAGAAACGAGCGAAGGAGCGCTGACATGGCGGAAGTGATGACGGCAGCAGGACTCAAGAAAACGTATAACGGTCGCACGGTCGTCAACGACGTGGGCCTCGAAGTGCGCCAGGGCGAAGTGGTGGGACTCCTCGGTCCTAACGGCGCGGGAAAGACCACTTCCTTCTACATGATCGTGGGCCTGGTCCGTCCCGACGCCGGAGTCATCCGGCTCGGCGACGCGGACGTCACCACGCGGCCCTTGCACGAGCGCGCGCGCCAGGGGATCGGCTACCTCCCGCAGGAGGCGAGCATCTTCCGCGAGCTCAGCGTCGAAGAAAACATCATGGCCGTGCTCGAGATCCGAGATCTTTCTCCGCAGGAGCGGCGCACGCTCCTCGACCGCCTCATCGGCGACTTCGGATTAGACCACATCCGAAAGTCGAAAGGGCGCGAGCTCTCCGGCGGCGAGCGCCGGCGCGTGGAGATCGCCCGCGCCCTCGCGCTCTCGCCGAAGTTCGTGCTCCTCGACGAGCCCTTCGCCGGCGTCGACCCGCTCGCGGTGGCCGACATCCAGGGCATCATCCGCCAGCTCAAGGAGCGCGGCATCGGCGTGCTCATCACGGACCACCAGGTCCGCGAGACCCTCGGGATCGTCGACCGCGCGTACATCATGAACCGCGGCCAGCTCCTCGTGAGCGGGACCCCGGACGAGATTGTGAACAACGAAACCGCGCGCAAGTTCTACTTGGGCGAAGAATTCAAGATGTAGGAGGCCGCCGATGGCTGCCAAGATGTCTCTCAGTTTAAAGCAGACCCAGAGCTTGATGATGACGCCGCAGCTCCAGCAGGCGATCAAGCTCCTGACGCTGACTCACCTCGAGATGACCAACCTCATCGCCCAGGAGATGGTGGAGAACCCGATGCTCGAGGAGACCGACGGAGAGTCCCAGGCCGAGGCCGTCGAGGAGCCGTCGAAAGAGCAGATCGAGCAGCGCGAGGCCACCGCCGAGGACTTCAAGGGCAACGAACTCATCGAGGGCACCCGCGAGGACTTCGACTGGGAAGCCTACGCCGACTCGTTCAACTCGACGTCGTCGAGCGCGCCGAACACCCGCGAGGCGCTCTCGCCGGACGACCTCCCGAGCTACGAGAACATGGTCTCGAAGGGCCGCACCCTCCACGAGCACCTCGAGTGGCAGCTGCGCATGGAGACCCTTCCGGTCGAGCAACTGAACTTCGCCCTCGCGCTCATCCAGGACATCGACGACGACGGCTACCTCACGACGCCGATCGACGAGATCATCGCTCAATCGGAGCTCGACCGGGACCAGGCCCTCAACGTGCTGGCGATGGTACAGAGCTTCGACCCCGTCGGCTGCGGCGCGAGCTCGCTCTCCGAGTGCCTCCTGGCCCAGGCCCGCGCTCTCGAGGAGCGCTCGCCGCTCGCCGAGCGCATCATCGCCGATCACCTCGACGCGCTCCAGTCGCGCGACTACACGAAGATCGCCAAGCTCGTCGGCGTGACCCGCGAGCTCGTGCGCGACGCGGAGCTCGTCATCACGAGCCTGCACCCGAAGCCGGGCCGGCTCATCTCCGCGGAGGAGATCCAGTACGTGGTACCGGACATCTTCGTCCAGGAAGTCGGCGGCGAGTACGTCGTGCAGGTGAACGACGAGGGCGTGCCGCGGCTGAAGATCTCGAACCTCTACAAGGACCTCCTGAAGAGCAAGGAAGGCGGCGCGGAGGCGCAGGACTTCGTGCAGGAGAAGCTGCGCTCGGCCCTCTGGCTCATCAAGAGCATCGAGAACCGCCAGAAGACCATCACGAAGGTCGCGATCGCCATCGTGCGCAGCCAGCAGGACTTCTTCAAGCGTGGCCCGGAGTACCTGAAGCCGATGATCCTCAAGGACATCGCCGGCGAGATCGGCATGCACGAGTCCACGGTCTCGCGGGTGACGACGAACAAGTTCATGCACACGCCCATCGGCACCTTCGAGCTGAAGTACTTCTTCAACACCGGCATCGGCGGGAAGAACGGCGGCATCGACATCGCCGGGGAAACGCTGAAGCTGAAGATCAAAGAACTCATCGGCAACGAGGACGCGCGGCGCCCGCTCTCGGACCAGCGCATCTCGGAACTTTTGAGCACGAAGGACATCGTCGTCGCCCGGCGCACGGTCGCGAAGTACCGCGAGCTCATGGGCATCCAGCCTTCGTCAAAACGCAAGCTCGACTAGCAAAAGGAAGCATTACTATGAACATCACCATCACGTTCAAGCACCTCGACCACACCCCTGCACTCGACGAGCGCATCCGCGAGAAGTCGCTGAAGCTCGAGAAGTTCTTCGGAGGCCAGTTCTCCGTCGACTGGGTCTGCTGGTGCGACGAGCGCGGCGAGCACTGGGCCGAGGTGAAGGTCACGGGCCTGCAGGAGTGCGTCGCCAAGGCGCACTCGGAGTCGCTCTACAAGTCCCTGGACCTGGTGATGGAGAAGGCCCTGCGCCAGCTCGAGAAGCAGAAGAGCAAGCTGCGCAACCGGCTGCACAAGGCGCAGTCCCAGAAGTACCGCCAGGCGGGCTAGTGGTCGCGCGCTGGCTCCTGTACCTGCGGGAGTCCTTCCACCCGGCGTCGCGGCTCTTCGTGAGCGCGCTGCTGACCTACCTCGTGTGGGGCCTGCTGCGGCTCAAGCACGCTCCGGAGCGCGGCTTCGGCGAACTCCTCGCAGCGGCGCTGACCTACGCGCTGATGATCCTCTACTACCGCATCTGCGACGAGTTCAAGGACGCTGACACTGACCGCGAGTACTTTCCGGAAAGGCCCGTCCCGAGTGGCCGCGTGCGCCTCGCTGATCTGCGTGCGCTGAAGCACGCGACCTCGGTCGTCGCCTTCGCGCTGCAGATCGTTCTCCCCCACGCCGCCTGGGTCTTCCTCGGCTTCTGGCTTTTCGCCTGGGCGATGGGGAGGTGGTTCTTCCTCCCGCGACTCATCTCACAGAACCGGCTGCTGGCCTTCGTGACCCACGCTCCGATCGGACTTCTGGGGATCCTCTACCTGCTGCGGGCCCTCGGGCCTGAGGATATCACCGTCTGGAAACCGGGCCATCTCGTCATGGCCTTCGTGCTCGCCGGGCCGGGGATGGTGTGGGAGATCCTCCGTAAGACGCGCTCGCCTCAAGCGGAGCGGCCGGGCTACCAGACCTACTCGTCGATCCTCGGAACCTCGGGAGCGATGCTGCTGGCTGGGGCCCTCGCCCTCGCTGTGATGGTGCTCGGGATCTGGGTCGCCCCGACGTGGGAGCTCCCGGACTGGATGACCGTCGCGCTCCTGGCCTGGCACCTCACGCTCTTCGCGGTGCTGATCGGCGTGCACCGGCTGCTCCAGCGCCGGGAAGCCGATCTGCGCTGGCTCGGCGAAGCCTACTCCGCCGGCCTGCTCCTGCTCTTCGCCAGCGGAGTGCTCGCGGCGCTGTGGGGCTAGAGCTTCGCGAGATCCGAGCGATCCCAGTTGTGACCGACCTTGCCGGCGAGAGATCCGCTGAGAAACTTCAGCACGAATTTTCCGTTGCTCTGGCGGCCCACGACCTCGACCTCCACCTTGCGGCTCAGGTTGATGGCCCGCTGTCCGACGCAGATGTCGCCTGTGCAGCCTTCGGTCACCGCGATGTCGCCGGCGCCCCAGCCGCCGCCGTAGAGGTTCGCGAGGTTCGCGGGGTTGATGCTCGAGGAGCCCGGGAAGTAGAGCACGAAGCGCGAGCGGTTCTGGTAGATGCCGACGACGTGCGCCTCGCGGACGTTGTCGCCGCTGATGTTGTAGACGATGCGGTCGGGGTTCACACACACGTTCTCGACGCAGCCCTTGCTCTGAGCGAGTCGCGATGGACTAATGTTTGTGTAGAGTTGGCCGTTGATGCGGATCACGAAGTTGCCGTCATCCTGCTGGGTGACGATGGTACTACGAAAGATGTTGTTAGTGTGGGTATCAACGTAGAGCACCTGTGCCTCAGGCTTGAAATCCATGCCCAAGGCGCGCAGTTCTTCCCGGCGCTGGCGGTCGAGCTCGGCGCGCGCGGCTTCTTCCTGGGTTCGGCGGAGCTCCGCTTCGCGGGCCTCGGCCGAGAGGCGGGCCAGGCGGTCGACCTCGTCGACGGAGTTCTTCACGGTGAGGATCCGCAGGCCATGCAGGCGGCGCACGTTGCGCAGGTTGTCGCGGTCCGAACGTAGCGGTTCCGCGGGAAGGTCGCTGAGCATGTCGTGCGCTTCGACGATGTGCTCGGCGAAGGCCTGTGCGCCCGCGTCCCGCGAGAGGTCCCAGTTCGTCATCTCGACGAGCTTGTACATCAGCCGGTACTGGGCTGCCGAATCGAGTACGTTGATGAGGGCGGGGTAGAGCCCACTCATGTAGCTCGCGCCGAAGCGCGCGTAGGTGAGTTCGACACCGCTTTCACCGGACTGCGCGCGGCGCTGGAAGCTCAGGTCGGACTCGTAGAAGCTGAGCGCCACCTGGATCGAGCGCTGGAGGATGTCGAGCGCGTTCTCCTGCGCTCCGACGGCGTCCATGTCGGCGAACTTCTCGAGCTCCTTCACCAGTAGCATGCCGCGGTTGAGCGCGAAGCGCATGAACATCTGGTACTGGCGCCCACCCGAGCGGCCGACCACGTTCCTGATCGCGCGATCGATGTACTGAGGCCGCTCCCGCAAAGGCATGGTGCGGGCGACTGTGAGCGCTCGACTGAGCTGGTTCTGGGCGTTCTGCGCCCACGGTAGAAACTCCGCTACCTCCTGCGAGCTCAGCTGCGTTAGCGTGCCTTCGGCGAAGTCCCCGTCGCTGAGTTCTTCGGGAGCTGCGATCCGCGGCAGCGACAGACTCGCCCAGCTGGCCTGTGCTAGACCGATAAGGAGGAACGAAAAGAGGAGCTGTTTCATAAAAATCCTTCAGATGACAAGTAGATGATTCATCCTAGGATCGAAGGGTCCCGCAAGGGGGGCACTTTGAAGATTTTACTGGCCTAATGCGCTGACGGCGAGTCGGCGGCGGGCCTTAAGTCCCCGAAAGTCCCCAGAGGTAGGCGGCCGTGGCGGCGTAGAGAAGGGTGTTGCAGCAGGTGGTCACCCGAAGGATAAGGAGGAACTTCGGGTCCTCTTTGGTGGCGTACCAAATGCCTTCCTTGCCCTTGGTGCGCTCGCGCACCAGCTGGAGGAAGGCCCAGGCGTACCAGGTCTCCACCATGAGCGAAAACGCCAGCGCCGCGCTCATGAGCTGGATCCACCAGCTCGCGTAGAGGAGGCTCTGCCAGAAGAGTCCGTAGCAGCCGAGCAGGACGGCGAGCGTGACGAGGTCATGGGTGATGCCGATCTTCGGCGTCCAGTTCTTCGAGACGAAGAGCATGTAGAGTTCGGCCACGCCGCGGACCCAGAAGGAGAGCGAAAGAAGTCCCCAGCCCCACATGGTGGCGTCGGGCCAGTCGCCGTGACTGAGGGAGAAGGGGATGAGGAAAAACCAAACGGAGATGGTCCAGTAAAGCCACAGGCCCTTCGAGATGCTGATGGGCCCCCCGAGGCGCGGCCCGCGGTTCTGCCGCACGAAGAGGAAGACGCCCACGATGGCAGAGACAAAAAAATAGATCCACCAGACAGCCAATTAAGTTCTCCAAAAGTTTAGGTAAGGAAATTGATCTTCATTGCATCATAGTCTGGCAGAAAATGCCTACATGTTAAGCGCTTCTCTATAACTGTTAAGATGGTCTTAAAGATATTTGTCTAGGGATAATTATCTTAGCTATTTTCAAGGACGAACCAGAGTGAATCCTAAGAACAAAAAATTACGCAACTTAGCTGCATTATTCATATTAATAATCACAACTTCTTGCGCGAATCGCTCAACCATAAAGCTTCAGTCTAGCCCAATAAATGCAACGGTGAGTCTCGTGGGACAAGATGGGAGTACGCGTGTCCTTGGCAATACGCCTCTTGAAATTGAGTCTCAACAAATAGGAACGAGTTCTCGACTTTCAATGATCGAAGTATCGCTCGAAGGCTACCAGGAAAAGCAAGTTCTCCTCGCTCGCGATCGCGGGACTGAGAATTATGACATCAATCTAAACCTAAAAAAGAACAGTGAGGATCCCAGAAGCACTGACCTTCGCCTGCGACAAGAGAAGCTGGCGCGATCCGTTGCACAGGCATCTAATCTGATTAATAACAAGCGCTTCGACGAGGCCCGTATTCTGCTGAGCAATCTAATTGTTGAATACCCCCAGGTCAGTGTGGGCTTCGATCTTATGGGGGGCCTAGCCTTTCTTCAACGCGACCTAAAAACCGCACTTGGCTACTACGAGCGTTCTTTGTCGATTAATCCCGAGAATGTAGAAACGAGACAGATGGTGTCGCGACTTCGCGGCATGGTCCAATAGGAGAAAGTCGTGAAATATACCATCGGACTTTTCATTGCGCTCATTGGCTTCGTCCTCGCGAGCCATCACCTTGAACAAGGCATCAGCGCCTACTGGGATTTCGTCGCCTTTACTGTGGTGGGCCTCGGGACCATCGCTGTGCTCCTTGTGACTTTCCCGGCCGCACCTTTCACCCTGCTAGTGCGCAGACTGCTGACAAAGTTTTTCTTCGGCGGACAGTCGCTTCAGACGCACGTTGAGCGCTGCTTAACAGTCTTTCGCGACCGGCGGATCGCTGAGGGAGATAAGACCATCGAGGCTCAGTTACTGCGCGACGGTCTGGAACTCGTGGCTCTCGGCATGGAGCGCGACCGCGTCGCAACCATCCTCTCGCGGCGCTTCGAGCAGCACTCCCAACGCCTAAACCTACTCTCGGCGTGGCTTAAGCGCGGGGCGAAGTATCCTCCGGCCTTTGGTCTCGCCGGTACGGTTCTCGGGCTGATTCATTTGATGCGTGGTATCTCTGCGGGGATCGACACCAAGGAAACTGGGATTCGCATGGCAGTTGCGCTGGTCGCAACCTTCTACGGTCTTCTCATTTCTAACCTCATCCTTAATCCCTTGGGCGAATGGCTCCAAGAAGAAATTAAGCGCGATGAACTCAAGGCCGAAGCATCGCTCCAGCTCATAGACCTTATTAGTGAGGGAGCAAGCGTTCTCGAAGTTCACGAAATGATGACATCATTCCTAACAGAGCAAGAAAAACCTCGCGTGAACCTACTGGGCGTTCAGACGGAGGAGGCTGCGTGAGAAGTGTACGCCTACTTACAAAACCCAGCTATCACGAGGACGAGGGGGAAGGTTCTTGGGCCGTGTCCTACGGCGACATGATCACTCTACTGCTGAGCTTCTTCGTGATCTACTTCACTACAGACCCCGTGCGTGAAAAGATCGATAAACAAAATACCTTCTTAGCGCTAGAGCTGGAAGCAAACCTCAGCGAATCCGCTCCTTTCGGAATTTTGCCCGAGTCGCAGGCGAGCACTCTTCCAGAGCTAGCAGATATAAGCGATGCGGCGATGAGAGTGAGTCAGCAAGGTGAGAAGTTGGTGGTAAGCTTTGGTACTACATCGTTTTTTAGTTCGGGCACAACAGAATTGAGTCCGAAGGGCATAGCACTGCTTCGCCGTTTTACGGAGAGATATCTTCCTTACGCGAGTAGTTACCGACTAGCTATCAAGGCTTTCACCGATACGCGTCCCGTGAGTGCGAAAAGAAATCGTCGTTTTAAGGACAATCTCGAACTTTCAGCGCTTCGCTCCATCGCAGCGATGCGACAACTTCAGCGTTCGGGCCTACCGCTAACGAAGATGGAACTTGCTGGAGCGGGAGAACTGCGTGCGATGGCACAGTCACTTCCGGCCGCGAGCGCTTTAACCAAAACAGAGCTCGATGCCTTGTCGAGGACAGTTGTCCTCGTGATTTCACCCGAGAAAGAGAGTTGGCCATGAAGTTATTTCTTTTTCTGCAACTTATCCTTGCTTCTCTTGCTTGGGGTCAAGCGGGACCAGTGAAGCATCCGCGAGTTGCCGAGGTGGAAGAACTCCTCAGGGACGAGGCTTCGCGCTACTTTGAGCGTCGTTTTCCGGGAGAGGCATTTTTTACGCGTGTCGAAGTGATGCCGCTGCGTCGAGACGCCGTCAGTGGAAAGCGCACAGAGAGCCTGCCTTACTTCGATTATGAGTCGGAAGAGGGCGTCGATGAGTGGGATGATCCGAGGACCCCGCTGCCTTTCTTGCGTCACAGGGTAAGCAAGGTTGCTATTGAGATATCTATACCAGAAAAATTCAGTGACGAACGAATTGCTGGGCTTAAAGAGGAACTTTCAATTTATTTGCGTCTCTTACCTTATCGAGATGAGATTAAGATCGAGCGCAAGATCAAAGATAAAAGTGAATTTCTAGTGCCTGATTATGCCTACGTGATGATCGCCGGTGTTTTCTTCGCAACCCTGGTCGCTGCCCTCGTCATCCGGAGTGGGTTGAAAAAGTCTGTGCTCGCCGGCGGCGCGGCTTCCGCTTCGGCGCCATCGCCGCAGATGCCCGTAGCGAACTCAGTTGGTGGCGGTGCGAATACTCGCCAAGCGACGATTAAGACTAGCTCCTCCACTGCTGTGAGCGGAGATGTGACCTTCCACGATCCGATTAAGGCGATTGATATCGTTCATATGAAGGTCGAGCAAATCGAAAAAAGTCAGACCTTTCCTACCCTCACAGATTTGATGACTTTGTTCGAGCTGGCAAACCGGGCGCCGGAGAAACTTGCGGCACTCGTTGGTGAGCTGCCCGAGGCCTGGCGAAGAAACCTCTTCCCCCTCGGTCAGGGACAGAGCTGGCTTGAGGCCTTCAGTCGCAGTGGACGGCTGGACTTCGAGGCGCTGAATATTCTCGATCAGCTCGGCCGGGAGCGAAGCTATATGTTGGGCGACAGGGTCTGGGAGGATCTTCTGATCCAGATTTGGCGGATGGGTGAGAAAGCAGTGCCGCTCTTTAAAAAGATCCCGGCCGACCATGCCTTCGTGATCCTCGATGGCCTTCCGAAAACGATTTCGTTGGCTATTGCCAAGAAAGCCTTCCCCGGCGCCTGGGGCCGACTGCTCGAGAAGAGCAATCGTGATCTTGCACTGGCTCCTCCGGTATTGCGTGACTACCTCGAGCAAGCACGAACGATCGAACCCATGCTCGACTGGAGCATGCTTGAAAGTTACCGGAAGGATCGCGAGCTGCTGCAGTATCTCGATAGCGTTTCCATCGACGATGAGCGTGATGTATATGATTCGTTGGCGGATGACTCGTTCGTGCTCAAGGTTCGTCAACCCTTCTACACGGTTTTCGAGCTTGAAGGTGGAGAGTGGGAGGCATTTTTACGACGTTTTCCGATTGAGCGCTGGGCCCTTGCCGTAGTGAACTCCTCCCGAAGCTACATAAAGAAGGTGACCGAAGGCCTCGATGAAAAGCAGCGACTGGTTTTTTCGCAGCACCTACGACGCCTTGACGGTGATCTAGACATCCAAGAGCAGGTTGCTGCCCGCCGAGACATAGCGAAGCTGTATGCCACAGAAGTTGCGGTGAATAAAACCTTAATCGGCATCGAATCTGAAGCAGTGAAGGATGAGACTCATGCGAAGTCCGCATAGTAATTTGACACTTGCGGTTGTTTTAGGATTGCTCAGCGCTACTCCTTCCTTTGCCGCCGATAAGTTCACTAGTGCCGCAGGTTTCTTCAGTATTAACGCTACCACCGATAAGAGCTCGGCTAGCATCAGTAATCCCTCTGCCTTCAGTGTTGGCTATCTGCGTACCATGACCGATCAGTTTGAGTTTCGTATTAACTACTCTCTCCTCTTCGCCGATTTTTCCGGGTCGGACTTAGGATATGGACTAAACGTTGGCTTTCACTATTACCCATTTACCAGCGCCGCCGATCAGCGCCTGTCTGGTAACGGTGTCGAAGCTACTGCCTACGAAATCTGGCGTCCCTATGGTGGTATGATTTTTGCCCAGAGAAATTTCCAATCAATTCGCAACTCTTATGCTGGCATTGGTGTGGTAGGTGGGGCCGAGCGATACTATTCCCGAGACTTAAACTTCTATGGAGAATTGAGCTATGTGTCCTTGGCCGGCTCCAGTGAATCGACGGCTACGGAGCTACAAGCTGTGTTTGGAATCGTGGTGAAGCTGTGAGGAACTCATGAGATTTTCCTTCGTAGTTTTCTGTTCGCTCTTGATCTTTGCTGGATGCAAGAAACAGAGTGCCTTCCAGGCTCTAGAGGAAGAAGTACTCAACGACGGAACCGATGGGCCTATCATTGTTGAATCTGTAACGCCGACAACGAACCCAGTGATTCTCACCAGTGGAAGTACGACGTTCGCAGTAGCGCTGCGGCCTGGTGCCGGTAATGTTACCTATGACTTTCGTCTGAATGGCACTCTTCTTGAGACGGGGACTCGTCCTTTTACGGTGGTAAACGGGAGTACGCTGGCCGCCGGAACACATACCCTAGCAGTTGAGATGCGGAATTCGGTAGCAACGGCATCCCGCAATTTTAATATTAGAAAGAACTCCCCTCCGGTTTTTGGCACACCAACAACTTCAGTGACTACCATCAGTTGCTTGGGCGGAAGCTTTACCATGTCTGCAACGGCCACCGATGCCGATAGCGACGCTCTTAGTTTTCAATTCTCATTGAACGGTGCTGTTGGAGCCGCGGCACTGAATTCGAACTCTACTGCCAGCTCAGGGAGTACGACCTTTACTCCTACCTGTGCCATGACGGGGATAAATGTGGTTCGTATGCGAGTAACCGATGCGAACGGCGAGAGCGATGAACTGGCGGTCAATGTGACGGTCACAAATCCTACTGTCCCAGGTATCATTTCCTGGTTCCCAACAGATAATCCTATTGTCGTTCGCTCTACCGACGCCCAGACATTTAGCATTGTGCCAGATGGAACACCGCCATTTACGACAACATGGGCGGCAACTCCCGGCGGCGCGGTGGTAGCCTGTCCCTCTGGAAGTGCCTGCAATATCTCAGCGGGAACCTACGTTGGGACACGGGTGATCACGGCGACAATGGCCGACGGCTCAGGCCAGACACCGGCAACTCGCGACTTCAACGTAATTTTCAATGCCGCCCCTTCTCCTGTGAGCGGATCTATCGTACCTTCAAACGCCACAACGATAAAGCGCAATTGTGCCGAGAGTATTGTCTTTTCGATCTCCATCGCTGACTCGAATCACGCTGATACCACCGCCACGAACCAGATTTCTTGGCGTGTCAACGGAAACACTGTTCCCGGAAGTGTGTTGACGCACTTGACGAACACTTCGACTCATCCTTTCACAAGCACGGCGACCTTCACTCCGAATTGTCAGGAAGCCTACCTCGGACCACAGACCATCAGTGTGCATTTTACCGACGGCTACGAGCCAAACTCGGTGAGCTGGGACGTGGAGACTTCGTATCTTAGTAGCGTCTGCCTTAATCTATCCCCTGGACGTGTATGCACACTCGCCGGCCGAGGGAGTTTGCTACAAAGCTCTGATCTTTCGGTAGCCGCGAATCAGCGCTGGGTGAATATCAAGCCGACTTTCCTTGAAGCGCATCCGAGCGGTGGACTTTTCATCTCGGACCGTATGAGTCACATGGTGTGGTTTTATAACATGAACACCAGTGGGAGTATCACGATTTTCGGTCAAACTGTACCCCCGCAACACATCATCCCACTCGTGGGCACAGGCGCCGCTGGCACAGGTACTGTTGGGCAGGTGTTAACAAACTTCTATCTCAATGAGCCCTATGGCCTTGCATGGAACAATAGCGCCGGCGTGCTCTACATCAGCGATGGGGCGAATAACCGTGTGGTCGCAGTGGCCCCGGATGGATCTGTTAGCCGTGTGTTTGGTGGCGGTGCGAACTCCGACACCGACGGCGTAGCCGGGGTGGATCATCGGTGTAACGGTCCTCGTGGAATCGTGCTGCACGGGACTTCAAAACTCTACGTTGCCTGTAACGGGAATCAAACCAACGGCCAAGGCCATATTCGTTATCTTAACTTATCCAATAGTAATGGCTACACCGTCGCTCGATATGATGGGTCCAGCAACACCGCGGGTACGATCAACGGCACTGGAACCTCGGCTCGAGTGAGGGCTGTCTGGGGTCTTGCCAAGCATCCTACGAAGGATATTGTCTTTGCTGTCGAGCGAAATATCTGCCGCGTCCTTGCCCTCAACTCTGACACTAATGATAGCTTTGGGGGTGTAGCGGTCAATGCAAATAATATGGCAATCCTCACGGCGAACTCTTGTAATGCAGCATTCTCTGATGCCTACGACCTGTCCGATACTAACTCACGACTCTCTCCGATCGATATTGCTCCCCACGTCGTTGGAGGGGCGCTCCACGGGTTATTTGTTAGCACTTGGGATCGCGGTTCTGTGGTGTATCTCAATTTCTCTGGTGGTAATAAGACCATTGGGGGTCATCTCGTTGGGAATAACCAGATGCGACCCGTCTTCGGTGCTACTGGAATACAGGGCTTCTCTCGGGGGACACCTGCTGCTTCTAATACTTCCTTCAATCACAGCTTCGGAGTCATGACTTCGGGTAGCTTCCTCTATGTTTCCGATCATCGCAACGGCAGGATCGCGCGACTTGATACTTCGGTCAGTAACGGTGCCGTCATCGATCTCTTTCAGAGCGAGCCAGGTATTGGTTACGAAGGAGAAATTGACCTCGCGCTCAATGAGCATCGGATCTATGCGCCTATGGCGCTGACCTTCAATGCTAATAGTCGTGAGTTGTATTTCAGTGAAGCCTTTGGGGGGCGCGTGCGCTCGATCCGATTATCAAACGGGCGTCTACGAACCAAGTTCGGTAACGGTACCTATGCACAGGCCAGTTCGAATGCGATCTTGCGCTTTAGTACACCTATGGAGGCGGCTTCAGACTTGCTTGTCCTTAGCAATGGGGTTTTGCTCTCAGCAGAGTACGATAATGGGCATGGGGTCTGGGGACCGAACGTTAACCCGTACTCCAACGGTGGCAATGGTACAAACCGCTTTTGTGGAGTTCGAGCGCTGAACGACACAGGCGCAAGTTTACCCGGCCCTCTTTTTGCTAAAGATCTTGCAAATAATTTTGTCACGACGATCTTGGGGAGCTATGGCCCAGGTTGCCAGAACTGGGCGATACCGAACGAAGGACTCTTGGGTACGGACATCGCCTACGGCTTCATCATGGGTCTAGGAGCCACCTCCGATGGAAGTACACTTTGGTCAAGCAACCGTGACAATCACTGCATCCATGAGCTTAACACCACTGGTGAGCTTCGGACGGTCATCGGCCTCTGTGGGACTCTTGGTAATTCTCCCGGTACGATTGGAACTGGTTCGACATCACTTATCCAGCGTCCCGGTGATATCGAAATGGATACTCATCCGAGTTTCTCGAGTGCAGGAAATTTTTTCTTTGTTGATCGAAGCTTTGAGGCGGGATCAATGATCAAGTATGCAAATCTAAGCTCTTCACCAGTGGATTTCGAGGGCGATGGGGTTAACGACGTTGCTGCGGGTCAAGTCGGAACCTTCATCGCCACCACTGATGGCTTCGTCTCGAGTCTAGCCTACTTCCATGATTCCGCTGACAACCCGACGCGGAGCTGGCTCTGCTATTCACAAGGTGCGAATGGAAATGGTGCGACGAATGCACACAACGTGATGTGCACTAACCGTAGCTTCACATCGACAATTCGAATTGGTAACTCTGCTACGGCAAGCATTCGAGCCGGTACCCCCTTGACTCAGGCTGAGAGCGAAAACGTTCTACGAACTGCTGTGAGTCTTAATCGGCCTTATGGTTTGACCTTTGACGATGAGGGGAATCTCTACATCGCCGATTATGGAAATCACGCAATTCGTATGGTTCGAAAATGGTGGTAGGCGAGTAGTGCTGTCAGGAATGAGCAGAAGCTCTAAACTTGCACTCTACGATTAGTTTTTCACGAGTGTAGAATGGGCCATGGCCCTTCTACACTCAGCACTCCATAAGAGCTTGCTTCAACTGACGCGAAAAAGTCACGGTGAGTTTTTGCGCCAGCGCAAAGACCTGCGAGGGGTGCAGGAGTCTATCCTCCGGCGCCTCCTGGCGCAGAGTCGGCTGACCACCTGGGGGCGAGAGCACGGCGTCTCGCAGATCACAAGCTACGCGGACTTTCAGCGCCGGCTCGCGCCGAGCACCTGGGAGGACTGGCGACCATGGGTCGAACTTGAACGCGCCAGCGAGCGGGCGCTCTGCGGCGAGCTCAAGCGCTACCAGCCCACGAGCGGGTCGGGCGCCGAGCGCAAGTGGATTCCTTACACGAAATCGTTCCTGGCCGAGCTCGACCGCGCCACCGCCCCCTGGATGCACGATCTCTACCTGCGCCACCGCGCGCTCCGGCGGGGCCGCCACTACTGGTCGCTCTCCTGGTTACCCACCGAGCTGCGAGGCCAGATGAGCAACGATGATCTGAGCTACTTCCCGCAGCTCGAGCGCCTCATCCTGGGCCCACTCATGGCGGTGCCACGGCAGGTGCAGGAGGCTCCCACCGCCGAGCTCGCGCGCCAGCAGACGCTCGCGGCGCTCCTGGAGTGCGCGGACCTAAGTTTCGTCTCCGTGTGGTCGCCGACCTTTCTGCTGGCCCTCTGCCGCGACCTCCTTGAAGCTCGCGAGTCCTTCGCCGCCCGTGCCAGTGTCCGCGTTCGCAAGATCCTGCTCGCACAGCTTCCGCCAGAGGAAATCTTCGCACAGCTCTGGCCCGCGCTCTCGGTGATCAGCTGCTGGCAGACCGCCGAAGCCGCGCGCTGGATTCCGCGGCTTAAAGAACTCTTTCCACGGGCCACCATCGAAAGCAAGGGGCTCTTTGCCACCGAAGGCGTCGTGACGATTCCGATCGCGGGAAAGATGACGCTGGCCTACCGCTCGCACTTCTACGAGTTCGAACGCGACGACGGGAAGATAGTCCCCGCCTGGGAACTCGTGCCGGGGCAGCGTGTGCGCGTGCTGCTCACGACCGGCAGCGGATTCATGCGCTACCAGCTCGGCGACGAGATGCAAGTTCAGGAACTGGTGGAGGGGTGTCCCACGCTCGAGTTCCTGGGACGTCGCTCGACGAGCGACCTCGTCGGGGAGAAGCTCAGCTACGAGAGCGCACGGAAAGTACTCGCTGAGCTTGGCGATGAAGCGCTCTTTTTTTTGGCAAGCCCGGGCGACCGTGAGAAACCGCCGGCCTACGAACTGGTCTGGCAGGGAAGCGCTCCCGCGCGTGCGACTCAGTTAGCGGAAGAAGCCCTCGGCCGCCACCATCACTACAAGCTCGCGCGCGAGCTCAACCAGCTCGCACCGGTGAGCGTGCGCGCCGTGAGTGACGTGGCGGATTTTCTACGATCTCTCTGCGAGACACAGGGATGGGTCGAAGGTGATCGTAAGTGGGAAGCGGTGGTACGACTCAATCGTCCGATGGAGAATTAGCCGATGGAAAGTTTACGCGAGCGAGACGGGAAGCTGGTGGAGAACTGGTACGTGGCGTGTCTGTCGCAGGAACTCGCACCAGGAGACGTTCTCCAGCGCGTGATCTACGACCGGCCCTACGCGATCTTTCGCTCGGAGAGCGGCGCCGTCGGAGTGCTGCCTGACCGCTGCCTCCATCGACTCGCGCTGCTCTCGCAGGGAGAGGTGCGAGGCGAGCACCTCGCCTGCATGTACCACGGCTGGGAGTACGCCACCGACGGAAGGGTCACGCGGATCCCCGCCGAAGACCCTGCGGGACAGGAGCAGGGCAAGCACTGCGCGCGGAAGCTGCCGGTGGTCGAGCAAGACGGCGCGGTGTGGGTGTGGACCGGCGAGGGAGCGCCGGCGGGCCCGCCGCCCTGGCGCTTCCCCTACGCCCAAGACTCCGCCTGGCAGCACTACTTCATGATCACGGATTTTCCTAACGAGGCCACGCACCTCGCCGAGAACTTCATGGACGTGCCGCACACGGTGTACGTGCACCGCGGCTGGTTCCGCGACGAGAAGCTCGCGCGCACGCGCATCCCGCACACCGTGGCGACGAAGCAGGGCCGCGTGCTCGTCACCTACCAGCAGGACGAGGACGAGTTCTCCTGGGGCGCGAAGCTCCTGCTCAACGCCCGCGGCAAGAAGATGAAGCACACCGACGAGTTCATTTTTCCGAACCTCACGCGCGTGGACTACTGGTTCGGCGACAACGGCTTCATCATCAACTCGCAGGTCACGCCGGTGAGCACGCTCCGCTCCCGCGTCTACACCTACATCGCCTACAAGATTCCCTGGGGTGGCCGCGTGCTGAAACCACTCTTCGGATTCTACACTCGACAGGTGATCGAGCAGGACGTGGAGATCATGCACAACCAGGGCAGCTCGCTGCGCTTCGACGACACGCTCGCCTTCCGCTCGACGCCGGCCGACGAGCTCCACGTGCAGATCGAAAGGCTGCGCCACTACGGTAAGATCGGTAGCGAGCGCCTCTGGCAGCACGAGAGCTACAAAGAGGCGGCCTTTTGGATCTAGCCGAGTTCCTGCGCCAGTTCCCGGAGGTGCGCCTCGTCCGGTCTGAAGCCGAGGACGAGCGCGTGCGCGAGTTCTTCAACTCCGCTCCGATGAAGGGAGAGGGGCTAGGCCTTCTCTACCGGCGCCGGCCTCACTTCCGCTCGCTGCTAGACGCGCACTCCGAGCGGCACTTCGTGTTCTACGTCGGCGACGACGGCACAGTGGAAGGGGCCGGTACGCTGGTGCTGCGCCCGGCACTCCAACACGGAAAAAAAATAGACGTCGGGTACCTCGGAGACCTGCGCGTCGAGAACATCCGCCGCTGGGGAAAGCTCTGGCGCAATTTCTACTCTGGGCTTCTCACGCAGCTCCAGCAGATCGACGAGTTCGCGCAGGTCCGCTATCTCCTGACGGCGCTCATGAAGCAGAACGAAATAGCCCACGCGGCTCTCGCGCGCTCGCCGCTGGGCTACCACCTCTTGCGGCGCTACCGCATGGTGAACCTCCTGCGTCGCTGGGGCCCGGTGCCGAACACGTTCCAGGTCCGGCGCTGGGCGGAGCTCGCGCACTCCGAATTGAAGACCTTCTACCAGCGTAATCAGACACAGACGCCGCTCGCCTGGGTGGTCGACGACGAGCACGACGAGCTCCGGCACCGGCTTCAGAACTGGCCCGGCGTGAGGCCCGAAGACGCCCTGGTGCTCTCGGACTCCAGCGGTGTCGTGGCGTCGTGCTTGCTGTGGGATCCCTCCGCCGTCAAGGCCATGGTCGTCCGGAATTACCCGAAGAAGTTACGCTGGGCCTATCTGTTCCTTGCTGCGATAAAGGTTCTCCCGCGCGAGAACGAAGAACTCCGGTTGCTCTACGTCACTTCCCTCGTGCTGCGCGAAGGGCTTTCGCCCGGACTACGGCAAAAAGCCATGAGACAAATTGCGAGAATTGCGTCGGCGCGCGCAAGGCAGCGCAGGATGCACGGCGCAACACTCGCGGAATTCGAGGGGAACGAGTACGATTTAAGGCCTTTCATCACTCAGAAAACCGATCTAGAATTGTACCTCGTAGATCCTCGTCGAAATCCGGTGCCGGACTTTTCTGGCCAGATTCCGGCCTTCGAAATGGGACTTGTGTGATGTCTGCGTTCGCGACTCAGTTAGGCCAGCTTCCCTACGTCGGGCGCGTCTTCACCGCGAAAGATCCGCGCTGGGCCGTGTTTGCGTGCCTGGCCGGCTATCTCGTGCTGGGCTTCACGCTGCTGGGCTTCAACCGCACGCCCGCGCAAGCACTCATCACCACGGGTAGCTGCGCGCTGCTCGATCTGCTTTTGCACCGGGCCTTCAAGGGGAAATGGATTTTCCCCCTCTCCGCACTCATCACCAGCTGCTCGCTCTCGATTCTGCTGAACTACAGCCACGACTACTGGGTGCTCCTCGCGCCGGTGTACTTCGCCATCGCGACGAAGTACCTCTTCACCTTCAACGGAAGACATAACTACAACCCGGCGCAAGTTGCCGTGACGCTCTCGCTCCTCTTCTGTAGCAGCGTCATCACGGCGGCGCCGGCTTACCAGTGGTACGGCCTTGAGAGTATCAGCGTACTAGTGGTCTTCCTGGGCCTGATGTTCGTGCTGCCCCAGGTGAATCGACTCCCACTCGTGCTTACCTTCTTGGTTGCCTACACGCTGCAGACTCTGCTGCGCGCCTGGATCATGCAACACCACTTGCCCTTCCAGACGCTCTTTCTCGGATCCATCACCTCGCCGGCCTTCTTCCTCTTCACCTTTTTCATGATCACCGATCCGGCGACCTCGCCCGCCGGCAAGCGCGAGCAGATCAAAGCGGGAGTGATCCTCGCGGTGCTCGATCTCCTGTTTCACATCGGCCAGAGCTACTACACTTTCTTCTACGCGGGCTTCACGCTGCAGAGC
Source organism: Bacteriovoracaceae bacterium (assembly GCA_036770305.1). GTDB lineage: Bacteria > Bdellovibrionota > Bacteriovoracia > Bacteriovoracales > Bacteriovoracaceae > UBA6144. The sequence continues at coordinate 5,134 of DAIPJL010000006.1, read as the reverse complement.
TGGCGCCTCCTCAAGAATCACTTCGGCGCCTGGCGCCGGAGTGCCGGCCTCTTCGCCTACATCGAAGAGCGCTTCTGGCGCTCGGGGTACTGGCGGCGGGCTCTGGTGCTTTCGTTGCTCTTCGTGGGTGGCCAGCTCGTCTACAGGCACCTGCTCTATCCCACGCTGCCGCAGCAGAACCTCCCGTTCAAGTTCGAGCGCATGGCAGCGGCGCACACGGGGATCCAGTCCGAACTCGGCGACACGCTCTACCGCACGGACCCACGGCTCCACCACATCATCAAGTGGATTCTCTCCGTGGGAGACTCCGTGGCCGCCGGTGATTTCGACGGCGACGGACAGGTCGACCTGTTCCTTACCAATACGCTGAAGAAAGATGGCCAGCGGGCCGCGCTCTACCGCAACCGCGGCGAGTTCCGCTTCGAGCGCGTGGAGCTTCCGATCGGCGATCGCTTCGACCACGTCGAGCGCTTCGGCCTGCCGTCGAACGCGCTCTTCGTCGACTACGACAACGACGGCGACTTGGACCTCTTCATCATGGTCGCCTTCGGGCATCCCGTGCTACTCAAGAATCAACTCCGCGAGAAAGGATTCGCGACTTTCGTGGATGTGACAACTCATGCTGGGCTCGACCACTACGTCAACGGCATCGCCGCGAACTTCGTCGACCTCGACAACGATGGCCGCCTCGACCTCGTCGTGGGCCACGTCTGGCCACGCTATCTGCCGGGCTATCCGAGCGAGGCACCGGAACACCTGAACGTCTTCAGGCTTCCGGCGCCTGCCTACGAGGGCGACATCCGCATGTTCGACTTCATGCACTCCTCCTGGCACATGTCGGACAACGGCGGCGTCAACGAGGTCTACCGGCAGCGTGACGACGGTAGCTTCGAGCGGTTGGATTCCGTGGCCATCGGAATGCCGGAGAGCTTCTGGACCCTGGCGATCGGCACCGCGGACTTCAACGGGGATGGCCTCACCGACCTCTACATGGCCAACGATTTCGGGCCCGATAACTTCTACCTCAACCGCGGCGGCTTCAAGTTTCAGAAGATCGAAGGTGACTTCTTCGGAAGCCTTGGCCGGGACACCTACAAGGGGATGAACGCCTCGGTCGAAGACATCGACGGCGATGGCACGCAGGAGGTCTACGTCTCGAACGTACACCACGAACTCCAGGCCGAGGGGAGTTTGCTCTGGTCGTTCTACCGCGATGAAAAGAAGGGCGTGCTTGCAGTGGATAAGGCGACGCTCTTCGGGGCACTCAACGAGGATCGCTTCGGCTGGGGCGCGAGCTTCGGCGACTTCAACAACGACGGCTGGCCCGACCTCGTGCAGGCCAACGGCATGGTCGACGACCGGCCCGACAAGCGCTTCGAGGCCTGCCGGGACTACTGGTACACCAACGAGAAGATCGCGCGCTCGCCGCCGGAGATCCATCGCTACATCCACTACTGGGGTGACATCCGCGGCCACTGCATCTACCCGAACGAGCTCAACCGCTTCTACCTCCACACGGGCCGGACGGACAAGCAAATGTACGTCGACGTCGCAGCCGTCGTGGGCCTCGATCAGCGCGACAACTCCCGCGGCGTCGCGAGCGTCGACCTCGACAACGACGGGTTGCTCGATCTAGTGATCACCAATCAACATGGTGAACCAGACGTGTTGAAGAATACCTGGAAAGCGGGAGTGCCACGGCCTGATTGGCTGGGGCTAGAGCTCGAGTCGCGTCTGCCGCAGTGTAACCGCATGGCGCTCGGGACGACGGTGAAACTCCGCTGGGCGGACGAGAGTGGCCCTCGGGTACAGTACCGGGAGCTGAAGCTCGCCAACGGCTTCAGCGCGCAGAACGAGCAGCGCCTCCACTTCGGCCTAGGGAGGGTGCGCAGCGAAGTGCTCGCGCTGGAGATCAACTGGTGCCAGCGCTACAAGCAAGAGCTCCAGCTCAAGGACTGGAATAAAACGATCAAGGTGGGCCAGGATGTCACGGCTCAGTTTTAGGATCAGGCCCGTCGCGGCGGTGCCGCGGGACGAGCAGGAGAAGATGCTCCAGCTCTTCCTACAGTATTACGACCTACCGGATTCGGAGAGCTTCTTCCGTGACTTCTCTGCCAAGGATGACGTGATTCTGCTCTACGATAAAAGGTCAAAGGAGCTCAAGGGGTTTTCGACCCAGCTCAAGCTCCGGCACGAGATCGACGGGAAGAGCTACGTCGGCGTCTTCAGTGGTGACACGATCATCGACCGCGAGTACTGGGGCGACTACACGCTGGGCTGGGCCTTCTTCTGGTACCTCACCCGCCTCTGCTTGCCCTGGCCCTGGCGCCGCGTGTACTGGCACCTCATCTCGAAGGGCTACAAGACCTACCTCCTGATGACGAACAACTTCCGCACCTTCTACCCGCGCTACGACCGGCAGACGCCGGCCTTCTTCCAGTCTCTCTCCGAGGACTTCGCGCGCCAGCTCTATCCCCGGTCCTTCGACCGGGCCAAGGGCCTGCTCGTCTTCGACGGGCCCCACGAGCACCTCAAGACGAACGTCGCGCCGATCACCGAGGACCTCGTGGCCCGCTTTCCTCACATCGCCTTCTTCGCGAAAAGAAATCCCCACTGGGAGCGCGGCGACGAGCTCGTGTGCGTGGCCGAGTACCACGTCTTCCTTCCGCTGCTGCTCGGGAAGAAGCTGCTTACGAAAGGCCTTCGCCGTCTGCTGCTTCCCAAGCCCTCGCGAGTGCGCTAGATTCGCTAGGCTCCCCTCAGTGAAGTCCTGTGAAGCCCCCGGGCCATTCAGGCGCTGTCCCGCAACGGTAAAGCCCGATCCTGCGTGTGAGCTTTCTTTCCCGCGGAGGACCCATGTTGCTTTCTATCTTCTTGATCACCGGCGCCCTTGCGGCGGAAGTGCTTGCCCCCATCCACGTTTCCGAGCCCCGGACGGAGCTCGCGGACTTCACGGTGACCCCGCTCTGGGAGGTCCGCGAAGAGGAGCTACAGCATGCCCAGCAGCTGGCGGATGCTCTGGAGCACATCCCGGGCATTACCAGCACGCAGAGCGGGGGCCCCGGTGCGCGCTCGGCTTTTTACCTCCGCGGAAGTGAGTCGCGCCACGCCCTGGTGCTGCTCGACGGCTTTCGGCTCAATGACCCGGCCGGGACTGACCGAGGCTTCGACGGCGCGTTCTTTCGTCCCGAGGCCCTGCAGGAAATCGTCTACCTCCCGGGCCCCTCGCCAGCGCTCTACGGGGCCGACGCGATCAGCGGCGTGATCGAGCTGGTCCCGCGTCGCGGGGGAGATAGTCCGCGGCGTAGTCTTAGTACGCGCGTGGGGAGCTTCGACACTCGGGCCTTGAGCGGGGTCGTGGACTGGGGCGCGGGTGGCCAGCGCGGAAGCGTCACCGCTCAGCACTTCGCCACACGAGGATTCTCTCGGCTCAACAAGAGGCGCCACGGCGCCAGCGAGGCCGACGGGAGCGAGATGCACCAAGTGTCTCAGGCCTCGACGCACCAGTGGACGCCGAAGGCGGCGACGGAGCTCACCCTACTCGCGAACCGCGGGCGCATCGAGCAGGACGGGGCAAGTGCCGACGAACCGAGCGATCACTCGAAGAACGACCTGCTCGGGATCATCCAGCGAACGACCTGGACCACCGGTGAGGATCAGCTGTGGCTGAAAACGGGCATCGTCTCTCAAGTGCGCCGGCCCGTGACCGCTTCGCAAGGCTCCGAGAAGTACCAGGCGCAGGAGCGTCGGCTGCAGCTCGCCTACGCACGTCCGAGGAGCGAGGGGACGAGCTTCGTAGCGGGTGTGGAGCTGAGTCAGGAATGGCTCTCCATCTCTGACGTGACAGCCCAGACGGACCTCGCGGCGCTCTTCGCGCAGCAGAGGTATTCTCGTGGGCGCTGGACCTTCTCCGTGGGCGGCCGCGGTGAGAGGCACCAGCGCTACGGGAATTTTTTCGCTCCGGAGGCGGGAGTGAGCTTCGACGCATGGGCCGGGCAACTCTTCTCCAAGGTCGCCCGCGGCTACAAGGCGCCCTCGCTCTACCAGCTCTACGCGCCACCGAGCTTCGGCTCGGACATCGGGAACCCGGCGCTGACTCCTGAGATCAACGAGAGCTTCGAAGTCGGCTTCCGCAGCCGCGGCCCGCGGGTGCTCCATCTAACGCTCTTCGAGCAGAACTTCTCGAACCTCATCAGCTACACCAACACCGGCTACCAGAATCGCGGCGAACTGGTCGTCCGGGGCCTTGAGCTCGGTGTCGCCTGGGAGCTCTCGGGACGAGACGTCCTCGCGCTCACCGGAACGCTACTGGAGTTTAGTCAGTTCGAACGGACGCCTCTGCGGCGTCCCTCGCACCAGGGCCTCGCGCGCTGGGGCCACGAAGCGGGTAGGTTTAAGTCGGACCTCGAGCTGCGCATCGTGGGCGAGCGCCGAGACATCGACACCGCCGGCGAGGTCCGGCGGCTGACTCCCTACGAACTCGTGAATCTCCGACTCTCATGGGAGTTGTCGCGGCAGGACCACGTCGCCGTAGAGCTACAGAATCTCACCGACCGAGACTACGAGGAACTCTGGGGCTACTCGGTGGCACCACGAAGCGGCTACGTCTCCTGGCAGCACCGCTGGTAAAAAAAAGGGCCCCATTCGGGGCCCTTTGGAAGCAGGTACGAATCTCTTTCTAGCGGCGGCCACTTGAGCGCAGGCCAAGGACGCTGACGCGCGAGGGACGGTCGCGGCGGCCCCAGTTGTCGTCGCTGCGGCCGGTGACCTGAATGTTGCGGATGCAGCGAGAACCGCCCCAGCGTGAGTCGCGGCCGACGTCGAGCCATGGAGTTTCCGAGTTGCGCGAAATGTAACTTGGAGCGCGCAGGTCGGTGACCGTACCGTCGTCGAACATCACAGACACGCGGTAGACGGTGGTGCCGTCTTCCAGTGACTGGAGCTTGATGGCGTCGAGGCCACATTCCGGACGTGGAAGAGGAGGATTCGAGTGACGGTCAGCGAACTCGCTCACGCGGATGTCGGTGAGGAAGATCACGTTGCGTCCGTCTGGCTGCGTCAGGCGCTCGCCCGGGAAGGGTGGGCGTGGACCTGGGCCGGGGCAAACGCAGCTGACCTGAAGGGTGGGCAATAA
>DAIPJL010000149.1:4430-7830 GCA_036770305.1 Bacteriovoracaceae bacterium | reverse complement strand
GTCCAGCCGCCCATGGGGCGCGTGGGCCTTTCCTGCAGGAAAGCAATTTCTTTGATCGGGTAATGGGGCAGTTCGCTTTGAATGAGCTCCGCGCGGCGATGGAAATCCACCGAGTAGAGCGCCCAGTTGCGGCCCAGGGCCTTAAGCTTCTTGGCGGCGTCGTTGATGGAGGTGACGGGGATCTCCTGCACGCCGAGGAAGGCGACCTGGGCCCAGATCACGTCCGCGCGTGTCCCGGCCGCCAGGAAGAGGCGGCCTTTCTGGGCGAGGACGTCGATGCCCTTGAAGGCCAGCTCCGCGGCCAGGTCGGCTTCGTGTTCAAAGGGGGAAAGATAGAGGCTTTTGTCCATGTGGCACGCATGATACAAGACCGGCCATGAGAAAGAAGGCCCCGCAGGGAACAAGTCCCGAACTTGAGATGAAAATACACGGTTTGAACGCCTGCCGGGCCCTCTTCAAGGCCCGCTCCAGTGCGCTGATCCGCCTCTACGTCACTCAAAAGACCATGCAGCAGCTGGCGGACATCGTGCGCCACTGCGTGGACTTCCGCCTGGCCTATCACGTGGTCAGCGAAGAAGAGCTCAGTGAACTCAGCGGCGCCACCCACCACGAGGGCGTGATGATGATCATTCGCCGTCGCAAGAACCCCTCGGAGAGTGAGCTCAAAGAAGTCGCCCAGGGCAAGGGCCTCTTCCTGGCCCTCGAGCAGGTGGAAAATCCCCACAACCTCGGCGCCATCGTCCGCAGCGCGGCCCACTTCGGCGTCAAAGCGATCTTCCTGGTCGGCAAAAAAACCTCCTGGCAGAACGGCGCCTTCTACCGCACGGCCGAAGGCGGCGCCGAAGAGGTGCTCATCGCCGCTGTGGAAAACTGGCCCAAGATGCTCGAGCTCAAGACCAAGCTGGGTCTTTCGCTCTACACCACCTCGGGCCACAAGGGCGTCTCGCTCTACCAACAAAAACTCCCGGAGAAGCTGCTGGTCGCTCTGGGCGCCGAAGGCCAGGGCCTCTCCGACGTGGCCCTCTCCTTGGGCGAAAAGCGCCTCCTCATCCCCGGCACCGGCGCGGTGGAGAGCCTCAACGTGGGTGTGGCCAGCGCCGTCATCATGGGTGAGTGGTCACGGCAGCACGGGCCCTAAGCGCCCTAGAAAACACGCCTCCGCATCCACCCCGCCACCTTAAGAGTTGAGCAAGCTTCGCTCGCCAAGGGGCTAGTTTGATAGGCCCTCCGGCAGATTCAAGAAAATTTGTCCCCGTCAAATTTATGGCGAAACTTAAAATTCGATAGATCTAATCAGTGAGTGCTGAGTAGGAAAGCGCGTACGAATGTTGCTTACGAATACACGATGTTTCTTTTTATCAGTTCGAATCACAGAGATGTATCATTTAAGAGATCATGGAGAGTTTCAGAAAGGATAGGGGATGAGGTGTTCTTTAAGGCGTGTGACATTCTTTTGCTTGCTGCTCTTAAGCGTGACGTCTTTTGCTGGTGTCGAAACGCTTAGCAAAACTCTCGATCTCGTCTATGGCGGCGATGCAACGAAGATTGTAAATTTCGCGATTTCGTCAAAGCTTGGTTATTTTAATTATATCAACTCGGATTTGTATGAGCGTCTTCCGGATTCAATGAAATCCCTTCCGGGCAAGCATGGAGATAATTGCAAAGAGTTCTTGGCAAAAGAAGAAAAATGCCCACTGCTCGACGATCACCTTTACGTCCGTTATCTTTTCCATGACCTACCTTCGTCTACAGCTCCGGTGACGGGAGCATATTTTGTTGGCCTGACATCAGAAAAAATCAAAGAAAGTCTATTGGCGAAACAATTTGGAAAAAAAAATATTTTTTGGACCAGTATAATTGTTGCGCAGGATGGCAGGGCGTTGTTGCGTCCAGGATATGGTAAGGTGCCTATCGAGGGGCTTGATGAAATCGGAAAGGATTACGACATAAACTATCTCAAAGACTTTAAAGTTATTAATACTGAAAGTGGTCGCGAGTTGAGCTGGATTCGTCTTCTAGATTCGAAAGAGAGAAAGCCGATTTGGTTGAATGTGGACCAGCTTTATTATGATGAAAAGGGTGAATTGGTAGATAAAGCAAGAGTGAATGAACCATTGGTTGATTATCTTAAGCCAGGCGTATCGTTTCGCATTAGTAAGTATAATCGCAAAACTCGCAAAAGGTTTAATCTCGAGCTGACGCGAGAGATCGGTATTGGGGCCGATGTTAGGAAGTACAACCTAGAGGAGTTGCGGGGCTTTTACTGTTTTGACAGGATCGAGAACGGGAAATTGTATTTTCGAGTGCAGATCACCAAGAGCACTCCCTCAGGTGAGCGCCTACCAGACCCGAATTTTAAGCTTGCCTATGACTTGCTAGAAAAGCGGCATAAGAATTATCGTGATGCCATCTATTCTTTGGATCTTAAGCAATATCTTGCGGACGCGGAGCTGCGTCACATCTTCCCGGGGCACTATCAGTGCGCGATGAACACCTATCACATGGACAAGGGCATTGGTTACACCCAGGAAGAAAACTATCAAATCAACCCTGCTCTTCTTTATGAAAACGACAGTTTTATTTTTGATTATGACTGATTGATTAGAGGTTGATGTGAAGCTTTTCTTTAAGTTTGGGGTTGTGACATGTGCTCTAGTACTGGGCGTGATGTCTTTCGCGGGTGTCGAGACGCTTAGCAAAACCCTTAATCTTGTCTATGGCGGTGATGCAACGAAGATTGTTAATTTTCCTCTATCGAGGCGGCTTAATGCTTATGATGGCTTAAATTCAGATTTGTATTTGCGTCTTCCGGATTCTATGAAATCCCTTCCAGGCAAGCATGAGGATAATTGCAAAGAGTTCTTGGCGAAAGAAGAGAAGTGCCCACTGCTCGACGATCATCTCTACGTTCGATATCTCTTTCATGAGCAACCTTCGTCTACAGCTCCGGTGACGGGGGCATATTTTGTTGGAATGACACCTGAAAAAGTAAAAGAGAGTCTTTTAGCAAAACAGTTCGGACAGAAAATGGTTTATTGGAGTAGTAGAGTTATTGCACAAGACGGCAGGGTTTTATTGCGTCCAGGATACGGGAAGTTGCTCGTAACCTCGCTATCCGAAATCGGGAAAGATTTCGACATGAGTTATCTCAAAGACTTTAAAATTATCAAGACTGAGGGGGGGCGCGAGTTGAGTTGGGTTCGTCTTCTAGATTCGAAAGAGGGGAGGCCGATCTGGTTGAATGTGGACCAGCTTTATTATGATGAAAAGGGTGAGCTGGTAGATACTAAAAGAGTGAATGAGCCATTGGTTGAGTATCTCAAGCCAGGGGTATCGTTTCGCATCAGTAAGTATAATCGCAAAACTCGCAAAAGGTTTAATCTCGAGCTGACGCGAGAGA
>DAIPJL010000149.1:0-4330 GCA_036770305.1 Bacteriovoracaceae bacterium | reverse complement strand
TCTATTCTTTGGATCTTAAGCAATATCTTGCGGACGCGGAGCTGCGTCACATCTTTCCGGGGCACTATCAGTGTGCGGTGAACACCTATCACATGGACAAGGGCATTGATTATAACGAGGATGAGGATTCAAAAATTCATTGGGCACGTCTTGTTGAAGATGACGGTTTTATATTCGATTATGATTGATTATCGAGGCTGATTACGATCGGCCAGCGGCGTAGAGCCCCGCTGGCAGAATGCGAAGGTCGTTGGCGTGTTGCACACCCAGCTCGCCGCAGCTCAGGTCTTTCCAGCGGCCATCCTGCGCCAGCACGTTCTTGAGGGCCTCGTGCTGGACGCCGTGGGTGTGGCAGGAGAGGAAGAAGAAGGAGTTCTTCGGCTGGAGGATGGCGTGGGCCTTGTCGGCGAAGCCGGCGATGTGTTTCTCGAACTCCCAGACTTCTTTCTTGGCGCCATGGCCCCAGCTGGGGGGATCGGCGAGCAGGCCATCGAGCTTGAGGCCCTTGTTGTAGCTGTTGATCAGAAAGCGCTGCACGTCTTCCTGGATCCACTTGATGCCTTCGGTCTGCGAAGCGCGGGCGTTCTCCTGGCCCCACTCCAGGGCGCCCTTGGAGCTGTCGACGTGGTAGACCTCGGCGCCGGCGCGGGCCATGGCGAGGCTCGCGGCGCCGGTGTAGCCGAAGAGGTTGGCGACCTTGGGGGCGCGGCCGAGTTTGGATTTGAGTTCAAGGACGCGGGCCTCGAGCCACTCCCACACGGGGAGCTGCTCGAAGAAGACGCCGCAGTGGCCGAAGGTGGTGAACTTGAGGCGTAGGCGGATCGGGCCCGAGGAGAGCTCGTGCTTGAGCCACATCTCTTTGGGAAGTGGTTTGTGGTGCTGCCACTGGCCGCCGCCGTCCTTGGTGCGCGCGGAGACACTGCTGGCCTTCGCCCACTCGTCCTTGGAGAGCTTGCGCTTCCAGATGGCCTGGGGTGAGGGGCGCTGGCAGAGCACGCCGCTGATGAGCTCGAGCTTCATCCCCTCGCCCGAGTCGAGGAGCTGGTAATCCTTGAGGCCCAGGCCCGGGGTTGCGAGGTTCATTGCAGCTGGAAGCTCACCTGAAGCGTGGTGCGGAAGCTCTGGTCCGCGACGTCCACGGTGGGGGCCGCAGCGCCCTTGGCCATCACCGCGTCGGCCTCCATGGCGTACATCGGCATGGGAGGGAAAGAGCGGTTCTGGGGAGCTTCGTCGATGGACTCCACCGCGCCGACTTTGGCGTTGAGCGAAGCCGCGAGCTTCTGCGCTTTCTTCAGCGCGTCCTGGGCGGCGATGTCGAGGCAGCGCAGGTACTCTTTCTGGCGCTTCTCGACCGAGAGGTAGCTCTGGAAGCCCTGGGTGTTGTTGAGGCCCAGCTTGCTGGCGACGGCGAAGACCTCGCCGAGGCGAGTGATCTCGCTGGTCACCACCTCCAGGCCCAGAGAGGCGCGCTGGCCCTTGAGCACGGATTTGTTATTCTCCCACTCGCGGTGGGGGGTGTTGGAGAGGGCGGTGGTGGAGAGCTCGAGGTCCGCGAGCTTGAGCGCTTTGATCTCTTTGCGCGCCTCTTCGATCTTCGAGGTCACCACCTCGAGGGCCTTCTGCGCCGACGGGGCGGTGTGCTCCATGCGCAGCTCGAGGCGGCCGCGGTCGGGGCCGACTTTGAGTTCGCACTCGCCCTGCACGCGCACCAGCCGGGGAGCCGCTTCAGCGCTGGCGAGGAAAAAGGTGAGGAGGAGGATCATTGGATACCTGCTTTGGCGAGGTCTTCGCGGGTGACGGCGCGGGCCTCGTCGTTGAGTTCGATGATGAAGAGCATGCCCTTGAGGCGCGCTTCGTTTTCAAAATTCACCTCAAGGCCCTGCGCCGCCATCAGCACGTCCAGGAGGTCGCGCTGGTCGCGGTAGTCGATGCCGTTGTAGCTGTTCTCGCGTTGGGCGATGCAGCCACTGGTGCGCATGAAGGGGAACCAGCTGGAGGTCGGGTTGTTGTTGCGCTTGCCGGTGCCGTGGATGCGCAGGAGGTTGCGGCCGACGTCGCGGGCGACGGTCGCCGGGCGCCACCAGTCGGAGTCGATGGAGGACTGAGGCAGGAGCGTGCGCGTGGCGCGCTCGGAGTTCGATTTCGGAAGGAAGTTGAGGATCAGACGGCGGAACTTGCCGAAGGAGATCTGCTGGTCGGCCGCGGGCATCACGCCGTCGATGGTGAGCACGCCGGCCGGCGTGTTGCCGTTACGCTGGTAGGAGGGGAGGCCATGGGCCGAGGAGCCGAGGGAGGGTTGCAGCCAGAGTTCGCCGCGCTCGTTGAGCACCGGGCGATCGTCGCGGTCGCGCAGGGCGAACAGGCACGGATGCAAACGATTGGAGCGGCAGAACATGTAGATCTTGATGCCGCCGGAGTAGGCGCCGGTGAGCGGAGAGGCGTAGTCCCACAGGTCAAAAGCGATCTGCGTCTGGTCTCCGACGGGGCGCTCGGAGGCGGAAACCCAGCCGGTGGGCTCCGGGAAATGCTTCTCCGCCAGAGTGACGAGGTGATGAAGGCCCATGGCCTGCAGGTCGAGGCGCAGCGAGACCACCAGGACCGAGAGCTCGCGGTCGGTGGGGATGGCGCTCATCAGGGCATGAGAGAGGGTGTCGAGGGTGAGGGCCTCACCGGCACGAAAGCGCAGCACGGCGACGCGCAGTTCTTGATCCAGCGGTAGCGCAAGGCCCTGGAGATCATCGAGTTTATCGTTGATGGCGAGGGCGTGATCCTCTTGGGCATCCCACAGGGCGTCGACCAGCAGTTTTTGTTCTAATGCGGTGAAGGGCAGGTCGAGCTTGGCGGCGGGGTTCTCGATCGAGCGCAGGTAGCGCTGGTAGCTCGCCTCTTCGAAGGCCGCATCATGGGCCAAGGCGTTGAGGGTGAGTCCGAAAATGAGAAAGGCCCGTAAAACCATGTTTCACCTCGTGAAAAGTATGTCATTTTTTCGCATGCTAGCATTTTGTCTTTTGCTGCGGCAAGTTTGCTGCGATGGGCCGACGACTCTGTCTAGTTTTAAAAACTCATCAAGATGATCAATAAAGCTAAATGATTTCGAGAAATTCCCCGGCCCGCCTTGACGCTCATCGCTTTGCGGCCCATCTTTAAGTTGTATGCACGCTCTTATCCTTTTTGGAGGCCTTCTATGAAGCGCATTTTTCTTTTCGTCATGACCAATATTTTGGTGATGGTGACGGTTAACCTCATCCTCGGGCTCTTGGGTGGCCATCGCTGGTTCGACGCCTACGGCATCAACTACCAGGCGCTGATGATCTTCTGTCTGGTGTGGGGCTTCGTGGGCTCCGGTATCTCGCTCATGATGTCGAAGTTCATGGCGAAGACCATGATGGGTGTCCAGATCGTCGACGAGCGCGGGCCCTACGCCGATCTGGTGCGTAAGGTGCACCTCTACGCCAAGCAGGCGGGCCTTTCAAAGATGCCGGAGGTCGGCATCTACGAGTCTCCGGAGCTCAACGCCTTCGCCACCGGGCCCTCGAAGAACAACTCGCTGGTGGCCGTGTCGACGGGGCTCTTGCGCCAGATGAACAGCGACGAGGTCGAGGGCGTGCTCGCCCACGAGGTCGCCCACATCGCCAACGGCGACATGGTGACCATGGCGCTGGTGCAGGGGGTGGTGAACGCCTTCGTGATGTTCTTCGCGCGCATCGCCGCCTTCGCGCTTTCGCAGGCGATGGCCGGCAACCGCGACTCGGAGGATCGCCGCGGCACCAACCCGATGATTACGCACCTGATGGTGATGGTCTTCGAGATCGCCTTCAGCTTCCTCGCCATGTTCATCGTCGCCTACTTCTCGCGCGTGCGCGAGTTCCGCGCCGACAAGGGCGGCGCGAACTACGCGGGCCGCCAGAAGATGATCGCCGCGCTCAGAAAGCTCAAGAGCCGCTTCGACGTGGTGGACCCCAACACGCCGGACAACATGGCCGCCTTCAAGATCTCTTCGAAGAAGGGCCTGATGAACTTCCTGTCGACGCACCCGAGCCTCGACGATCGCATCGCCGCGCTCGAGAGAGCTTAATTAGAACTGAGGCAGCGCCGTGCGAGCGGCGCTGTACTCTTGCATCAGGCGCGCCACCAGCGCCGCCACCGTCGGAATATCCTTCACCAACCCCGCGCACTGGCCGATCTCGAGCTCACCTTCCGTGAGATCGCCTTCCAGCATGCCGGCGCGGGCGCGGCCTTTGCCGAGGTGGGCCTCCAGCTCTTCTTTGCTGGCACAGCGCTCTTCGAGGGCCTTGATCTCTTCGAAGAACTTGTTCTTCAGAAGCCGCAC
>DAIPJL010000148.1:0-7853 GCA_036770305.1 Bacteriovoracaceae bacterium | reverse complement strand
TCTTCAACCGGCGCTTCGTGCTAGGCCGCATCAAGCAGTCGATCCGCCTGCTCGACCCGGACGTGGTCTGCCTGCAGGAGGTCCAAGGGGAACACGAGAAGCTCAAAAAGAAAGTGAGCGACTGGCCCCTCGAGGCGCAGTTCGAATACCTGGCGGACACGATCTGGCCTCACCACGCCTACGGAAAGAACGCCGTGTATCCGCTCGGCCACCACGGCAACGCGCTGCTGTCGAAGTACCCCATCAAGGCCTGGCACAACCTCGACCTCACGCTCGACCGCACCGAGATGCGCGGCATGCTCCACGCGGAGCTCTACCTCCCCGACGAAAACCGCACCGCCCACATCCTCAACACGCACATCAACCTCTTCCACGGCGCGCGCGTGAAGCAGGCCAGGCGCATGATCGAGTACGTGCACGAGAAGATCCCCGCGGAGCATCCGGTGGTGCTGGTGGGCGACTTCAACGACTGGCTCACGCGCCTCGATCCCATCCTGCGCCAGGGCCTCGACGCGCAAGAACTCTTCCTTCACCTCTACGGCCAGCACGCGAGGACGTTTCCCTGTTTCTTCCCGAAGCTCCCGCTCGACCGCGTGTACCTGCGCCACGCGCTCCCGGTGCAGGGGATGGTCCTGCGCGACGGTCCCTGGGGCGATCTCTCGGATCACCTCCCCCTCTTCGTCGAGGTCGACGTCTAGATCACCTGCGAGAAGAACTGCCAGATGAGCTCGGTGGCGTTGAAGGCCTGCGAAGGCCTTGGCCCCCGCGCGAGAGGCTTCTGGCCTCCGGGCCAGGAATGGCCACCGTCCTTGGTCACGCAGAGCTGCACCCGTGCGCCGTCTTTGCAGCGGTAGCGGTCGCAGTAGCTCAGCGCTGTCTCGGAGACGCGCTCGGCCGCCTCCCCGCAGGCATTGTGCTTCTTCCACGCAGCGACGGTGGCCGGGACGGAGACGAACTCATTCACCTGGTCGGCGCCCGCCGCCGCCGCTCCCCGTCCGCCGTTGAAGTTGACGTGCTCGTCGTGCAGCGAGTGGATGTGGAGGATCGACACGGCCCTCTTCGGAGCACAGCTCGTGGTGTTGTCGGTACCAGCGACCGCGCCGACGGCGCGGATCAGCTCCGGCGCCTCGCAGGCCAGTCGGTAGGCCATCATCGCGCCGTTCGACATGCCGGTGGCGAAGACGCGCTTCGGATCGAAGCTCACCTGCGGCGCGAGCTCCCGCAGGAGAGCGCGCACGAAGCCGACGTCGTCGACCTTGTTGTCCCGGGCCTTACCGCAGCAGAGGCCCGCGTTCCACGTCGCCAGGCGATCCCCGCCCAATGCTCCGGTGCCGTTGGGGAAGACCACCACGTAGCCATGCTTGTCGGCGCTGGAGATGAACTGGTAGAAGCGGTCCGTCGCCTGGATACGTGCGTTGCCACCGCCGCCGTGGAAGGCGAGCACCAGCGGGAACTGCTTCTCGGCGCTGTAGCCCTTGGGGAGGTAGAGGATGTAGCTGCGCTCACGGCCTTCGTGACTGAGAGAGAGGTCAAATTGCCCAGGCCCGAGGGGAAGGCGCGAGGCGCTCACGCGCGGGGCCTGGCAACTCACGAGGAAAAGCACTGATGCTACAAACAAAAAATTAGCCATTCATTTCAGCCTTTGCTTGGTAACGACTTCGCCACTCATCGACTTTTGGATTCATGACTCGAAACCACAGAGGAGGAATGAGCGCCAGAAGTATCATCCCTGGGTAGCCCGAGGGCAGCTGCGGGGCCGAATCGTGGTGCTTCAGCACGGTGTAGGGCAGGTGCGCCAGTGCATGGTGGTCACTGTGGCGCTGCAAATTGAAGAGCAGCAGATTGGAGAACTTGTGCGCCGAGTTCCAGGAGTGGATCGGCGTGACCTTTTCGAACCGTCCGTTGCCCAGCGGGCGCCGCTCCAGTCCGTAGTGCTCGAGGTAGTTCACGAACTCGAGGAGCACGAAGGCGCAGACCGCCTGAGCAAGGAAAAACACTAGTACAGAGGAGCCGAGCAGAGCGCTGGCACCAGTGAAGAGCAGCGCGAGGCAAACGCCGTAGAGGACTTTCGTCCGGTCAATCTTCAGCGCGTGGAGAAAACTTCCCACCACGGAGCGCAGCGTGAAGGCGTAGAGGTTCTCGTCTCGCCGCGCGCTCGCCGGATCGGCCGGGGTCGAGACCATGAGGTGATGGCCGCGGACGTGCTCCACCGCGAAGTGCTGGTACCACACCGAAGCGAGCAGCAGGTCGGCAACCGTGCGAGGAAGAAACTCTTTCTTATGGCACAGCTCGTGAGCGACCGTGATACCGAGGCCCCCGGTGTAAAGCCCGGTGACCAGCGCCAGCAGCGCGAGTTCACTCCAGCTCACTCCCTGCCAGACGCGCCACAGGCCCAGGCCCAAGATCAGGAAGTGCGTCAGCGCGTAGACGTAAAGTACCGGGCCCCAGACGCGCGCCTGCTTCCAGCGCTGCTCCTGCTCCGCGGAGGGATTCGTGCGGTCTTCGCCCACCAGCACATCGATGAGCGGGATGCCTCCGAACACGAAGACGATCGGCGCGAAGGTCCAGGGCCAGGGCGCGAGCAGGCCCAGCGCCGTGAGCGCGGTGAACACTAAAAACACGAAGAATTGAATGGGGTGCATAGGAAGAGCTTAGAACAAGTGTTGCGAGGTTGAAAAGTGAATCAAAATCCGGCTAGTTCATCTCGATCTTACGCCCCTCGTGGAAGAGCCAGCTAGGCCCCACGAAGGTCTTGCGTGGGCCATCGATGACGATGCCGGCGCCGTCGGGACAGACGTAGAGGGAGCGACCGGTCTTACGCGTCAGGCGACGGAACTCGACGTCGTAGCGCTGGGAGTTGCGGTAGTGCGGGAAGAAGTCGAACTCCAGAAGGCCCAGCGCCTCGAGGTTCTTGATGTTGTCGTGGTTTTCGTCGCGGTCAAAGGAAGGCATCCCGGCGGTGGTGATGTCCGGGGTCATCATGATGGCACCGGCCGAAAGGCCCGTGAGGATGCCGCCGTGGTGCACGTAGTCCTTGAGCGCTTCGAGCATCTTCGTCTTGCGCAGCCACAGCAAGAAGTGAAAGGTGTTCCCGCCGCCGAGGTGGATGACGTCGGCCTTAAGGACCTCGCGGTAGAGCGTCTTGTCGTAGGGAATGTCGACCGGGAAGTGCAGAAAGCGCTTCACGCGGAAGCGCCGGTACTGATCGACGAAGTGCTGGAACTCGAGCTCCGAGAGGTACGACGACGCCGGGATGTAGGCCATGAGCGGGTTCTTCGTGGTCACCATCGTCATGAGCTGGTCGTCGAGGTCGCGGTTGGCCCGCGCGTCGCCGCCGGAGTAGAGGACGAGCTTCACCTAGATTCCTTCGCGGCAGTCTCGCACGATGCTGGCAATGTCACGAAGGATGGTTCGCTGACGAGGAGCAGCGCCCTCGCGGAGGACCGGCTCATCGTCGAGCACCTTGCCACGCAGCTCGGGGTTGAGTGTTTGGTAGTGGGCGAACTCGCTCATGACCTGGAAGAGTTCCTGTGCCGTGAGCTTCGGGCGACACTTGGCCACGCGCTCGACGACGTAGGTGATCGAGTCGCCGGTGACCCGGTCGTACTTGTTGATGATCGACGAGCGCATGGTGACGTCGAGGAGGACCTGGTGGCGCTCCTTCTTCTGCTGGCGCGCACACAGGTCGACGACGTTGAGGTAGGCGACCTGGAAGCGCTTGATCTGCTTGAGCAGCATCGGCGTGAGCTTCAGGTCCTGCTTCTTGGCGTAGGTCGAGCGGATGATCTCGAGGAACTCCGCCGGCTCGAGGAGCGAGCCACGCGTGAGGTAGAGCTGCGGGAGCTCGCGGAGGATGTCGCGCATGCAGAACACGGCGTCGCGGGTGATGCCGTCGGCAACCTTGTAGGTCCCGCGCACGCTCTTCATGCGCTCGAACCAGGTGAAGCTGCGGCGGAAGACGCGCACGTCGTTGCGGTGCTCCTTCAGGAGGTCCTGGGCGTACTTGTCCTTGAAGCCCATCTTGTAGAGGAGGTTCTCGTACTTGCACTGCTCGAAGGTCTCCTCGAAGAGCTTGAGCGCCGGGTGGCCGCGGAACTCGCCGATCGGGCGCTTCTTCTTCTTCACGAGGAAGTCGGCGATCTGCGCGAAGCTCTGGACGATGTAGCGGGCCTTCTGCTTCTGCTCGAGGATGGTCGTCGAGAAGCGCTGGACGTCGTCGTAGCGGTACTCGCTGTGGAAGAGGCCAAACTGGCGGATCGAGCCGTAGTCGATGACCCCGCCGTCCATCAGGATGTTGTCGCCGTCCCAGTCGAGCCAGCAGAAGATGTACTCGTCCTCGAAGCGCGCCGCCGTGGCGGCGAAGGTCTTCGCGACCACCTCGAGGAGCTGGCCGTAGCGCTCCGCCGGTGACTTCGTCTTGCTCTCGGGCCAGCGCTGGTTGAGCTGCTCGCGCTCGATGTAGTAGTCGGCGACCTGCTTGAGGGCGGTGTAGTTGCCCTGCTTGAGGTGGCCGAAGAAGTGCGACGGGCGCAGCAGGTTCGGGTACGCGCGCACGTTGATGGCGAGGCCCTTCTCGTACTCGATGGTGGCCAGCAGGCGCTCGGTGCGGATGCTATTCTTCTGGAACACTTCGCTGAAGAAGAGCGTCTCCAGGCCCTCGCCGACTTCGCTGCAGCCGCAGCCGTAGGAGACCGACGGGTCGCCCGTTTGAAAGTATCGCTTTTGAATGTTCACCGCGGGAGAGAGCTTCGTCCCGCCGGTGCCGCAGCTCGAGACGTCCCAGGTGATGCCCTGGTGGCGGATCGTGCCGTTCCAGACGGTGCGGCCATCGCCGGAGGTGCGGCCGGACTTGTCCGGGTGCTGGAGCTGAAGGTAGCGCGTGGCCATGTACGTGTGGGGCCGGATCTCGTCGGCCGGGAACTTCTGCTTGTTCTCGATGTCCCACTCGTTGATGATCTGGATGCTGAAGGTGTCGAGGATGAGCTTTTCGAGGTCGGGGGTGAGCTGGTTCGGGTGGTCCTTGGGGATGAGTCCCATCTGCCGAGCGAGGTCGAAGTGGAAGAAGGCCACCTTCCCGCCTTTCTTGGTGCGCGCCTGGTAGGCGACGTGCCCGTCCGGCACCTGGGACTTAAACGGATGTTCTCCGTTTAGCTTATGGAATGCAGCGTACTGCGCACTGTCGGCGCTCGCCGCCTTCTTGACCGAACTCCCCATCAACCATCCTTGGTTAAAGTCGTCACTAAATAAAAGTATAAGGTCCGGGCGACGGTCTCCCAACCAAAAGCGTCAGTGGGAGCTTTTTTCCTGCCTTAGCCGAGCAAGCAGCTCAAGAAACTGGGCCCGATACCTCCCTCCGGCGTGGTGGAAGACGTCCCCGTGCTGGCCCTTCTTGAGTTTCCAGAAGCTGACTCGGTTCGGGAGACCGGCGAAATTCTTTTCACCGAGGCTGAAGGGCACCACCGGATCTTTGACAGCGTGGATCCCGAGCACCGGGGTGCGGACACGCGCGTAGACCTTCGCGGACGCCCACTCATCTGAGACGGCCAGGTAGGCCAGTGGCAGGAAGGGCCACAGGAAGAGATGATCGAGAATCTTGTCCGCAGCGATTTGCTGGTAGCTGCCGAAGGTGGAGTCTTGCACCAGCAGGTCGATGCGCGCCTGGGCTTCGTAATCCGCGACACTGCGAGCGGCGATCTGACCGCCGAGGCTCTGTCCGTAGACCACGAAGAGAGCGCTACCCCGTTTCTGCGCGTCGGCCTGCGCCCACGCGAGCGCGGCCAGGCCATCGAGGTAGGTCCCCTGCGCCGTGGGCTCGCCACCAGAAAAACCGTAGCCTCGATAGTCGAAGACGAGGACGTCATAGCCCTCCTTGAGCAGCCACGAGAGAGCGAGAAAATGCGTCGACATGTTTTCGCCGTTACCATGGAACTGCAGAACGGTGCCCAGGGGAGCTGCGCGCTCCGTGCGAAAGGCCCAGGCCAAAAGTCCGACTCCGTCGCTCGTCTCCAGCGTGACTTCCTCGGCGCTGAGGCCCACCAGCTCGGGAGCGAAGAGCGCGCCCTTGATGGGTTGGTAGAAGACGTGTGAACAACTCGCCAGCAGCAAGAGCAGGCAGAGCTTAACCCCAGCTTCACACAAGCGTGAAGAAAAGCTCACTGTTCCAGGTGCTCCCGGTGAGGCGAAAATTCTCTTTAGGAGGAACGCATGAATCATTTTATCACTCGCCTGCTCATCTTCATTTCTACCCCTGCGCTCCTCGTCGTGTACTGGCGCAACGACCGCCGCCCGCTGCGCCTCGACGCCCTCGAACTCCTGGCCCTCGACTTCGACGAGGAACGACTGGCCGAAGAGCTCTAGCTACTCTACCGGGAAGTCGAAGTACTGTCCGGGGTAGGCTTCGTCTTTCAAAGAGAAATGCCACCACTCCTGAGAATAATTCTTGAACCCGCTCTCCTGCATGATGCGAACTAAGAGCTGTCGATTCTTATGTTGCCCGGAGCCTATTCCGGCCGCATCGGTGTGAGAAAGAGGATGGAAGAAGTCGAAGATCGTCCCCATGTCGAGCTCCGCGCCCTGCGCGTCCACCAGCGTCAGGTCGACGGCGCTGCCGCGCGAGTGGCTCGAGCGATGAGCGATGTAGCCGCGCTCGAAGAGTTCGCTCTTGGTGAAGCTCGGGTAGTACTTTTCCCGCAGGTCCACTCTCGTCTCCGGCAGTTTTGCCCAGGCTTCGAAGTGGGCCACGGCCCGGGTCGGCCGATAGGCATCAAAGACTTTTAGCGCCAAGCCTTCGGCGCGCGCGCGTTTCTGAGCTTCGCAGAGTGCTAGCGCCGCCTTGCGGGACAAGAGGGCCTCGACCTTGTGGTAGCCGGCGACGGGGGCACCGGTGAAGTTCTCCGCCGTCGCGTAGGACGCCGCGATCTGGAGTTCCGGACAGAAGGTGCTTAGGGAAACGAAGTCCGCGTTTCTCATCGTCATCAGGGCCCCGCAGGAGACGAAACTAAAAGAAGCGATAAAGGCCCAGCTGCGCGCTCGCGTGCTGGCGTTCGATGCGCTGGCCCTTAAGCGCGAGAGACCACTCTCGACTAGCATGATACCGAACCTCCAGCGAGTGCGTAAAGAGCTGTGCCGCGAAGAGCGGTGCCTCGAAGGCCTGGGACCACTTGTACCCGATGGTCGCCAAGGAACTGATCTTTTTAGAAATCACCCACCGGGCCCAGACCTCTGGTCCCACGACGAAGCGCCAGTTCCGCCTCAGGTCCGGACTATGGTCGACCTCGAACTTCGTCAGCAGCGCCACGAAGCTTTCACTCTTGGCCGGCGCCAGCGTCACCCCGGTGCCCGCATCCAGTGTCCCCGCGAGGCAACTATCGCAGGCCTCATCCTGAATCTTCCGCAGACCAAGTTTCGCGGTCCATGAAAACGAATTCCGCCACGTCGTGACCGGCTGGAAGCTCGAGACGCGGAAAAAGTCTAAAGAATCGATCTCGAGTCTGGTCGCTTCGCCATAGTCCGTCTGCTGAAGCCGGCCGTAGAGACCGGCGAAGTGGATCTCTGAAAAAGTCGGCTGACCGGGGAGCGGGTCTAGTAAATCATGCAAAGCAAAGCGCATGGACGCAAAGGCGTAGCCGCCGCGGCCATCTTCCGAACCAGCGCCGAAGCCCCAGCGCTGCGAGCGGTGTCCGTTCTCGGGGAACTCCGCTTTCGGCGGGGTCATCCGCAGCGGTTCGGAGACGTGATCGGTCGTCGCCCGCGCCACCAGCAACGGGTGCCGCCGGCGATTGGTCTCCTGCGTTTGATGGACGAGCGCCTTGGCGTTCACGAAATCGAAGGCGTCCACCGCCGTGTCCAGGATG
>DAIPJL010000147.1:0-7855 GCA_036770305.1 Bacteriovoracaceae bacterium | reverse complement strand
TTCTGCCATGTGTGAAGAAGCGTGATGAGGCTTGTGTGAAAAGTTTTTTTCTTAAGAAAGAAGAAACTAGCAGCTGGTATAAGACCGATGTTGATACGTATTGGTGGCTAGGAGACAAAGAAAGCATTACTGATGAAGACTATGTAGAACTCGAAGCTTGTTTGAGATATGAGAGTCTCTTGCCCCATCCATATTTTCTCAAGGGCAAGAACAAGGCCTGTATTTTCAATTACCACTATAACCTTCGAAAAGGCCTAACGAGCTTCGGAAGACATGACAAGTTCATGGCAATTAGTCATCCAGAGGCATTTTCAACTGATGAGATACAGTATGACTATCTTCCCAACATGCTCGGTACGCGCGACTATTGATTGAAGACATCTGTTTAAACTGGCGCCCATGTGTGTGGGGTCTGATCAAGCTTGATTGAATGTTTTGTTTTACTTGAGAAACCTTGTTGCAAAAGTTTTTGTGAGGAATCCGCGGGCCCTGCTCACTGGGCCTACTCAGCATAAACCCCTCATAGGGAGACCAGTTTGTCTTTTTTACCCACCGGCGCTCTCGGCGCCTTTTTTTGATTACCATCAAGGCACAGGAGTTCACCCATGCGATTGATGATGGCGATGGTTATGCTTGCGGTTTCGGCGTCGGCGCTGGCCCAGGGGCCAGTGACGGTGCGGGAGCGGTTGCGGTGGGTGCTGTGGGTGGAAGGGGTGCAGGAGGTGGCGAAGGCGCCCAAGCTTGCGAAGGCCTCTCCGGCCGTCGGGGCAAAGCCACTGCCCCTAGAGCTGAGCTCCGTGCTCCATAAGTAGCTCTTGAGTGCCATTTTGGAACATGGTATGATTCTCATACCATATGAGAAGAATCGCCCACATCGGAAGCCTCTTAAAACAGATCTACCGCCTCTACAGCGTCGAGCTGATCGATGAGCTGCAGCGCCGTGGCTTCACGGATCTGCGGGCGTCTTTCCTAGAGATACTGATGTTCCTGAGCGAGAACGACGCGCCTTCGATCAAGCTCATCGGCAAGGCTTGTGGCCTCAAAAAGCAGACGATGACCAGTCACCTCAACGAGCTCGAACGGCGCGGGTACGTGCGGCGGACGAACTCGGAGACGGACAAGCGCGAGCAGCTGGTGCGCCTGACGGATTACGGGGAAAAGTTCAAGGTGAGCCTCCTGCAGGTGATCAACGACATCGAACTGCACTACTCGAAGAAGCTCGGCGAAGTGGAGCTGGACCGGGTGGAACTGATGCTCGAGAACCTGCACAAGGAGCTGCTCGCCGGAAGCAAGCGCGGGCCTTTGCTCTAGTTCTTCTCTATGCGGTTTCTTCTTTCCCGACGACGTTGAAGCGATGCCCTGGCCAGTGGCGCCAGCCGCCGGAGACGTTGTTGCAGTTGAAGAGGCCACGGCCGGCGAGGAACTCGCAGGCGAGCACGGAGCGCAGGCCCTCTTCGGAGATGATGAGGATCGGCGTGCTGTTGTTCTGCGGCAGTTCTTCGTAGCGCAGTTCCAGCTCCTCGAGCGGGATGTGGATGGCGTGCGCGGGCCTTGGCCCCTGCGGTTCGAAGCCGTCGAAGGAGACGTCGAGGAAGACGTAGTCGAAGTCCGGACGCTTGAAGAGCTCCCAGGCGCGCTCGGGGGAGAGGTCGTTGTACGCGAGGCCCCGGGCGAGGAAGTCGTCGCTGACGAGCTCGCGGTTCTTGAGGCGCACCATGTGGGCGCGCTGGATGGCGAACTGGCGGTCGACGTCTTCCTGCAGCTTCATGAGTTTGCGCTCGATGCCGGCGAGCCGGCCGGTGAGCAGGTTGATGAGGTGGTAGACGTTGCTTTGAATCTTTTCACGGATCGACATGGGTACCCCTCAGACTAGTGTACCCGTCGAGCACCGCCCGCTAGAAGAAGGGGTAAATCGTGCCGAACTGGATCTGGTTGACGATCATCGAGGTCAGGATTGCGGCGGCGAGGAAGAGCGCGGCCTCGTAGAAGCCGTAGCCCCAGTTCTGCAGGCCCACTTCGAGCTGCGGCTGGTCCGGGCCCGCGGCGTAGCTGCGGGTCTTGAAGATGTATTCCAATCCGATTTTGAAGAGTGGATAGACGATGAGGCCCAGGAGCATCTTCAGGAGGACCTGGACGCAGAACATGGTGATGTCGTAGTGCTCCTGTCGGAAGCTCTCGCCGATGAGCCAGCCGAGGCCCAGGGTGAAGCCGGTGTAGGAGAGGGCGACGGAGACGGACTGCTGGCCCACGAGGCGGTCGAAGTTGAGCTTCGAGACGATGCCGTAGTAGCGCGAGCCGAAGCCGAGGAAGACCATGGAGAGGAGCCAGAGGACGAAGAGGATGACCAGCGAGTTCTCCGACTGGTTCACCACCGAGCGAGTCACGTAGGCGACGGAGAGGGCGTGGGCGAAGCAGATGAGCGCGTAGCTGAGGTTCTGGCGCTTGAGGATCTCGTCCTTGTACTCGAAGTTGTAGAGCACGACGCTCTCGATGATGAAGAGGGAGACGAGGTAGAGCATGCTCGTGAGCGTGCCCCAGACCAGGAAGTGGAAGACGGCGAGGAAGAAGCCGTGGGTCTCGTCGAAGCCGAGCGAGCTGAGGATGATGGCGAAGCCGATGAGCCGCGAGAAGAGGTGGAGCGTGTCCGTGGGGTTCTGCGCCGGGTAGAAGCGCTTCGTCACCTGCTGCTTCATGGTCGGGTAGAAGAGCATGTGCGCGTACTTGTAGAGGAAGAGCACGCCGCAGACGACGAGGACCAGGATGATGCGGATGAGCAGGCGGTCGAAGATTTCGTTCATGGGACCTCGCTAGAAGTTCTCTTTGAAGTAGCGGAGCACGAGAGTCTTGAGGTCGACCTTGTGCTGCCGCTCGGGGCGAAAGAAGTTCGGGAAATTTTCTCGCGTCACGCGGCCCTGGGTACCGAACTCGTTGTCCCGGCCGTAGAAAGTTTTTTTGCGCTCGAGGTGGGCGATGAGTTCCTCGTGGAAGGTCTGGTCGGGCCGCCAGCGGCCCCAGCCGAGGTAGCGCGGGAGGTTCCGGTAGGCGCGGTAGAAGCGCCAGCGCAGCTGGCCCTTGCTGTCGCGCTTCCATTCGCCGAAGCCGCGGTTACCGACGTAGGTTACCCCGGGTGGCATCGGGAGGGTTTCTTCGACGCCTTCGGTGCGGCGGAAGAGGGACATGCCGATGTTGTTCTTGTTCTTCTGGGCGAAGTCCCGGGAGGTGCGCACGATGACCTCTTCGACGCCCTGGAAGCCGTACACCAGGCGGTACTTCTGGTAGTAGGTCTTGATGATGAAGCCGGTGGCGTGCATGTCGGTGAGGATCACCGAGACGGTCTGGCCGGGGATGATCTTCGCGAGGCCCCGCTCGTTGGGGACGTAGTCCATCCCGAGCTCCGAGGGCGAGAGCGCCTTCGAGAGGCCGAGGTAGAAGATCACCAGCGTGCAGTAGAGGAAGACCCGCGACATCACTTCCTCACGATCTCGAGGATCGCCTGGCGCTGGGCCTCCGGGAGCTCGTCGTAGTCGAGGTGGATGCGGTCGACGGCGTGGCTCTTCGCGTACTTCTCGAAGAGGTCCGTGGCCTCGTTGACGTTGAGGTAGTGGCGCGCGCCGGAGAGGCTGCGCTCGCGCACGACCTTCATCGGATAGGTGTTGGCCGGTGCGGAGTCCGCGTAGTACTTCGAGAGGCGGCCCTTCGACGAGCACTTGATGTAGTCGACGCCGGCGCCCTTGAGGTAGGCCTCGAGCTCGGCGAGCTGCTCCTGTCCCTGGGTGCCGAAGGTCTCCAGCACCTTCTTGGGGATCTGGTTGAGCACCACCCGGCGCGCCCAGGGGTCCTGGCTCTTGCGCAGCACCTTCCAGAGGTGCGGGTCGTCGTGGTCGAGGTAGGCTTCGATGTCGGCCGGGATGGCGTACTCCGTCGCGCCGGCGGCGCGGAAGTAGCGCATGAGCATCTGCTCGAGGCAGACGGCGCGGTAGTGGAAGTAGACCATCATGAACATGTGGAAGCGGCTCAGGAGGAAGTCGTCGAAGGTCGAGACGGCGCGCTCGCTGATGCCGAGGTAGCCGCGGCCCTTGTCGTGGCAGACCTTGAGATTGTCGATGATCCAGTCGAGGTCGAACTTCCCGTAGCTGACGCCGCAGAAGTAGCTGTCGCGCAGCAGGTAGTCCATGCGGTCGCAGTCCATCTCGCTCGAGACGAGCTGGTGCAGGAGCGGGAAGTGGTCGACGCCGTCGACGGTGAAGTAGCCGGCGTCGCTGGTCTCGCCGAGGACGAGCTCGGCGACGGCTTCCGGGGTGACGCCGAGCTCGCGGGTCACGCCCTTGAAGGAGCTCGTGAAGCTCGAGTCGACGATGCTCTTGAGCGTGTAGTCTTCGTGGGAGGCCTGGCGCGCCTTGCCCGCGTCGAAGCGCCGCGGGAGCTTGAGCTCGGCGACCATCGGCATGACGGACTCGGTGGCGTGGGAGAGCGGCGCGTGGCCGATGTCGTGGAGCAGGCAGCCGAGCCGCAGGGTCTGGCGCAGCCGCTGGTATTCCTTCTGATAGAGCTTGTCGCGGAAGAGCGAGTTGAACACCAGCGTCCCGACGTTCATCACGCCGATCGAGTGGAGGTAGCGCGTGTGCGTGGCGCCGGGGAAGACGAACTCGGAGAAGCCGAGCTGCTTGATGTTACGCAGGCGCTGGAAGAAGGGGTGCTCGAGGATGGCGATCTCGGCGTCGTGGATGGCGATGGAGCCGTGGACCGGGTCGCGGACTTCCATGCCTATCCTCGCAGCTCGGCGGCGTTCGTCCGCAGCCAGGCGGCGATGTCGCGGCTTTCGAACATGGGAGTCCCGTCGATGTAGAGGCAGGGGACCGTGCTGCGGCCGGTGTCGGCGAGGAGCTTCTCCCGGTGCTTCGGCTCCTGGCGCGTGTTCCGCAGCGCCACGCGCTTCTCGAGCTTGAGCTCGCGGACGGCGCTCAGGACGATCTGACAGTAGGGACACTCGTCGAAGTAGTAGAGCTCGAGCTGCTTCATGGGACCTCACAAAAAACGAAGTGGCCCGCCGGGCCACCTCGTCGCACGGTTTCTTAGTAGGATTCGTCGTCGTCTTCGGCGTCGTCGCCGGCTTTGCGCGGGCCCTTCACGTACTCTTCGTCTTCGTCGAAGATCTCGTCTTCTTCGTCGGCGTCCTCGGGGTTGTCGAGGCCCTCTTCGTAGCCCCAGCCGTAGCCGTAGGCGCCCTCTTCTTCGTCTTCCTCACCGGGCACGACGTCGTCGGCCGGCTTCGCCGGAGCTTCTGTGCCCTCTTCGTCGTCGAAGTCCGCGTCGAACTCGTCGGCGCCGTCGGACGCGTAGTCTTCGTCGAAGGCCTGCGACTTGGCGTGGGCAGGGACGACCACGGGAGTGAGGACTTTCTTGTCAGCTTTTCCGCCCTTCGCCGCCGGAGCCTTGGCCTTCGCCGGAGCCTTCGCCTTTGGAGAGGCCTTCGCGACCGCTTTGGCGGGCGCTTTCTTCGCGGCGACTTTCTTGGCGACCTTCTTGGCCACTTTCTTGGCCGCTTTCTTCGCGACTTTCTTCGCCACTTTCTTCGCGGCGGCTTTCTTCGCTACTTTCTTGGCAGGTTTTTTTGCTTTTGGTTTTGCGACTTTCTTCGCAGGTTTTTTTGCTTTTTTCGCAGCCACAACATCATCCTTTGCTGGTCGTTAAAAGGGAGGAAACTGGCTGTTATTATAGAAGCCGCACGGACCTTGGGCAAGCCTCAGTGGTTCACCGTCGACGGCACGCCGCTCAGGTCGAGGGCGTTGCGGAAGCTGCTCTGGCGGATGTCGATGGGGAGGGGAGTCGGGTTCCCTTCCGAATAGATAGCGAAGGGCGTCGCGGCTCCCCCATAGTTGCCCGAAGACGTCAGCGATCTTAGCTGCACGAGCTTGGTGGAATAGCCGGTTCGCCGCATGGTTTCAACGCCGCTGCTGGTGGCGAAGGGCGGGGTAAACAAACCGGTGTTACTCGCACCGCGCAGGGGGCCGGGCATGTACCCGGTCAGAAGCTGGGAGAAGTTCTGCAGGCCCTGCATGGTGCTAGGGTCGTAGTAGTATTCGATGGTGTGCGAGGTCGGGTTGAAGCGGTCGGTGAGCGTGTTGAAGTACTCCTCGATGCTGACCTTGAAGGACTTCGGACAGTTCGCCGGATCCTCGACGCGCACCTCGGTGCTCTCGTTGTTGAAGTAGAACCACAGGAAGGTCCCGTTGATGCTCTTACAGCTGGCGGGGTTGGCGTTGCTGGGGTTCTGGCTGAAGTTGAAGTCGGAGATGCGCTCGGCGGCGTCACGGTACTTCACCGGGTCGTCGCTGAAGATCCGCAGCGCCACGCGGTTCATGGAGTCGCGGTACTTTTTCATGGCGCCGGTCTGGAAGGTCATGAACTCGTGGATCGCGGTCACCACGTCACCCGAGTTGCGGTACATCGAGTCCAGCATGTCGCCGAAGAGCGGAGCGTAGATCTGGGCGTAGCGCGTGCCCTCGCGCGCTTCGCCGGTGACGAAGCCGAAGGTGTCCATGAAGCCGCCGTCGATCTGCTCGGTCACCGAGAGGTCCGAGGGGACCGGCACGGTGTAGTTGGCGGCCTCGTAGCGCGTCGGCGCGCGCACGCGCGAGAGCGAGCGGTCGATGTCGTTCGGCGTGTTCACGCCCACGAGGTTGTTCTTGAACTTCGTGAACTGGCTTGCTTTGTAGAGGCCCGCGGCGTAGCTGGCGGCGCTGCCGGGCCCGGCGCCCGAGCGCGGAGTGATGATGTTCGTGTTGGCGTTGCTTGAGTGGTAGTTGTTCGCCGTCGTGTCGCTCAGGTCGAAGTCGTAGACGAGGTTGGGGATCCCGAAGACGGTGTCCTGACCCGTCACCCAGCCGCCGACCTCGTCCTCGGGCCTGCCGATCCAGAAGCGACCGGTCACGTCGGAGCTCATGTTGATCGGGATCGGCATCCCGGGCGCGAACTGGCCGAGCGGTACGGTGCCGCCGCCGCCTTTGCGCGGCAGATCCGTCAGGTCGATGCCGCTGATGTAGGCCGTGGAGCGCTTCTTGTTGGCCATCTCGCGGGAGCGCAGTTTGGTCGCGCCGCTGGGGGTGAAGAGCGCCGGCCCGATGCGACCTCCCATCGGCTTGGCCGCGGCCCAGGCGGTGAGCTTCACGGGGCCGCGGAAGGGGTTGAAGAGGCCCAGGAACTTCGCTTCGCCGCGGACGGCGTAGTAGGTGAGGACGTCGGGGTTCTTGTAGAAGCCCAGCGGAAACCCGGGCACGGGGATGGCGATCTTCGAGACGTCGCAGGCACCTTCGGCGGCGACGTTCTGCCCCTGGACGTTGAGCGTGTCGCTGCGGGCGATGAGGGCGGTGAAGAAGGTGGCGTAGTTGATGAGCTGGAGGTTCAGGTCGAGGTAGAACTTGCCCTGCGAGCGCGCCGCCTGGGTCATGAGCATGGCGTTCAGGTCGAAGGCACTCGGGAGTTCGACGGGCGTCGGCGAGAGCTCGAAGAGCGTGAAGCTGGCGCGCATCTCGTTGTCGAGGTCGCTGCCGAGGTTGCGCATGGCGGACCAGTAGGCCTTGATGGGCCGCTCGTTTCCGTAGTGCTTCTCGCCCTCGAGCGTCTGGACGCTCTGGCACCCGGGTGCGCCTTCGCTGGGGTTCGGGTTACAGACACCGGCGGTGACCGGTGGCCGGTTCATGGCGAACTCGAGGTTGCGCGTGCGGATCGCCAGCTCGACGCCCTTTGGCCACGCGCCGATGCGAGTCGCGGCGATCTGGGGGGCGTCGAGGAAAGCCGATCCCGAGTTCGGGTCGTTGCCCTCGAAGAGGTTGTAGGCCCACATGTTGGTGACGTT
>DAIPJL010000146.1:0-7882 GCA_036770305.1 Bacteriovoracaceae bacterium | reverse complement strand
CGTAGATCTTCTTAAACTTCTTCTCGTCGAACCTAAATTCTCTCGGCCCTCGCGGGGGAGGGAGCCTGCCACGTGTTACCACGTGGCAGGATGGGCATTTATCGGGTACGAAAGCTTACTAGGCGACCAGTTTCAGCGCGGACGCAGGGATGTCGTTGGCCTGCGAAAGCACTGCGGTACCGGCAGCTTTCATGATGTTGATCGAAGCGAGCTTCGCCGCGGAGTTCGCGACGTCGGTGTCTTCGATGCGCGAGCGAGCCGCGTCTTGGTTCACCGCCGTGATCTCGAGGTTCGACACCGCCGACTGCAGCCGCGACTGCATGGCACCGAGGTTCGCTCGGTAGCCGCTGACTTTGTCGATGGCCTGGTCGATGCGCTGGAGGTTCTTCGACGCGTCGGACTTGTCGGCCACGCCGGTGCCGTCGATGCCGAGGTTCTCCGCGGTCGCGTCCGTCACTGATGCGTCGAACTCGATGCGGTTGTCCTCGCCGCCGTAGGCGCCGACCTGGAACTGCATCGTGCCGCCCTCGCCCTTCAAGAGCGACTTGCCGTTGAAGTTGGTGGTGCTGGCGATGCGATCGAGCTCCTGAGAGAGCTGCTGGTACTCGAGGTCGAGGTAGCTGCGCTCCTGGTTCCCCACCGTGTCCGACGCCGCTTGGACCGAAAGCTCCCGCAGACGCGTCAGGATGTTGGTGGACTCGTTCAGGGCACCCTCGGCGACCTGGATGACGGAGATCCCGTCATTGGCATTGCGTGTGGCAACTTTCACACCGCGGGTCGATGCCTCTAACTTCTTAGCGATCGCGAGACCTGCGGCATCATCAGCAGATTTCGTGATTCGTTTACCCGAACTTAATCGAGCAAACTCCGTCTCTTGTTCAGAGGAACTGACCTTCAGATTCCTCTGCACCTCTTGCGAGGCAATGTTGGTATTGATCCTTAAGCCCATGAACGTACTCCTTTCAGCAAACGTACCGGATAAATGTCGCGAGAAGGTCCCATACCCGCTCGTCGACATCTCTGATCGGGCGAGTCAGGTAATTCTTGAGCCATTTCTGATTATTTAGGTCGGAAAATGTTAAATGTGTTTGATATCGGGATGTTCTGGCACGTTTCTCAACTTCGGCCCGTAAAGCCTAAGTTGCTAAGACATTACAATCACAGAGAGGCGCCAAGAATATGCGGCACTACTTTAAGTTGATTTTGTTTATCGTATTGGTGGTTGAATAGCCATCAACGAAGCTGAGGGAGAAAACCTCCCCGCCGGCAGCGATAACTTCCTTTGCACCCACAATCTGCTCGATCTTCCAATCTCCGCCCTTCACGAGCACTTGTGGCCGTAGCGCCTTGATGAGTTCAAGTGGCGTGTCTTCATGAAAAATCACAACGTGATCAACGCACTTTAAGTTTTCGATGACGAACTTCCGGTCGAGCTCGGAGTTGATGGGCCGAGACTCGCCCTTCAGCCGCTTGACGCTCGCGTCTGCGTTCAAGCCGATCACGAGGCGATCTCCGAGGCGACGTGCTTCGTTGAGGTAGTGAACGTGGCCCCGATGAAGAATGTCGAAGCAGCCGTTGGTGAAGACGATCTTCTTCCCCGCGTTCTGGGAGACGAACTCCGCCAGCTGCGCCCGGTAGCCCATCAGGCGCGCACCACGCGCAGACCAGAGACGTGGCGCTGGAGGTCGACGTAGCTCAGCAGACCGAAGCTCAGGAAACTCACGAGGGTCACCGAGGACCGAAGGAACACGCGGGCGAGGGACGCCGTTTCCGCCCCCTCGAGCTTGAGGTTGAAGAGCTCCTTGCCAAGAGACCTTCCTTCGACTTTTTCCGAAAGCGTGAAGTAGAGAAGGAAGTACCCCACGAAGAGCATGACGGAACTCGCAAGGGTCAGCTGCTCGAGCGCGAAGAGCTCGCTCCAGAGCTGCAGCCCGGTGAGGTACGCCACCGCGTGAACCGTGAGGCCGACCATGCCGAGCACGACGACGAGGTCAGTGAAGAACGCCGCCAGGCGGAGGGCCGGGGACGCGTCCTCTAGGCGCTTCACTTCCGGCAGCACCGGAAGGTCAGGAGTTTTGGTCTGGCCGTAGAACAGCGCAAGGTCACTCTGAACGTATTCGCTCTTTTCAGGAAAACTCGTTGCTGCCGGCGGGGCGACCGGCAAGGGTGCGACGTTCCGAGGTCGCTCGGCCGTCACGCGTGCCGCGGTTTTTATAGCTTCCTGTGCCTTATTCTCGTGGTGGAAGCCCAGGCCCTCCGTGAGAGGCTTAAAATCAAAATCCTCGAACGCATCCAAAGCATCTGGTTGGACCAAAGGCTTCTTCGACGCTTCGACGGGAGTTTGATTCTGCATGCGGCACCTCGTAGAAAAATTGTACTTGATCGACGCTAAGGCCGCAAGCGACGTGCGATGACCCAACCGACTCCAGCGGCGAGAGCTGTCGGCGCCCGAAGGATAGGGGTCGGCAGCGACAGGATGCGGCTCGCCGCATGCCCTAGCAAGAACTCTCGCTCGGGGCCACTCACGCCGCCCTCCGGGCCAATCGCCGCGAGCACCGCTCCCGTGAGCTCCGTTGCTGCGCACTCACCTCCTTGCTCCATGAGGAGAATGTGTTCGTAGTCGGCGACGGGGAGGTCTTCGAGTTTCGAGAGCCATCGCACCTCAGGTAGCCAGCGCGCGTTCGATTGCTCGAGAGCGCTTCGCAGAAGCGCATCGACGCGCTTCGCGTCCGGAAGCTTCTCCTGCGAATAGGTTCCGCGGAACAGGTAGATCCTGCGGACGGCCAGTTCGGTCGCCGACTTGAGCATGAGATCGAGCGCATCTTTCTTCGGGGTGATGATGAGGAGGTCGCAGGGCGAGCTACCCAGCGTGCGCTCGACCTCACCCCGGAGCACCGTGACCACTCTTCTATCGATCGCCGTGATCTTCGCTCGAGCACTACCGCCGGTGCCGTCGAGGAGCAAGAGTTCGTCACCCGCTCGCATCCGTAGGACGGTCGCGATGTGATGATGCGCGTCGTCCGCGAGCTCAATCTGCGCGACCTCGCGCAGGCACTCCGGTGCAACCAGGACGGCCCTCATCGAAGCTTCCTTAGGACCAGCGCCGCCCAATCGCCCTTGGTCTCGTGGGCCACGAGTTCCACCGAACCTTGCTGCAAATAAAAGTCCCGAGTCTCCTCGGCCTGTGAGGCCAGCAGGCCCGAGAGGATCAGGTGACCGCCGGCTTCTGTGGCCGCACAGAGGTAGGCGCACTCGTCATGGAGAATGTTCTGGAGGATGTTGGCGAAGACGAGCGGAAAGCGCTGCACCTCCGGCCGGTTGTGAGGGTAGAGGAAACGAACCCGGGACGGCGCCACGTCGTTCAGCGCAAGATTCTTCTGACAGTTCTCGTGGGCGAGGTGATCGATGTCGACGAATACGCACTGACTCCCCGGGTTCGTACGCAGGGCGCCGATCCCGAGGATCCCGGAACCCGAGCCGTAGTCGAGGACGCTCGCGTGCTGCCCGAGCGCAGGCACGAAGCGCAGGAAGAGTGCTAGACACAAAAACGTCGTCTCGTGCGAGCCGGTGCCGAAGCCCATGCCGGGGTAGATGCGAACGACGGTCCGCGCCGACACAGACGCAGCCGGTACCCACTCCGGCAGGACGACGAAGTCATCGCTCACCGAAATGGGGCTGTAGTGCTTCTTCCATTCCGTGTTCCAGTCTTCGTCCTCGAAACGCTCAACGCTTGCCTCGCAGAGCGTCCGTGAGCGCGCCTGGGCCTCAAAGGCCCGCGCTCGCCGCTCGTCGGCTCCGGCGAAATAGAACTTGAAATGGCGTCCCGCGAGGTTCACCGCCTGGTCGACCTCGTCGATGACCTCCGGCGGTAAGTCGCCGCCAGAGTAGGAACGTTCGCCGAGCAAGGCATCGACCGCGGGCTCATCGAGGGAGAACTCTTCGATGCCCAGGGAGCCGTGCTCGCGCATGGCCAAGCTCTGCAACTCGTCGGCGGCAACCTTGCTCGGGATGTTAAAAATTGTGACCTGGAAATATGCCATCAGAACCTCTATCCGTGGACTCCTTATAGCGCTTCTCGCTGACGCTGTGACGGTATAAATTTTTCATTTCCTAGACTTAAACTCACGAGCCTGTTACAACGTCGACCAGCTATGAAATCACCTGTTTATCTCATCGGAATCTGCGGCGGCTCAGGTTCG
Organism: Bacteriovoracaceae bacterium; assembly: GCA_036770305.1. Taxonomy (GTDB): domain Bacteria; phylum Bdellovibrionota; class Bacteriovoracia; order Bacteriovoracales; family Bacteriovoracaceae; genus UBA6144. The sequence continues at coordinate 3,683 of DAIPJL010000146.1, read as the reverse complement.
GGAAAGACCACTTTCGCGCACAAGGTCCTGAAGCACGCGGCACCCGACGGAATCGGGGTCCTCCACATGGACTCCTACTACCTACCCACGCTCCCGCGCACGCACTACACGGCCACCGGGAAGCCGAACTTCGACCACCCGGACGCCTTCGACTGGGAACTCCTGCGCCAGCACCTCGCCGAGCTCCGACAAGGAAAGGCGGTGCGCTCTCCAGTCTACGACTTCGCCGAGTCCGTGCGCTCCGAAGACTACATCGAAGTGGGTCCCTCGAAGATTGTCATCGTCGAAGGGATATTCACGCTTTTCGACCAGGCCATCCGCGAGATGCTCGACATCAAGTGCTTCCTGCACGTCGACTCCGACATCCGCTTCACGCGCCGGCTTCACCGCGACGTCAAAGAGCGCGGGCGTTCCCTCGAGTCCGTCATCGCGCAGTACTACGACACTGTCCGGCCGATGTATCAAAAGTACCTGGACCCGCAGCGACAGTACGCCGACTTCATCGTCGGTGAGGAAACAGACGTAGCGAGCGCGATCCTCGCCGCCCGCATCAACCAGCTCCTCGGAGTCACCCCGTGACGTCGTCCTTCTCCCTCCTCCCGCTCGGTGGGGTTGGAGAGATCGGCTCGAACATGAACCTCCTGCGCTTCGGCGAGCACCAGCTCGTCATCGACTGCGGGCTGCTCTTCCCCTACGAGGACTTCTTCGACATCAACTACCTGATCCCCGATTTCTCCGTCATCGATCCGGGGCGCCTCGCGGGACTCGTCATCACCCACGGACACGAGGATCACATCGGCGCGGTCTGGCACTTCCTACAGCAGTTTCCGAGTTGTCCGGTGTACGCGTCGCGCTTCACCATCGCGCTCCTGCGGCGCAAGCTCGGCGAACACCACCTAACGCCGCAGTTCATCGAGTACGACGCGAGCTCTGAACTGAAATTCCCGGGGCTCTCGATCCATCCGATCCACATGACGCACTCGATCCCGGAGACCTTCGGCCTGCTCATCGGTGACGCGCACTTCGACTGGTGCGCCTTCTACGCCTCGGACTTCAAGTTCGATCTCGCGCCGAGCTTCGAGGCTCCCTTCGCCGTCGAGCGCCTCAAGAAGCTGGCGGGCCGCTATCGCCGCAAAGGTTTTTTCATCGACAGTACCAATGTACTCCTCGACGTGAAAACGCCGTCGGAGGATTCGCTGCACGCCGACCTCGACGCGCTGATCGCCGGAAGTCACACGCGCATTTTTCTCACGCTCTTCGCCTCGAACGTGCACCGTCTGAATCGCATCTGCGGAATCGCCAAGCAGCACGGCCGCCGCGTCGTCGCCATGGGTCGTTCGATCGAGGGCTACGTGCGCGCGGGCCTCGAGTGTGGGCTGATGGACTCCCTAGGGCCCGACGAACTCCTAACGGGCGTACAGGGCCGCGAGCTCAGCTCGCGGCTGCTCGTCCTTGTCTCCGGCTGTCAGGGCGACTTCCAGAGCGCGCTCCGGCGCCTGGCCGCCGGCGAGGACGCGAGCTTCAAGCTACGGCCGGATGACCTCGTGGTGTTTAGCTCCAAGGTGATTCCCGGAAACGAAAAGAAAGTCGGCCGCATCGTCAACGCCATCACGGAGCTCGGCTGCGAGGTCGTCACTGCCTACGACGCCGACATCCACGCCTCGGGCCACCCCGGAAAGAAAGACATCGCGGCGCTGCTGAGTCACCTCACACCGGACGTCTACTTCCCGATCCACGGCGAGAGCTTCTTCCTCCGGCGACACGCCGACTGGATGCGCGCAGCCTACCCGAGTGTCGACACACGCGTGATCCACAACTGGGACGAGGTCACCTTCGCGGACAAAGTTTCGGTGAGGGCGCACGAGGTCCGCGAGCCGCACCTGATCCACGGCAACGGCCAGGTCATCGAGCGCAGCCAGATCTCCCAGCGGAGAAAGCTGGCCACCCAAGGCGTGGTCTTCATCAGCGTCGATCGCAAACGCAACATTCTTGAGATCAGCACTCAAGGACTTCCGCTCGCCATGGCAGGCGAGGAAGCGGCCCTCGCCGAATTTCTCACGCACAAACTCAGTTCCGACCTCGGTAAACGAGATATAATCTACGCAAAGGACCAGCTCCGAATTGCGGCGAGACAATTCTACCAGGCCCGGCTCGGGTACCGGCCTATCGCCGAAGTTCATCTGCTGAACTAGATGGAACAAGTGCTCCTTACCCTCGTCGTGATCCTGCTCGTGCTCGTGCTCATCATGCTGATCGGCATCGCGGTCGTCGGCTGGCGCCTGCTCCAGCAGCGCCGGACCCAAGCGGATGGCGAGCCGAAGCCCGAGGACAGCTACCACCCGGAGGTGCGCAAGCGTCTGGAGGAGGCGCGCGCGCTGGCTGAAAAGCGCACCCGCGAGGCCAACTGTCACATCCACGTGAAAGAGCCTTCCGAGGGCATGTGCGCGATCTGTGGACAGTTCTTCTGCAAGTCGTGTCTGAAGACGCAGGGGAACCTCGTGTTCTGCCGCGAACACCTCGGCATCTACCTCAACGCGCACTGGAGTGAGGTCCACAAGCTCCAGTCATCACCCGATGACCCGGAGGCCGGCGTGGCGCTCGTCGAGTGGAAGGCGAAGCTCTGGGCCGACAAGGCTCTGCCGACGATCGTCCAGACGCACTACAAGATCGACGTCGCCGAAGATCGCATCCAGTCCTGGGTCGTCTTGTTCGCGCGCGAGAGCGATTCGGAGGAAGTCGGACGCCGCCTCCGTGAGGCCGCGCCCGATGGTGAGCTGAACTAGTTCGCGGAGCTGTCGGCGCCGCGCTCTTTCTTCATGAACGACGGCGTGTCGAACTCGTCTTCGTCGAAGTTCATGAAGCCGAGCTTTTCCGCGATCGACTTCACCCGCACGTCTTTCACAGGCTCTTCCTTGGCGACGTCGAAGTGGCCGTGCGCCTCTTCGGCGATCTGCTTCTTCGACTCGTAGCGGTTCGCCGCCTCGCGGAGCGACTGCGCGAGGTTAAAGCGCGGCTTGCCCGCCACGTCGGTGTTCGGCGCAGCTGCGGCTGCGGCGTTCCGTACTTCGGGCTCGACGTTGTGGGCAATCTCGGCCTTCACCGCGACGTCCACCGGCCGCCGCGCGGAGATCGCGGGCTGCTCGAGCACGTCCTGGTGAAGCGCCTGAGGCTTGGGATTCTCGAAGACCGGTGTGGACTCCGGGAGCCGCGTCGCAGCCGCACGGACTTCCTCGCGGCGCTCCGGGGCCTGGACCGTCTGGCGCAGCATGCTCGGCGACGGTACTTCCACCTTCTTCTCAGTCTGCAGTCCTGTGGCGATCACGGTGATCTTGATCGCGTCACCGATGGTGTCGTCGATGACCGTGCCGAAGATGATCTCGGCGTCTTCGTCGGCGGCCTGCATGATGAGCGACACTGCTTCGTTCGTCTCGTGCGTCGTGAGCGTGCTCGAACCGGTGATGTTGATGATGATCCCGGTGGCGCCGTCGATGGAGATGTCCTCGAGGAGCGGCGAACTGATCGCCTGCTTCGCGGCTTTCACCGCGCGCTCGGTGCCGGTGGCCGTGCCGGTGCCCATGAGCGCGAGGCCCTTGTTCGCCATGACGGTGGAAACGTCGGCGAAGTCGGCGTTGATCAGGCCCGTGTTATTGATGAGGTCGGAGATCCCCTGAACGGCGTTGAGG
>DAIPJL010000290.1:0-1178 GCA_036770305.1 Bacteriovoracaceae bacterium | reverse complement strand
GGCGAGCAGCACGTTGGAGCCCGCGGCCTTGAGCGACTGCACGGTCTGGTTCTTCACCGTGGCCTGGGTGCCCACCGGCATGAAGATCGGCGTCTGCACCTCGCCGTGCAGAGTGGTGAAGCGCGCCGCTCGAGCGCGCGAGCCGGTGGCGGTGGCCTCGAGTTTGAAATTCAAGCGACTCATCGGACGAGAGGATACCCAAGTCCGGGGCCTTCGTAACTCACTTTCACCAGATAGAGCCCGTGGGGATCGGCCCTGCGCCAGGGCCGCTGCTGCTTCTGCTCGCCGTGCAGGTAGCGCGCGAAGTCTTCCACGCTGAGCACTCCGGCGCCCACTTCCCACAGTGCGCCCATCAGGTGGCGCACCATGTGCTTCAGAAAGCCGGTGCCGACGATGCGAAACTGCCAGCACGCGCGCAGCTCACCGGCGTCGAAGAGCGTGTCGCGGAAGAGCTCGGTGGGATCGACGAGGGTGAGCTCGGCGGCGTCGATGGTGCGCAGGGTGGTGTTGGAGACGCCGCCGATGGACCAGAAGTTTTTGAAGTCGTGGGTGCCTCTGAGCATGGCCACGCAGGCCCGCATCGGCGCGGGGTCCACCGGGCGGCGCGGGCGCGCGATGAAACGCTGCTCTCCTGCCTCGCTGCTGAAGAGGTAGCGGTACTCCTTCGTGCGCTGATCCATGGAGGGGATGAACTCCGCCGGACAGGGGAGCACCGCAAGGCAGCGCATGTGGGGGGGCAGGACGCGATTGAGAAGTTCCGGGGAGAGCGGCGTGGGGTCTGCGGCAGAGATTTTGATGACCTGGGCGAAGGCGTGGACGCCCTTATCCGTGCGCGAAGCGGCGCGAGTGGAGAAGCCGCCGGGCAAGAGCTGCTGCAGCGAGTGATCGAGCTCGCCCTGAATGGTGAGGTGGCCGGCCTGGGCCTGGAAGCCGGTTCGGCCGGTGCCGTCGTACTGCAGAAGGGCCTGGTGATAGAACATGGGCCTTAGCATAATCAAGAATGCATTTCCCTTCTAGACGAGGCCGCAAATATGACATTAAGATTGAGGAAATGACCGCGGAACTCTCTCGAGACCAGGCGCACTAAGTTTTAGGAATCACACGCAGCCGCCGCCTCCGCCCAACGCCCCAGTCACCGATCTTTTCGGCGGCAGGTTTTTTTATGGATGGTTATGAAC
>DAIPJL010000145.1:3241-8000 GCA_036770305.1 Bacteriovoracaceae bacterium | reverse complement strand
ACGATGTAGTCGGCGCCGGCTACCCGGAGCAGCACTTCGAAGCCGCCAACCTCAGCGCCGATTTCAAGTGGCTCAAGCACAAGATCGACGCCGGCGCCGACTACATCGTGACGCAGATGTTCTTCGACAACTCGAAGTACTTCGCCTTCGTCGAGCGCTGCCGCGCCGAGGGCATCGACGTCCCGATCATCCCGGGGATCAAACCGCTGACCTCGAAGAAGCAGGTCTCCGTGCTCGCGAGCCGCTTCCACATCGACATCCCCGAGGCCCTCGCCGAAGCCGTCGACGCCTGCAGGGACGACAAGGCCGTGCGCAAGGTGGGGATCGAGTGGTCGATCGCACAGTCGAAGGAGCTCATGAGCAAGCAGGCCCCTTGCCTGCACTTCTACTCCATGGGCAAGTCGGCGGCGATCAGCGAGATCGCGAAGGCGCTCTACTAGCTACTTGCGCGGGCACTCGCCGCAGCCCTCGTCGGCGTCCTTGAGGCGCTGGCGCAGCGAATCGACGGTCTGGTAGAAGAACTCGCTCGCTTTCTGGCCGGCCTCCGTCTCGAGCAGCCAGGCCACCCGCGAGATCTGCGGAATGCTCCGCACGACTTCGGCGATGAGCGCCCCTCCGCTGATCAGGGTCCCGTCGGCGCGCAGCAGGTGCACGCGCTGTTCGCAAGCCGCGCGATCGAGCTGAGGAAATTTTTCATAAATTTCCGGCGTGTCGACGGGGACGTAGCTGATCGATTGACTTGCATCCCAGTGTTCTAAGGCTTGTTTAAATCTTAAACACAGTGGGCATTGCGCATCGTAAAGGATGAGAGGTAATTTGAACTCCATTCATAGATTATAGGTGAAGCATGGGATTTACACGACGCCAATTTCTCAGTCTCCTTGGGGCCAGTGCCGGAGCCTCCGCGTTGCCCCTGGCCGTCCTCGCCAAGAGTCCCTTCCTGGCCAACAGCGACGTGGTCGCGGGCCTCACCGGCATCGCTCCCAATTTCTCTGACGCCCTCGTCACCGCCCCGGGACTGAGCTGGAAGCTTCTCTTGAAGGAGGGCGACGAGCTCTCCCGCGGCCTGCGCTTCGGAACCAACAACGACTACCTTCAGTTCTTCCCCCTCGAGGGAAGCAAGCGCGGAATTCTCTGGGTGAACCACGAGTACCTCACTCCCCTGCTCTCCTCAAAAGAAGAAAGAACGCTTGAGGTGATCACGGCGGAGATGGACATGGTGGGCGGCAGCCTCGTCGAAATCCACAAGACGGCGCAGGGCTGGGAGCCAGTCATCGGCTCGCGCTTCAACCGCCGGATCACTGCCAAGACCATCATTCCCTTCAGCGGAGGCCACAAGATCCTGGGTCAGGAGAAGGCCATCGGAACGCTGGCCAACTGCGCCGGCGGTATCACGCCGTGGGGGACCGTGCTCACCTGCGAAGAGAACTACGACGGCTTCTACGGCGAACGGGATCGCAAGACCGGCAAGCTAATTCCCTCCGAATGGCTGCAGTGGGAACGCTTCTTCAAGCACCCTCCGGAGCACTACGGCTGGGTGGTGGAGGTCAACCCGAAGACCGGCGCCGCCAAGAAGCACGTCGCCCTGGGCCGCTTCGCCCACGAGTGCGCCACTGTGCGCGTCGGAGCGGGGAAACGGCCCGCGGTGTACTCCGGCGACGACCACAATGACGAGCACCTCTACAAGTTCATCGCCGACCGGCCTCAGGACCTCTCCCGCGGTACGCTCTACGTGGCCGACCTCGCCGCGGGCCGCTGGGTTCCGCTGGTCCACAGCGACGCGCGCCTGCGGCAGGTCTTCAAGGACCAGACGGACGTGCTGATTCACTGTCGCGAAGCTGCCAAGCTCCTCGGTGCCACGCCGCTGGATCGTCCGGAGGACATCGAAGTCGATCCCTACACAGGCGATGTCCTGGTAGCTTGCACGAACAACAAGAAGGCAAACCGCCCTTTCGGAAAAATTCTTCGGATCAAAGAGACGAAAAACGACCCCCACGCGCTCACCTTCACGCACGACGTGTTCATGGCGGGCGGCGAAGCCGGCGGCCTCGCCTGTCCCGACAACCTCGCCTTCGACCAGAAAGGCAACCTCTGGATCACCACGGACATGAGCGGCGGCGACATGCATAAAGGCGTGCTGCAGAACTTCGGCAACAACGGTCTCTTCGTGGTCCTGCGCCACGGGCCTCAGGCCGGGATTCCTGTCCAGGTCGCCTCCGCGCCGATCGACGCTGAGTTCACCGGCCCGGTGTTTTCTCCGGACGGCAAGACGCTCTTTCTCTCAGTGCAACATCCGGGTGAACTCACCACGGATCTCGCGACCCCGACTAGCCGCTGGCCCAAGGGCAAACCGCTCTCTGCGGTCGTGACCATCGAGGGCCCTCTGCTTAACCGCATCACAGGAGCGATCTAAATGGAAAGCCTACAGGGGGCGCAGCGCGCCCATCTCTTCGTCTGCACCGTCGCCAACGAAAAAGGCGAAGGCTGTGGCGCCCAGGGCGGCACGGCTCTCGTCGATGGCCTCAAGGCCTGGGTCAAGGAGGCTCAGCTGCGTGACCGCATTCAAGTCACGCGCTCCGGGTGCCTGGGCCAGTGCCAGAAGTCCGTGGCGGCGGTCTGCTACCCGCACGGGCAGTGGCTCACGGAGTTGGCGACCGGTGACCTCGAAGCACTGAAGGCCCAGCTGCTGGCCGCCGCCCCACCGGCCGCCGACTAGGAGCCGGCACTATCGCCGTGTAAAACCTTCACGCTCCCCCCTTCCGAAGGGGTGAGCTGACTATCATCGTAGCAACAACTTCTACGGGATGGTCACATGCTTAAGCTTAGCTTCTTCGCGCTCTTAGTCTGCTTCAACCTCGCCGCCTTCGCTGCGGGCCTTCGCCCAGGGGTCTACGATGGCCAGGCGACCGACATCAAGATGTTCGTGCGCGACCTCCCGGGCCGCGACGGCAGCTTCCTCGCACTGATCATCCGCAACGGAAAGCAGGCGGTCCCCTACCTCGTCGACGAGTTCGCCACTGGCCGCTACGGCTTCATTCCGCTCTACAACCAGAAGAACCTCATCGGCGCCAGTAACTACACCCCCTCGCTCACCGCGAGCGTGGTGGTGGAAGGCCAAAAGCTCCGCATCAACGTCGCTCCGAACCCGGGGAACAGCGTGGGCTTCAACGTCGCCGAAGTGTTCCGGTCGACCAACGAGCGCCTGCCCTGGCTGCAACTTAAAGCGGCCACGTATTCTTATGACGGCGGCAACCGTACCGGTTCCAAAAGCACGACGCTCTCCCCGGCCGACACTAACCGCGAGGCACAGCTGACGATCTCCGCCGGAAACCTGGCCGGCAGCTACGTGCTGCGCGAAGTCCGCCCCGGCATGCACCTCGCCTTCAAGAGCACTCTGACGACAACCGGTGTGGAAGTCGTCGAAGAGTCGCGCCACATCGTCGTGTTCCTGCGCGGGTGCTTTAGCCGGCTCGACAAGATGATCTTCATCGACACGACGAACTGGAGCATGCGCGAGTTCACCGAAGAAGGCTGCGGCCTCTTCAACCGCAGCTGCGGCAACAACTCCAACGGCTCGGACAAGGAATAGGAATCACTATGAAAACCACACGCGCTTTCCTCGTCCCGGCCCTCGTTTTTACCTTGAACTTTAGCGCCATCGCGGACGTACGTCTCCCGCGCATCGATGCTCCGGAAGAACTCGTGGCCGGTGACTTCGCCGAAGGAACCTTGACGCAACTTTCGCAAGAAGACATCGCGGAGTTCATCCCCTGGGCGCAGAACGCTCACAATCAACTCACTCGGGCCCTCAATCAGGCGCGCTCGCTTCCGCTTCGTGAAAGACCGCACTACATCGAACGAAGCGTTCGCTCAGTCGTCAGCCGCTCGGACAAGAAGCAGTACCAGATGTTCATGCGCTTCGCTTTGAACCGCGGCATGCTCCTCGTCTCTGACATGAAGAAGACCATGGACATGGAACAGGTCGGCGCACAGGAGAACGTACTCGACATCCTCCAGCGCTCGATCCAGATCGCCCTTTCTTTCTACGAGTCCGACCTCGCCTTCCAGCAACGCGCCCAGTCCGGCAACACGACGACGGAGCTGAGCTACGCACGCTTCGGCGCCGCCTTCATGAGCGGCATGGCGCCCGGGATCGTCAACGTCCTCGACGCCAAAGCACAGTACCAGCTCATGCGAAAGCTGGTGGAAATGGTGAACTGGGACCTTTCGCGCGACGGCGAGGCCCGGCGCTACGCCGAAATGATCGTCGAGGCACACGAACTGCTCCAGGACCTGCCGGCCGAGGGCCTGCGCGACGACCGGTCGAACCTGCGTCTCATGCGCCGACTGAACGGCCTACAGATCCTCAGCGTCCGCGCGCAGCACTCCGCACCTCCGCGCACCGCGGAAACGCCCCGCTCGCCGATCAGCGAAATCATCAACCCGCCGGCGGGTGACATGGTCAACTGCAACACGAGTTCGCGCGGCTACAACTTCAACAGCAACACGCGCAGCTCGCAGCTCTCGCGCTCCCAGGCGATCACCGCGTGCCAGGGCCATAACTCGACGGTCAACGCCGAGTGCAGCGCCAACGTTTCCTGCAACGACGGCCAGAGCTACCATGAGTTTGTCTCATGTAACACGAGCTCACGTGGCTACAACTTCAACAGCAACACCCGAAACCCCCAGCTCTCTCGCGACCAGGCCATCGCCGCGTGCCAGGGGCACAGCTCGACGGTCAACGCCGAGTGCAGCGTGA
>DAIPJL010000145.1:0-3141 GCA_036770305.1 Bacteriovoracaceae bacterium | reverse complement strand
GCCATCGCCGCGTGCCAGGGGCACAGCTCGACGGTCAACGCCGAGTGCAGCGTGAACGTGTCTTGCATCTAGGCGTCTCTAGGAGACGGCCTGGATGCGCGCACGGTCGGGGTAGAGCCGGTTAAGTTCCTGGATGTACGGAGAGGCCTTGTCGGTCATGCCCTCCTTGATCATCGCCTCGACCATGACCTTGAGGCACATGTAGTCACGGATGTTGCGGTTGTAGAGCTCGATGCCTTTCTTGATCGCTCCACCGATGTCGCCGGTCTTTCCATCGTAGCGAATGAGGTAGTCGCTCACCATGTAGTCTTCGCCGTCCATCGATCCCGCGGGGAAGCGCGACATGTACTTCTCGGCGTCGCTAGCGCGCTGGTGCTCCACGAGCGTCGTGATGATGGCGCGGAGGAACTTCGAAAACTCCGAGCACGAAACAGCGATCTTCTCGAAGAGCGAAAGCGCCTTCGGACTTTGCCCTTCGAGCATGTACCACTTCCCGGCGACGAAGAGTCCGGCCCCGATGTAGTTGATGAGTTCGGCGTTTCGTTCGTCGAGCTGGGTGAAGATCTCGTAGTAGCTCTCCATGTCCTCGTAGTTCTGCGTGACGATCGCGAGGCGGATGATCTGAGTGAGCCGGTCCGGGTTCGCCGGGAAGTACTTCGCGACCTTCTTCACCACCTGGTACGCTTCCTGGAACTTCTTCTCCTTCATGAAAATCTCGTAGAGACCAATGAGACACTTGAAGTGGATCGAGTTGTACGAGAGACCCTTGTTGTACTTGCCCACCGCCTGCTGCTGTTCGGACATGAGGTACTGGGTCTGGCCCATGTAGAAGAGCGCCAGCGAGGGCCGGGGGTGCAGCGGAAGCGCAGCTTCGAAGCAGCTGATCGCGTGGCGATAGTCGGCGCGCGCGAGCGCCTCTTTGCCTTCCTCGATCTTGACGATGTAGGGCGAGGGCTGGATCTTGCTCGACACCGTCGAGAGCAGGTTCTCCTGGATCGACTGTAGCGTGTAGGGCTTGATGATGAAGCTGTCGACGTCTTCTTCGGCGGCCTTGGCCACGGCCGTCTGCGAGATGTTCGACGTGACGAGGATGAGGCAGAGCTTCTTGTTCTCGGGGTTGTGACTGGTACGGACCATCTTGAAGAGGTCGAAGCCCGAGCCCCCAGCGACGAAGTAGTCGGAGAGCACGAGGCCCACGGAGTTTTCTTTGATGATGGTTTCGGCTTCGACCATCGAGCCCGCTGTGTGAATCATGTGGCGCTTGACCCCGAGATCGACCATGACCTTGAGCAGACGGTTCCGCGAACTCGTGTTCTTGTCCACGATGAGGACCGCGTGCTGTGTGAGGTAATCTTGGAGGAGCTGCTTCTTGTCCACGGCTATTTCCCCGAACTAGCTTTCAAAAAATTATCGATGCTACTCTGCTGTCGTTTAAGGTGATCCAGGAACCAGCGCCAGCGGTCGAGGTCGCGGGCCTGGACCTTCAACCGAGGCCCATCCTCTCCACCGCGCGGTGCCTGCGCGCTCACTGCGAATCGCAGAGTCTTCGAGTTCGGCAGGCAGATGCTCAGCGTGAGCGCTCCGTCGAGCGCGAGGGCGACGTCCGCACCCAGCGTCATTCCGTCCTCTAAAAACTCAGGGACTTGCAGTTCTTCTATTGTCTCACCCTTTTGCAAAAGCAGGCGAATTTGTTTCTCGAGTTCGCTCTGGCCGAGCTGTTTAATGTGCTTCCACGGGTCGTAGAGGAAATGCCCGATTTCCTTAACGATCAACGAGAGATCGAGGGGAAGGCTAAAGTATAAGAGTACGCCGCGCGCGCTCATCCGTTGGGGTGAAACCGCTCGTTTCTCTCCATAAACGAAGAGCAAGGGTGGGTTTTTAAAAGGATCGGGCCGCAACTCCCGCACGACCGGATCGCTCACCTCCTCGAGGAACTTCTCATGGCCCAGGACGATGTCGATGTCCCACTTTTGTTGCAGGGCCTGGGCCTGCACGATATCCGTGGCAACGAAAACGTTGGCGCCGTTGTTCGTCAGAAACTGACAAATATTAGCCGCGCGCGGGGCGTTCGGTTCGATGATCAGAAGGTTGTGCCCGGCGAGCTTCGTCATAGGCCCTTCGCCGTTTTGATGAACTGGTGGATGTGCTGCTGGCGCAGCTGGAAGAGCAGCATGAACTGCTCGAAGATCTTGAGCGACGTTCCCTCGAGCTTGACGGTCGCGAAGAACTGCTCGGCGTCGCCGTCGCACTCGACGCAGAGGGCGTCGACGTTAATCTTCTTTGCCCGGTTCATGTAGTCGAAGACCATGGTGATCTCCAGGGCCTCGCCGGGCACGAGCGCCGCCCCCCCGAGGGAGATGATCGCCGTGTCTTCGAAGAAGTCGTCGAGGGCGAAGATCCGCTCGACGTTGGGCTGCGCCTTCGTCCGCAGCGTCGCCGTGATTTTCACGTCCGAGTTCACCACGGGTTTTCCGTCGTCACTCTGGGCTTCGGCGGTGATGCTCGGGATGGCTTCGCGCGCCGCGAGTTCCTTGCGCGCCCGCTCGCGGCTACGCCGCTCCTGCGGAGTGTCCTCTTCGAGCTCCTCCTCTTCCGGAGAGCGGACGAGTCGCGGCTTGGTTCGGACGATGGGCGAGACATCGGCGCCCGCGTCGTCGAACTCGCTCCTGCGCGGGCCCGTCTCCTGATCCGCGTCGGCGCCGTCACCATCCGGGAGCAGGTCGTCGATGGCGCGCATCTTACGGTCACGCGCCTCGACCACTTTTTCAGGTCGCTCGCGCTTGGTCTTCGCCGAGACCTCGTCGAGTTCGTCTTCCTCGTCGATCTCTTCCTCGACGCGCTTGCGGCTCTTCGAGCGGTAGTGGCCTTCGCCGAGGTCGTCGGTTCCGCCCTTGCTCTTCAGGCCCTGGCGCTGCTCCTCGGCGTCGTCGTCCTCGTCGTCGAAGGCGCTCGTGCTGCGGGATTTCTTGCGGGCCCGACTAGCGGGCCCCTCATCTTCGTCTTCGTCGTCTTCTTCAAAGGGACTCTGCGCGCGCTTCTTGTTCGAGTAGTGGCCAGCCCCGAGGTCGTCGGTGCCAGCTTCTGACTTCTTCGTGTCCCGCGACTTCGTGGGCCTGTCGCGCTTCCCGGCTTCTGCGACTT